>DALV01000090.1:11257-20641 GCA_002496905.1 Euryarchaeota archaeon UBA105 | reverse complement strand
TGAGCAGATTCATGATATTGTTGACCACTCATTTGTTGTATATTCGGGAGATGAAGATGCTCTGAAAGCTCTTGAACAAATGGGAGACGGTCATCGAACAGTCATTGTTGACTTCGTCCCAACTGCTGAAAATCTAGCGAAATGGGCGTTCGAACAGGTCTCTCCACACATCAATTCATCCTATTCTAATCAACTCAGATTAGTTGCAATGCACGTTCGCGAGACGCCTAAGAGTTGGGCAAGTTGGACTCCCCAAGACTATTCATCTTCAAACGCTTGAGTCGCTTTGTTAATGACGCCTAAAATTCGGGATATTTCATCGTCCTTCGGCATGCCACGAAGTATTACTCTAGTGAGAGTTTCTTCGATTCCATTTCTCTTATTCTCAGGAACTGGGACCGCCTGAGCAAGCCGACTTACATCATCACGAAACTGGCGTCGCAGTTCAGGCGATAATAACCTCACAGTTTCAACTGAACTCAACTTTTCCAAATCTCCTCGAGAAGCATTAGAAATCTCATTTACGAACCATGAGCTACACACAAGTGTCACAGCATGACTGAGGTTGAGAATTGGATATCCTTCCCACGTTGGCACTGTACAAAGAAAGTCACAGAGATGGAGATCTTCTGTAGAGAGCCCTTTGCCTTCAGTTCCGAATACTAGTGCAATAAGTCCGGATGTATCATCAAGTCGATTAGGCAATTCATCGGGAAGAAGGAAGTGGCGAAATGAAATCTTGTCACCATGTTCGCGTTTCCCAGATGTGCCAATAACCAAGGAACAGTCATCCACTGCTTCCTCCAAAGAAGCGGATACACGAGCAGAGTCAAGAATATTCTGAGCGTTCTTAGCGCGATTCCTAGTTTCTTCCGACCAATCACCCTCTCTACCAACTACCCTCAAGTCGGTGAAGCCAAAATTCAGCATTGAGCGAGCGACAGCACCAATATTGCCATCAATCGCTGGTTCGACCAAAACGATACAGACTCGATCAGAATACGATGGATACAAGATATTGGCTCTCTCACCCATCGCTACCACTCCATGCGAGAGTGGGTTTACTGATTAGCCCAGCGGGCGAGTCAATGTTCAATCAGTGCGACGTTGGATGTAACGAGTGATGTAACCCGCAATCCAATTGCGCATCCTCTTGTTATCAACGTCAGTGAATTCACTTACCAAGTCCTTGTTCGTATCGAAGTTATCTGTGAACTTGTCCGGATAAATCTCCAAAAGACGCTTTGCACGTGTCTTGATGAATGAAGGTCGAATATTGCCCATTTTCAGTCCTCCGCGAGTTTAACTTCGAGGGGGAATCCCTCATCTCTTGTGCAGACGACTCTGATCTTGCGAGGAGGCTTCTGCATACCACGAGCCCAAATGACCTCGTTGACTTCTGAATCGATGTACATCTCTTCTCCATCTTGGAGCTTCATGTGCTTGGCGACATGCTTTCTGACCTCTGCCATCGCTCTGTTAGCCCTCTTAGTACGAGGGACTCTCCATGCAGCCCTGAGCGGGATGACCATTTCTTTGACTTCAACCATCTCAATCACCTCTGGAGCTTGGAGCGCCTCCAGTGGTGGCGCTTAGGATGAGATACTGTGTTACGGGCTGTGCGGAGCATAACCCAGACAGGAACCCTGCGGTTCTGTTTAGTGACCTTGTTGAGTCTCTGCTTCTTTCCGAATGGTTTGTGTCGTGCCATCCAATCACCTCAATATCGGGTCAGTCCCGGGTACTTCTCTTCAGCTTGTGGACGAACAGCATGAGCGGATTCGTCCAACAATGCCTGGCCACTGGGTGATACTACTTTTCCTAGTGTAACTGTTCCAGCGGTGTTGTAAGTATCTACAATCAGTTCAGCAGCAGCGAGCTGCTGGAGAACAGTTCGTGCAACTTTTCTCGAACCGGCAACTGCACGGTTCGGCTTGACTCCACGGTCCTTAGGACCGCCAAAGAGTTGCGCCATGTGATTTGCGCCGATCGGGCCCTTCAGAGCAACCTTTCGGAGCACGGCGGCGGAGCGGGTATACCACCAATCTGACTGTGTTGGAGGACGCTCACGGTGTGTGCCAGTCTTGACGAATTCGGCCCACTCCGGAGCACTGATGGCATCGTTATCGGCTAATCTCTGAGAGAGGTCAGAGATGAGCAGATCGGCTGGGACGTCGTGAAAGGTCGTCATTGAGTCACCTTGTAGCGACCGGGCGACCTTGAGGCCGTATATAACCGTGATGACTTGGTTGGGATAACTCGCCCCGCAGTGGTCCGTTCTCACAGACTCCACATAGGGTTCAAACCCACCTCTCGATTCGCTCCCCTGATGAAGAAGGCCCTTTCACGCAACCCGAACATGCTTCGGACGATGATAGGCATGGGACTTGTCTTGATCATTGTCCTATCCTACGCGGTTTATTCGAATACACTAGACAGTGAGTATTATCGATACGAGACAACAAATGATGAGATTAATTATGAATTAGCGCAGTCAAATGAGAATGAATCTGCATGGTTCGTCTCGACCTCTTCTGCAGCGACGTGGCTGAATATCAGTGTAATGAATGCACCAAGCGATACTGTACTGACTGTCACCTCTACGAGCTCTCTCTGGTATTCATCGGAATTGCTCGGCATGGACGGTGATGAAGTATTCAACTGCAAGGAATTCGACGAAGTATCAGAATCCTGTATTTCTGCCTATACACATAGCCTCGAACTCGATGAAGGCTCTGGGACCTTGCGAGGAAGAATTTCTCTCACACTACCAATAGAAGGTGTTGGATACTTGCAAGCAGCAGATCCTGAAAGCGCGGAAATAGCGGCAGAGGCTCTGGTAGATGATGAAAAAGTGCTGACCACCTGGATTATTGAGATTAGAGAAGAAGGAGAACTGATATCTCAAGAAGGGATAGAAGTCAGATTCACCATGGCTGAGCATGAGTTGGTCTCTATCTCGGAATTCGTATTAGACCCAGTGCAAGAGACTCTGTATGGTATTGCAACACTCATTGGCTGTTTTGGACTCCTTATCACATTTCCAATGATAGCCTATTTCGCTTCAGTAGCCAAATCACGAATTGACGAGGAAAATCGTTCAGAAGACCCGGCGCCTGTCGACTGAACTATGCAGACAGATTTTCATCAACTAGTGGATCTATTCGCACATACCCCAATTTAACCAATTGATCTATTGATGCGAGGGACCTCTCAGTAGTCGGAATCATTCGCTCATGGAATGTTGAATCCATTAATTGAACAATCTCAGCAAAATTTCGATTACCGTCCATCAATTCCCACATCAGAGAGTTAAGATCGTCAAGATCCCTATTGACATGTGTTGGCGCTTTCATCAATGCGCTGATAAACTTCTCAAACTTAGAGAGATTCTTTTCTTGAATAATTCTCACTCGCCTTCCACATACGCCTTCTATGTCGGGGTGGGGGCCTGGCGGACCGAAGTATTCCCACTGAATATCTGTACGATGAGGTATGAACATTAGATCACGACAAGTTGAGGAAAAGTAAGGAAGTCATCGAAATTACACCAAGCAAAGCGAATAGCCGAAGTCCTGATGAATATCTCTGGACGTTTGCACTATACCATGTCAACAATCCGAAAAGCATTGAACTCAGTAGGAAAAATTCACTGCCTTCAGCTAGGCTCAGACGACCACCGTGAATCTCTACTAACATCTTTGATTTCAGAGTTCCCTGATGGCTCATCCTTTCAGAACTCTTATCCATGAATCTTCACGCCATTCATCACGTGGTCGAATACACTTTGGCACAAGCCAATGAAATCGCAAGGCGAGGAGACTTTACTCTCGCGAAGATTGCGTATGAATTCTGTATCGAAACTGAGACAGATAACTCCGCAGCTTGGTATGGCCTAGGAGTCGTCAATCACCAAATGGGCGATGAAGAAGGTGCAATAGTCGCATTTGAACGAGCGTTTTTGATTAATAGATTCCATGCTCCAACCGCTGCAAACCTTGCAATACTTTTGGATGGTAGAGATTTGTTGTTGGCAAAGAGATATGCAAATTCCGCTTTGGAATTAGGATTGACAGATGATCTCCTCGCTACAATCGCTTCACGTGAGGAGGAAATTGAAGAAACTGAAGAGTTGCCTGTACTAATGGCAGAACCGATTAAGGTTATGGAAGAACCAGAAAACCTGCAAAATGATATTCTTCGAGATGCTAACAATCTAATCGAAAGGGAAGATTACGAGAATGCATTGAATCTCATTTCTCCGGCCTTAGAAGGTGACTATTCTGAATCTGCTCAACTCTGGTATCTTTGTGGACTATGTCTCAACGCATTAGGCTTGCACGAAGATGCGTTGAACACAATATCATATTGCTTAGAACTTGACAACACTCACGAAGAAGCCCAGAGTTTGTACGAGGAGTTGGCCTTGCCTGAAAATGAAGAGGGTGGTGCAACATTGGAAATCGCCTCTGATTCGATTTCAGAGGCGGATGAAGAGGAAGATGATTCAGACTTGGCTCTAGAAGTTCCTCAAGAAGAAACAGAAACCAATCACGAGGAAATTCATCCAGCACAATACGAAGTATTCGACGATGGTTCACATGAAGAGGATACTGGAGACGGTTCCCTCTTGATTGCTCTAGAAGATACTCATGTTGTTCTGATAGAACAAGCTCGTGATTCAACACAAAATGGCGACCACGCTGGAGCGGTTCAAATTTGGAAGAGGATTATCGAGGAATACGGTTCGACCGCCCAAGCATGGAGCGGGATGGCTGATGCACTAGAGGCGGCTGGTCACGCAGAAAAGGGATTTCAATGCCGAACCAAAGCAGAAGAATTGCTGATGCAAGAAGAGCAGGAAAATGTTCCTGCCGCAGGAGTTGATCTATTAGCAGCAGCAGCCCAAGCGAAACTTCACAGTGGTCAAGCTACATCACCTAACCAAGACGACGTGAATGTCTCAATTGAATGGTACAATAAGGGCTTGACTCTACTGGGGGAAGATAAGGGAATTGAAGCTCTCAATTGCTTCGAGAAAGCAATCTCATCAGCACCAAGAGAAGAAAGGGAAATTCGGGTCCGTTCGCATAATGGCAGAGGTCATGCTTTGCATCAACTCGGTAGATTCTCTGAAAGTATTCAATCATACCACCAAGCTATTTCGATGGATCCTACAATGGTAACAGGTAGGACACTCTACAATATGGGTTCGTCTTATGCCGCGATGGAACATTTCACCGATGCGATCCGATGCTTCGAACAAGCACTTGATAGAGATCTAGACGAGGAAGAAGAACGCTTGTGTAAAACACAAATGAATAGATGTTCACTATTGTTGAAAGAGCAACGAAAAACAGAACGGATTCAATCTTGAATGCGCTCGACTGTGACCCTAACTGATTTACTCGTAGGAGTGTTACTTCCATATGCAGTCGAAGTCAAAGGAATCAATTCATTTGCTTCGGGGAAATATGTCGCGAGGTTTCCTCGTGGAATATTGTATTCAATCAAATACCAATTATTTGCCTGGCGAATTTCACCATCAAAATGAGAGCTGAGATTGAGCTGATCTCCGGATTGAAGAGAGAGATTGGCTGCGTCTAGGGGATTCATCAATACCACTCTACGCCCCTTTGAGACACCCCTATACCGGTCATTCTCAGAATAGACTGTAGTGTTGTATTGGTCATGAGACCTGATTGTCATCATGATGAATTCTCCTGATTTTGGATTAATCGCTGTGATAGGATGGAATCTGAAATTGGCTCGTCCGGTATCAGTATGGAATAAAAGAGAATCTCGCGGTCCATTGGGGAGATAGAAACCTGACCGCCGACGAACTCTACTATTGTAATCATCAAACCCAGGAATGGTCTCTTCAATGAGATTTCTAACATTATCATAATCAGATATAATTTCAGTCCAGTTCAAATTACTCATAGAAATTCTATCCTCAATAGCGGTGGCAATTCCAGATATTATTGCAGGTTCGGACAAAAGATCGGTCGATGCTGGTTGGTTACGACCTTCGGAACTATGAACAATACCCATTGAATTCTCTACTGAAACAAATTGAGTACCCGAATCTTGTTCATCAATTTCGGTGCGGCCAAGACAGGGAAGGATTAGTGCTCGCTCACCAGTCACTAGATGGTTACGATTGAGTTTAGTAGAGACACATGCCGTCAATGAGCACTTCTTCATAGCTCGTGCAATCGCCTTGGTATCTGACATTGCGGAAAGGAAATTTCCCCCCATTGACAAGAAGACTTTAGCATCCCCATCCAACATTGCTTGAGATGCTGTCACAGCATCGTAACCATGGCTATCAGGTGACTGAACGCCAGTTGAATTGTACAAGTTAGCAATGAAATCACTCGATGGGAGATGATTGATTCCTACAGTTCGGTCGCCTTGGACATTAGAGTGACCTCGAACCGGGCAAACCCCAGCTCCTGGTCGACCAATGTGACCTCCAAGAAGGAGTGTGTTGAGCATCTCCTGAATAGTCTGCACAGAATTATGATGCTGAGTAATTCCCATAGCCCAACAAATGATCATTGACTCAGCAGAGGCAATACGTTCAGCTAGGTCTTCGATGTATTGTCTAGTAAGGCCAGTGTATTCTTCGATAAGTGACCAATCTACCTCTGCGATGGCGTTTTTGAATTCGTCAAAACCAGCAGTATGATTCTCAATGAATTTTGGGTCGAAATCATCATTGGACAAGAGATGGTGATTAATTCCTCTGAATAAAGCAAGATCTCCGTTAATCTGGATCTGAACATGTTGGTCTGCAATTTCAGAACCCGAACCAAGCATTTCGAGAGGGTTTTGAGGATGCTTGAATCGTTTCATTCCAGTCTCAATTAGAGGATTGATTGAAATTACTGATGCTCCATTAGCCCGAGCATCGCGTAATGCTGTAAGCATGCGTGGATGGTTAGTTCCTGGGTTTTGGCCAACTACGAGGATAAGATCGGATTCGTTGAAATCATCTAATGTCACCGTTCCCTTGCCGATTCCTATGGCATCGTTCAAGGCAAAACCAGAAGATTCGTGACACATGTTCGAACAATCAGGGAGATTGTTCGTTCCGAAGGCTCGAGCTAGCAATTGCCATAGGAATGCTGCCTCATTGCTAGTACGTCCAGATGTGTAAAAAATCGCTTCGTTTGGATTAGATAACGATTCTAATTCATCTGCGATGAGCGAGAAGGCGGTTGACCAAGTCACTGGGGTGTAATAGTCCGAATCTTTGTCGAGTAATACTGGGCTAGTAAGGCGACCCTGGTCGTTGAGCCATTGATCACTTCGAATTGATAGTTCACTAACACTATGTGACTCCCAGAATGAGTTGGTGATTCTTTTCGATGTTGCCTCATCAGCGACAGCCTTGGCTCCGTTCTCACAAAACTCTGCTATCGTACGATGATTGTCAGGATCGGGCCAGGCACAACCGGGGCAATCAAAACCGCCAAAGCGATTTACTCGACCCAATGTTTTGACAGTAGATAGAACTCCTACCTTAGAAAATCCGTGTTTCATGGTAGAAAGGATAGCAGGTACTCCTGCGGCCACCGAGGAGGGGGTGCTGGTCTGTGGCGCAGAATCCTCCAAAGGAGTCGTCCCGGTGACCTCGCGACCCATGCTTGACGAATTACAGATTCGTTATTCAGCCTGTTGCAGATTACTTGGGAAATTTTCACTTCATTCGACGACTCGAAATGGAGCGGAATGGATCACCATGCTTTCATCACGGACGAATGCAATCAATGAGAGATTGTTTTCCCGAGCGAGATCGACTGCAAGGCTACTTGCGGCCCCAACCGAGGATAGTAGGGGGAATCCCGCCCTAACCGCTTTCTGAACTAATTCAAATGATGAGCGGCCAGATAGGTGGACAATTGTTCTTGATTGGTCATTGTTTGAATGAGGTTTAGGTGATTTGCCAGATGTCCTAAGCAAGGCACCGATTAGCTTGTCCATTGCATTGTGCCTCCCAACATCTTCTCTGATGCAAATCAATTGACCTTGCTCGGTGAATGCTGCCGCTGCGTGAGATCCACCGGTTTTGGAAAACATAGTTTGAGCGGCTTTTGAAGAAGCAGAATTCGAGGAAATTATTGAGCGAGTGATGTGAATATCTTCGGAAAGAGGTGGTCCATGGAAATGCCTAAGATTGTTCAGTGATTTTTTACCACAGACCCCACATGCTGCTGTTTTCGTGGTGCTGCGGGCGTGTTCATTAATGTCGAAGCAGACATTATCTGACAACTGAACCGTTGCACCTTCAGAGTTTATCTCAACTGAGAGAATATCCTCAACTCCATCAATAATAGATTCAGAATAGAGCATGCCGACGATTAGGTCTTCATCATCGCCTGGAGTCCTCATTGTCAACCCCAATGAGTGATTTGAATCGCCTATTACCAGTTCAACAGTTAGTGGTGCCTCAATTGCCAGCGAATCGTTGATTCTCATCACCGATTCACCCTCAAGGCGGACCACATCGGACTCTCGAACTCCCTCCACAGAATGCCCAGTCGAATTCACTGTGTGGGATTGACCTGACATGTTGTCTAAACTGGAATCATTGATATATCACCTTGACGGGGCTATAGATGTGGGTCTTCTCGACGGTTCGGGCTTCTCCCTTCCTATTGCGACTGCTGTCGAAGTAGTCGATGTCAAAATCGAAGTTTCTGATTCTGCTCGAAAGGCGGTTCTCGCCGCAATCGGTGAACAAAACGATACACACGTCCTCAT
Source organism: Euryarchaeota archaeon UBA105 (assembly GCA_002496905.1). GTDB lineage: Archaea > Thermoplasmatota > Poseidoniia > Poseidoniales > Thalassarchaeaceae > MGIIb-O1. The sequence continues at coordinate 11,869 of DALV01000090.1, read as the reverse complement.
CATTAGTGCAAAGGCTGGAGGGTGCTCTGGCTACCTCTACGACATGGTAATCGTCGAGAAGCCAGATAATGATGGATTTCAGACCCTTGATATCAATGGAGTAACAGTGATGATTCACGATAAAGATAGCACTCTACTGAACGGACTCCGCTTAGATTTCCGTGACAGTCTGATGGGTGGAGGATTCCATATGGATAATCCCAATGCAGATCGAGCCTGTGGCTGCGGTCAGTCATTCGGCTGAGTTGGTCGCTTGATACTTGACGAGAATCTTCACCCCCTCGCAGAGTATATCGAAATTCCAAGCGGAGTTACTCTCCTATCTGGTAAGAATTGTCATGACCATTTGAATAGAGTCTCATCAATTGATATCTCGTCCAAATTTATGAAAAGAGAAGAGTCCATTCTTTGTGACCTTAATGGGCGGATTGTTGGACACATACTCCACGCAGACCTTGGAGATCAAATTCTACTGATCCACAACCCTGAGAATGCAAAAGAAATTCGAGATGTTCTCTCTACTGGGATCCCTTGGAATGAGGACGTGCAAGTCAGTGCTGGCGATGGTGCTGTTCATCGTTTAATCATCGTAGGAAAAAACCCAGGAAGGGT
>DALV01000090.1:7844-10841 GCA_002496905.1 Euryarchaeota archaeon UBA105 | reverse complement strand
ATACACAGCGTTTGAGATGCTTGTCCCAACTAGGCTCTTGCAGTCGATCAAAGAAGGATTGGAGACTAACGGAGGAAGCCAAGGTGATGCAGACAGTTGGTTAGCTCTACAGAGTTTAACTGGAAATATCGACATCTCAGTAGAATCTACCAATCAAATTCCATTTGAACTAGGATTCGCTAATCTTATCGATCTGAAAAAGGGATGTTATCCAGGACAGGAAATTCATGCACGGATGGAGTCGCGAGGCATACAAGCAAGAGTTGGAAGATGTCTCAAATCAGAGGAAAAAATCCCACAAGGTAAGTCCCGGTTTTCTGAAGGGAAGAGAATAGAAATTCTTTGCAGTCACCGATTAGGGGATACATGGCTTTCCTATTGTTTAATCTCGACCAAACTAGATGTAAATGGAGAAATCTCAATCGAAGCGAGTGATAGCACAATTACTGCGACTTTCGTTTGAGTTCTTCCAAATCGGACAACTCAATCCTCTCTCCTCGATTTACCCACTCTCGTAAAGTCATGAGGCGGGAAATCTTTAGCATTCCGAGATTTCTGGTGAAGAGATATAATTGTGGATTGAATTTCTGAATCATCTGATCTTGAAATTCAATTCGAACATACTCCGCTCTTGACCTGAAAAAGGAAATTTCCACTGCGACTCCAATCATAGTCGCGGTATAGAGGACAAGAAGCACCGCCAGAGAAAATAAGACTGGGTCGCCAAACATTTCTCCGCTACGTAACTCAGTACCGTAAAACAACTGACGAGATAGTAAGAAAATCAGACCTACCCCTACCCAAGGACCCAGCATATCCTCGACGAAAGTGCCCATTGGAAGCAGACGACGAGTGCCTGTATCTGCGAAAACCATTGTACTCAGTGTTGCAGCCCTGAGGACAGAAATGAATGCAACAAGAATGAGGTAAAACAGGCTCGATAACATCAGAACCGCACGAGTATCGAGAGGTAAGTAAGTTACAATCAAGAATGTGAATAAGCCGAGGAAGACAGTAATTGGCATCCGATTAATTGAGGCGAGAACTGGATCTGGATTTTTGACTCCGTCCTCAACTCTCGGGATACCAATTATCTCCCAACGTGTAATCTTCTGAACTGTGATGCCAATCCAAAGGAGAACTCTTTTCTCAATCAATAGCCATTCGAAAAAACGTAGAATTGGCATCAGAGGAATTGTCAACAGTGCAGCCACTAAACCCAGTAAAGGCCAAACAACTAATCCGGGCATCAGCAAGAAGTGTTTGATTCTCATTGGGAACAATAAGTCGGTTTCGATTCGAGATTGACGCTCCGGATCGATGTTGACGATTCTTGCCTCTGCATCAAGTTCCTTACGAAATCGGCGGAGGGGAAGACCAGCGTCGAGGACCCTTCGCACCTTCTCCCGGTAATGTACGTGTTCGGGCTCAGTGCCGACCCACCATTTCCAGCCCAAAGAGAGTGGAATAGCAAGAACAAGGGGGGACAAGAGGATGAGTATCGCAGTAACGATTGACTCAATGTCGACTGCCACGCACTTAACCGCCGTTGTCACAGTCAAGAAGCAAACGGTGGTCGAATACCTCTCGACAGCGAATTCATCTGAATTCCATTTCGCCAGGTGCATGATTGAACTGCGGCTTCACAAATCTTCATCTCAGTTCAGTCGCTGCCACGTATCATGCCAAGAATCGCTGTGACCGACGGAATGGACCAACGCGCCATTCAATCTCTAAGAGATGCGGGGCACGATGTAACAGAACAACATTTCACGCGAGAGGAATTACTTGAGGGGGCACTAGCAAATTTCGATGCAGTTGTAGTCCGTAGTGCAACAAAAATGCGTGAAGATGTTATTGCCAAATCTCCCAATCTAACTTTCATCGGCAGAGGTGGTGTGGGTGTTGACAATATCGATATTGCAGCTGCATCTGAAGCAGGTATTGTCGTTTGCAACACTCCAAGATCTTCGACTCACAGCGTGGTCGAACTTACCATCGGTCACCTCTTAGCCTCATGTAGACACATTCCTCGAGGAGACCGGGGGCTTCGGCAGGGCATTTGGGAAAAGAAGGAACTGAAGGGTACTGAATTGTCGGGAAAGCGGCTGGGATTCATCGGTTTCGGACGGATTGCACAGGGTGTCTCAACCGTAGCTTCAGCATTAGGGATGGAATGTCATGCTTACGACCCTTACCTTCCGGATGATATCGCCCGCCAGTTCGGTTGTACATTACATCAAGAAGTAGATGCTATTTTCAGAATGTGCACTCACATAACAATCCACTGTAACCTTACTGAGGAAACTCATCACCTAGTGAACGAAACACGGTTAGACACCATGCCGGGAATAGGAGCAGACGGTGTCGAATGTGGCAATCATATCGTCAATTGTGCTCGCGGAGGTATAGTTGATGAAGACGCAATCCTATCTGCACTTGAATCGGGTAAATTGACTTCGGCTGCACTCGACGTGTTTGAAATCGAACCTCCTAGTGATAATCCACTACTGCAACATCCTGCATTCCATGGAACACCCCATATCGGGGCAGCCACAGCCGAGGCACAGTTCAGAATTGGGCAGGAGATGATAACCCTCCTAACCGATCATTTCGCAGGCGAACGACCACATTCAGCACTGAATTAAGCCGTTACATTCATCCTGTCTCGCGATTAGACGCTACCATGAGGGCGTTCGTGACCGGAGCTAGTGGTCACGTGGGTGGCAATCTTGTCAGAGAACTACTCGGCAGAGGATACGAGGTTGACTGCCTTGTGCGTTCAGATATACGTGCTCTTGAAAATCTCGACGTGAACCTTGTCAAAGGAGACCTTCTAGATAGTAAATCATTGCAACCACTAATGGAGGACTGTGATGTCGTTTTCCACTCAGCCGCATTCGTCGCGGTCGAGAAGGTCCAAGAAGAACTAATGCGCAAAATCAACGTCGGCGGCAGCACCGCTGTAGCCAATGCCGCCGTCGAAGCTGGGGTCCC
>DALV01000090.1:2233-7448 GCA_002496905.1 Euryarchaeota archaeon UBA105 | reverse complement strand
GTCACCGACCCAAAAACCGCCCCCTACGACCGAACCAAAGCCGAAGCCCAAAGAGCAGTTCTCACACACAGAGAACAAGGTCTTCACATCAACATAGTTCACCCAACAGGAATCATTGGCCCTCAAGATTTCAAGCCGAGTAGAATGGGTAAAGTTTTGACAGACATCGCCAATGGATCAATGCCCTTCGCCCTCAATAATGGATTCAATTGGGTTGATGTCCGAGATGTTTGTCGCAGTGCAGCAAATTGCGTTGATTCCGGCAAAGATGGTCAACACTACTTGCTTCCAGGGACCTGGGCTTCTATGCCTGAGTTGTCACAAATGGTGAAGGGAGTAATTGGACGTAGAACCCACATTGCCACACTTCCATTCTGGACTGCATACCTTGCTCTGCCTTTCGCGGCCCTATCATCCTCAATCACAGGCAAGAGACCGTCATTCAGCAAGGGGAGCCTTCATGCACTTGCCGTCCAGTGCAGGGATATTCCAGGGGACCTCGCTCGAGATCAAATTGACCACAAATCAAGACCTCTCGAACAAACAATATTTGATTCAGTTAATTGGTTGAAGGAACATGGACAGGTAAGGATCTGATGCGACAAGAACTGCAATTTCTATTTGTCAGCGAATCGGATTATCGATTGATATCGTTATTTTGGATTGGTCTCGCAATTGCAGTTCTTGTCACTTTGTTATTCTTCCGCGCGCCTTATGGACGGCATGAAAGAAAGGGTTGGGGTGTAAGGATTTCAGCCAGAACTGGTTGGGTTCTTATGGAAACGATTCCAGCCGTCTTTCTTTCTGTGATGCTTATACTTGGTTCAAACAGAGAACCTGTAATCTGGCTATTCTGGGCAGCGTGGACTGGTCACTACATCAACAGGGCTTGGGATTGGCCTACACGCGCTCGTATTTCAGGTAAGATGATGCCACTTAGTATCGTCTTCATGGGCCTATTCTTCAATGGTGTCAACACATGGTTGAATGGGATTTGGTTATTTGAGTTAGCACCAAATTATGACCTCGAGTGGTTGATGGATCCTCGATTCATTATTGGTGCTATAATTTTCTTTACCGGTATGATCATCAACATCAAATCAGACAATATTCTCTTTGCTCTACGTGATGATGGTTCAACAGGATACAAAATTCCGAAGGGAGGATTATTCGAAAAAGTGTCCTGTCCAAATTATCTTGGAGAAATCATCGAATGGACGGGGTGGGCAATCGCTACATGGTCACTTGCAGGTGCTACCTTTGCGATATGGACGGCGTGCAATCTCGCCCCTAGAGCACTTGCCCACCACAAATGGTACAAGAAGGAATTTGAAGAATATCCAGAGGATCGAAAAGCATTGGTGCCATTCTTACTTTGAATCACACCAAACGGTGCATTCGACTCAAAGGAATACTCAGTGATTCTAGCTCATTTGGAATTTCTATTCCTGATAATTCCGAATTCAAGGAAAGGCCTTGCTCCTTCTTGATCCTCCACACCTCAGAGTTGAATTCCATCACTGCATCGGTGATTGATAGCCAACCTTCAACGCCATCATCAACGGCTCCCGCCGGTAGAATGGGGAATGATTCTGCTTCGACTGCAGAGCGCTTGTAAAGAGTGGAAGAAATATGGTGACTGAAGAAAGGGCAAATCGGAGAGAATGCATCCAATAGATCACGAACTATCCTGTGAATCGTCCACGCAGCAGCCTCATCGCCATCGTATAATCGGGATTTTACCATCTCGAGCCAGTGGCTTGGCAGAACACCCGTTGCGAAATTTTTCAGAGATTGTGCTGCGGTGTAAATATCAATCTCTGACCATGCGGTTTCAACTCGAGCAAGAACTTGGTTGAACTCGGCAAGAATCCATTTATCCTCGGGTTCAAGAGATTCAGGAATCGAATCGAGATCATCAGGTACAGGGAATTGTGAGGCGAAGCGAGCTACATTGAACATCTTGGTAAGTACGCCGAAGTATTTCTGCTCAATCTCTTCGGGATTGATGTGGAAATCATCGCCGACTTGAGCATCACAAGCCTTCCACAATCGGAAGCACTCCGAGCCAATTTTGTTAGCTCGCAAATTGACAACCTTGTCCGGGCCACGAACTTTCCAAGAGCCTGTTCTGCCTCCTGCCCCACATTCGAGAACCGAATCAGCATCGATGCCATTTCCAAGTGATTTCGACATCTTTCGCCCCCAAGGATCCATACCGAGTCCATCGATCCAGACGTGCTTAAATCCGGGTGAATCTAGGAGTAAGGCGCTCTTGAGAAGAGTGTAGTAAAGCCAAGTTCGGACAATTTCCTTTCCTTGGGGTCTAATTCCAGTTGGGAAGGCTTTCTCGAAAACTTCGGGTTGAGATAGATAACCCGATACATAGAGATTTGAATTAGAGGAATCCATCCAAGTATCGAATACTTTCTCTTCACCAACGACTTCGCCAAGGTTCTCTCGCAGATCTTCCCAAGAACCTAGATCTTCGCGAGTTTTACGATCTAGGACGCGACTACCATCAGGTGGGTCTTCTCGCCATGGTTGGACGTAAATTCCAGTAGGGGGTGTGATGACTTTGGAACCGTCATCTGCATACCATATAGGCACCTCTGTGTGATACCATCTTCGGCGACTAATGGGCCAGTCGATACTGATGTTATCCATCCAATCAATGAGAAATTGTTTGTTGCGAGGAGGGTGGAATTCAATATCCTCGATCAGTTCTTTCATCCTACCTTGAATGTGAGTTTGACGGACATACCATTCTGTTAGTAGGATAATCTCGACGGGGTTCTTACCACGTTCACTTACTGGCACTTCCTGATCTTTTTCGACCATTGCAACTATTCTTCCCGCTGCCTCAAGGTCCTCGATTACCTTCTCTCTAGCTTCTGCTACTTTGAGCCCAGCGTATGGGCCTGCAACTTCAGTCATTCTTCCGTCTAGGTCGATTGCCTGGAAGGGAGTTAAGGCCAGTTCTCTAAATATGGCAACATCGTTTTGATCTCCGAATGAACATACCATCAAAACGCCCGAACCGAAATCAGATTTGACCGAAGGATGAGTTTTGATTTCAACCGTCGTCGAACGACCATTCGTATCGATTGGGAGTTGGATTTTTTCTCCAACGAGTTCGCTATAACGATCATCATCTGGGTGGACTACGACCACTCCACAAGCACAGATCAGTTCGGGGCGAGTGGTGGAAATAACGACTTCTTTCCCAGCCTCTGTAGTCCAACGGACGTCAATCAATTTGGTACGTCGCTGCAAGCGCTCGACCTCGGCATCGGCAATTGTTGTACCTTCTACTGGATCGTAGATATTCGGGCGGAGGTCTTCAACGATGTCTCCCCGCCGGAATAAATCGACGAAGATAGATTGTGTAACCGCTCGATATTCATCCGAATCAGTAAGATATTCTTTTTCGAAATCGCAAGAAAGCCCCACTCGTGCCGCAGTCTCCCTCATCGCTTGGGTATATTCCTCGATAGTAGATTTACACAAATCGAGGAATTCGGCTCGATCGAAAGACTTCATCTTCCTCCCAGTATTCTTCTCAACGGTAAATTCGATATTGATTCCATTACGATCTACCCCCCATGGGAAGAATACTTCTTTGCCGAGTAATCGTTGACTTCGGGCTATTACATCGATCATTGAATACTGTGCCACTGCACCAATATGCCAAGTTCCACTTGGGTAAGGAGGAGGAGTGTCTACAACGAAGATTTCCTTGCCAGAATTAGGTTTGAAACTGTAACGGCGATTGTAGACCTCACGGTCAGCATAATGCTCTGATTGAATCCTCTTTTCGAGGTCAATGGACCAACGCTTCTCCTCAATGGTAGGACCGCCCATCTCCTTTACACCTCCTAGGACAGCCATCGCTGGGACAACTTGTTCTTGACCGTTCCCGCAGTGTTAGGAAGCATGCAGTATATTCACTCTAAGAGGAACCCGGTGCCGTTGAGTTCAAGCACTGCCCGTTGAGACGGCATCGACGAACACGAGCGTGAGCCAGTTGGATGAAGGAGGCGAGAAGCGAAATATCGCCTCAAGAGTTGCCCGCAGAGCCAGCAGCAAAGCCAGCGAAGTATTCTCCTCGGTAGATGTTGAAAGAAAGGATATCGGAGGCTTCGGGCGTCGGGCTAGAAATCAATTCCGACGAGCCTCTGCCAATCTCAATTTTACAAATATTCTAACTAAATTCCCTGTAGTTACTGTGGTGATTTGTCTTATCGTAACTGGCTTCTTTTCCTGGGAGTCGGGTATCGTAGATTGTCGGGACGGTTTTTGTCCAATCGAAGGAAAGTCTTCGATGAATGTCAACGGTGATTTGGAAGTCTATCTGCCGCAAGGTTCTGAAGTATCAGAATTATTGTCTAGAGTCGAAGAGGATTGGACTACGAATGTCATGGTTATCTATGTCGAATCGGAAGATTACAACATTACTACTATTCCGATATTAGAAGAGATAGAAAAGGTCGAGACGAAATTGAATCCTGGTGCGAATGACGGTGGAGAGGACAATGTCATCTATGTTCTTTCAATTTCTACTGTGATTAAAGAAGTGAACTCCTCGGCAGGGCGAGTTGTCAAATCATTCTTCTCGGGTGTAGCACAAGCAGTGGGTTCAGAAGAACTCTCTGAGCAACTCAACGAGTCTATTGATCAGAACGAGGATTTACTCGGCAATTACGCAATTCCCGATGAACAAGAAAGAGTCGATCAGATCCTGCAAGAGATGCCATCCAATGCACTCTCTAAGCTTGTTAGAGATGTTGGAAGAGATGCGGATGGTGATGGCATCAAAGAAGCTGAGAAGGCATTCTATTGGAATCGAGCCGTGATAATCATCGGAATCAGTGATGACCTTGGGAATACGACGATTTCTGAGTTGATTGAAGGAACTCAGGATGAAATCGATAGACTCGGAGAAAAAAATGATTGGGCATCGAAGAATCTAACGATGACTCTTACCGGCCCGGTACCTATTACCAACGCAGTCACTGAAGAATCATTCAACCTATTCTGGAAGGTTTTCCCTATTGGTGTATTCTTTGTTTCTGCGGGACTATTCCTTTTCCATTGTGATCTGTTACAAACCGGACGAATCAGGTTTGTTCAAGGAATCAAGGTCCTCATCATTTCTGGTCTTCCGACCTTGTGTTCAGTTTTCATCACGATGGGAATAATCGGTTGGACAAAT
>DALV01000090.1:0-1882 GCA_002496905.1 Euryarchaeota archaeon UBA105 | reverse complement strand
GGCCCCATTGTACTTGCCTTGGGAGTCTCCTATGGTCTCCATATCACCAATCGCTATGCCGAGGCTAAAGGAACTCCACAAGAGAAAATGGATGCAGCCCTACAATCGACTGGAAGAGCCGTAATGCTCTCTGCAATTACTACTATTATCGGATTCATCTCACTCACATTCGTAGAAATGAAACCAATTCAAACTGTGGGTTGGTCATTGGCTGGAGGAATCGTTGTTGTTTACATCATGACGATGGTTATGGTTCCGAATCTAACCATGTTGTTAGATCTGAAGAAACCTTCACACCCACCTCCTGCACCCTTCGTCAAAGCAGTAAATTTCCCGCTTAATTGGACGAAATTGACACTGGCGGTATTCCTCACTTTGATGTTAATCTCAGCAGGATATAATCGACCGAATGTAGAAGAGAATATCGATTTGCTCGAAATGGCACCTCAAAACGTTCCTGCTGTAGAAAAAATGGGAATATATTCCGATGAATTCGAGGCTGGACAGCCTGGCTTCCTACTCATCGATGGCGACATCAGTGCCTCACCTACTTTCATCAATGATCCTACCGAAGTTAATGATCCGTATGATAATCTGAAAGGTATCGAAGAGCTTGAAGGAAAATGCAACCAAGTAAATCAGACAACGGCTGTCTCGATTGTCTTCTTGATGAAAGCAATAGCCGTCGGAGTAAATGTTACTGGCGAACCAATTATGGAAATAATTGACGATTCCCCATTACCAGAACCAATGAAGGATGTTGCAGAACTCCTCTTTGACAGAGAAGCCTCTGGAAACGGATCATTCTGGTGGGGTCTGGCTCTTCTCGATCAACAACCATCAGGTGGGACAGAAGCACAAAATTTCCTGATTTACGTGTTCTACAATAGTTTGACGAAAGAGATGCGAGAATTGTTCATGTCAAGCGATTACCAACGGAGTTTGATTTACATCGATATGCCATTTATGGATGTCAAGAGCACCGAGGCCGCCGCTAGCCAGATTGATACATTCGCTGCCCAAGATACCAGCGGTGGTATCACTTCAACGAAATTGGTAGGCGTGGCATCAGTAACTATCGAAGTCAACACCCTCATTGTAGGTTCGCAGTGGAATTCACTCGGATTCGCCTTACTATTCACCGTGTTGACACTTGGATTGGTATTCAGAGATGTTCAATATGCGATTCTGACTACAATTCCTGTCGCATTCACTGTATTCATGCAATGGATGGTGATGGATTCGGGCGACGTAACATTATCATTGGTGACTGTAATGATAGGTTCGATATTGGTTGGCGTCGGAGTTGATTTCTCGATACATATTGCGAATCGTGTACGTGAATTAGGTGGATCACTTGACGCGATTAGAATAGCATGCGCAAGCACTGGAATGAGTCTCGCCGAAGCAACTACGATAACCGCTGCCGGCCTTACATGTGCTTACTGGATTCCAATTCCTGCAATCATACCATTTGTCAACGTAATCATCATCCTGTTGATTGTAGCAGCAATTTCTGCCCTCTTCCTTCTCCCCGCCATTTACGCACTGCTGGTGAAAGCAAATATCTCGTTGAGTGGGGGTTCTAACAATATGGCCCGAGCTGCAGGATTGCGCAGGACATTAACCCGTGAAGAGGGTAATGTCATCGATGCAACCTTGGTGATGGGATCAGACGACGCATGGTGAGAAATATGGTAAATTATTGGTTGATGAAGAGCGAACCGCATGTCTATCCTTGGTCACAATTAGTTGAAGATGGTTCGACCCATTGGGATGGTGTGAGAAATTATCAGGCTCGAAATACCATGCGAGATGATATGAAAATCGGCGATTTAGTCTTGTTTTATCATTCAAATTGCAAACCACCTCACATTGCAGG
>DALV01000021.1 GCA_002496905.1 Euryarchaeota archaeon UBA105 | reverse complement strand
ACCAGCGATTCTACCTGCGTCTCGGGTTGCCTTTCTTTGTGCATCGCTAAAGTATGCTGGACAAGTAATGACAGCCTGTGTTACCTCTTGTCCAAGATATGCCTCAGCATCGGCCTTCAGCTTCTGTAGCACGTATGCTGAGATTTCTTGGGGTGTAAACTCATCGTCGCCAATTTTTTGACTCCAATCAGTACCCATTTCTCTCTTCACAGACATGATTGTACGTTCTGGGTTAGTAACCGCTTGTCTCTTTGCGGTAATTCCAACAAGGCGGTCTCCATCTTTAGTGAAGGCTACCACCGAGGGGGTAGTTCTACTTCCTTCTGAATTCGGTATTACTGTAGCCTTACCACCTTCGAGAGTAGCAACGCAACTATTCGTCGTTCCAAGGTCTATTCCAATTACTGATTTACTCATTTCATTCACTCCATTGAGGTTTCACTCACTTTCGTCGGCTGTTGTAGCCTCCGAATTGATGTCGAGTTTGACATCAAGAATTCCGTTGTTTAGGTCCCATTCGACAATATTGTCTGCCGAATGAGGAAGTGTATAGCGCTTCAAAGGGCGCATTTGTGTGGTTTTCATTAGTTGCAGTATTTCACCGCCACTGGTTAAATTAAGCTCGACCTCTTCTTGTTGTAGGTCGGTGAATCTAGATATATCTACGGTAATACACATCCTATCTTCATGGATGAATATATCTTCTAATGGAAGATCATTATCGGGCTCTTCCGTTACTTCTTCCTCAACCTCAATCTCTGGGACTTCAGCAGGGGTATTGCCTTCAAATTGTACCTTTATGCCCATATTTCGGAACATCTCACCCATTCCACCTGGACCATTGAGCATGGATTCCATCTGCTTGCGGAACTCTTCGGGATCTACATCTGTTCCCATTTTTATTTCAGTAGAGGCCATTCGATCTGGATCAAGACCCATCTCCTCGAATTGGTCACGAACCTGTCGCATCATATTCTGAAGCAATTCGACGTCAATCGGCATACCCATGTCTGCGAACATTTTGGCCATTTGTTCGAGCATTCTCTCCTCGAATTCGTCTCTTTCTGGTGTGCTCATTATACCACTACTCAACCTGAGGTTGTATAGTCCGAGTATTCTGCCATATTTGAATCAAACGGTGAATAGGGTGCTCGCGTGTGTGTGCGGGCGGGCGCACGGGCGATGAGTGGATGCATTGCGATTCACACAACATCGCATTGAAAGCGGGCCTTTGATTCGCTATGCTCATGGTTGAGTCGGAGCAGGATGTTGCTTTGGAGGATACCGACCGTATAGAGGGGCGCTCTGCTCTAGTAAACAACACCAATGCGGCTCTAGCACTAGCAGGCGCTGTTAGGTCGACTTTAGGCCCTAGAGGCTCGGATAAGATGCTAGTTGACGAGAATGGTGAGATTGTCGTCACCAATGATGGAGTTACCGTTCTTGAGACTGCAAAGGTTGAGCACCCGACCGCTAATCTTCTCATCGCTACTAGTTCGGCTCAGGATAGAATTGCTAGAGATGGAACTACAACTTCAGTACTACTTACAGCAGAACTATTACGCAACGCACTCGAATTATCTAGAATCGGAGTTCATCCAACAATAATTGTGAATGGATATCGTATTGCGGTGGAAGAATCACTATCCCAATTGCAAGAAATTTGCAGGGATGCCTCAGATGATGATTTGATTGCTACTACATCGACAACAATGGCTGGAAAGATCGATACTGCATTGGCTAAGAAAATGACTAGTTTAGCACTTGAAGCCGCTCATGCATTGGAAAATGAAGAAGGTGGTGACGACCTTGAGAGAATTCGAGTTAAGCGCCTGCGGATGACTGGTGGGGGAGCTGCAGAATCTGAAATCATTCATGGCTTAATGCTAAAGAAACAACGACTCGATTTTACCACAGAAACTCATTCTGATGGTGGTAAAATCGCCATAATCGATGGTGGGTTTGAAAATCGAGAGTTGGAATTGGATGCACAAATTGAGATTCGAAGCACTGGAGTGCTTTCCGGATTCCAAGATAGGAAGAGGGCGAAATTAGCCGAACAGGTTGCTAGCCTTTCTTCACTGGGTATTGACCTACTTTGCGTCAGAGATGGGATAGCAGACGAGGCTGTTCCGTTGTTGAAAGACGCTGGAATAACCGCCTATCGAAGATTCGAAAGAGAAGACTTGGAACGATTATCGACTCTTACCGGAGCAAAGATGGTTCGAGAGGCAAATCGAATGTCTGCCGAGGATGTAGGAACTTACACCAACCGTGCAGCGGATAAGATAGACGATGCTTGGTATGTTCGAATCGATGGTAAAGGTCGCGCTATGACCGCTCTTCTGCGTGGAACTACATCCACAATGCGAGAAGAGGTTAGCAGAGCCTTCGATGATGCTCTTGGTGTAGCGTTCCGGTTAGTTCGTGAGCCAAAGGTACTTCCTGGTGGAGGAGGAACTCAAACTCATTTGGCTCGTCACCTGCGCTCCTATGCTACCACTCAGAAAGGTAGAGAGCAATTGGCAATAGAGGGCTTTGCAGACGCTCTAGAAGTTATTCCCCGTGTGCTAGCAGAAAATGCAGGACTTGATCCAATCGATGAGATATTAGCGCTATCCGCGGCACAAGTAGAACATGGTTCTTGGTTCGGCCTTGATGCTATGAGTGGAGAAAAGGCAGATATGGCTGGATTAGGAATCAATGACCCTCTTTTCGTAGCTCGTCAGGCCTTGACTGGTGCAACTGAAGCAGCGATTACAGTACTGAGAATAGATGACGTTCTATGGGCAAATGTCGAGCCAAGTACTCCTGATTGGTCGAATCAGATTGATGAAGATTGAAGGCCCGAAATCATTGCATCACAAAGTGCATCTAAATCATACTCGGCCTTCCATCCCCAATCTTGCTTGGCTGCAGAATCGTCAACCGAGTCTGGCCATGAATCAGCATACTCTTGCCTGACGTCGGGCTTGAAATCACAAGTGAATTCAGGCACCCTTGCTGCAACCGCATCTGCGATTTCAGCGGCCGTAAATGAACAACCCGAGAGGTTGTAGCCTCCACGTGCATCACCAATTGAGTCGACTGGAGCATCCATCAGAGCGATAGTCGCACGTATTGCATCTTCCATGTACATCATTGGAAGGCGAGTGTCTGAACGAACGAAGCAATCGTAATGGCCATTTTCAAGTGCAGCATGAAAGATATCTACTGCGTAATCGGTAGTTCCTCCACCGGCGGGCGCCTTGTAGGAAATCAAACCGGGATATCTTATTCCTCGAACATCAACGCCGTATTGCTTCCAGTAATTCATTGCTAAACGTTCTCCGGTTACCTTGGTTTTCCCGTACATGGTTGTGGGGTTTAGTGGACAAACTTGAGGAGCATGTTTTGGAGCATCTGGGCCAAAAACAGCAATTGATGATGGAGCATAAACTCTCAACCCATGTTTTCGAGCAGCTTCCAAAACGGTAACTGTCCCTCCCACATTGATTCTTTCACATAATTCGGGATTCTTTTCTCCTGTTGCACTTAGGATAGCAGCCAAGTGATATACGGTTCCAATCGATTCCTCGGTTACTAACTCATCAAAGGTATCAGCGTCAATTACACTTAGATGCCTGTATGGACCTCCAACCACACAGGGATGATCGGGGATATCACGAACATCGCTAGCCACAACAGCGTCGGCGCCATGGAGAGAGCGTAATGCTTCAACCAATTCAGTGCCAATCTGACCAAGTGCACCGGTAACCAAAATCCTAGAGTTGGTGGCACCGGCCATGACTCTTCGGGGGTCAGACGATACTTAGACTTGCGATACGGTCGCTTTAGCGAGTAATTTTGTAATTCAGAGAGCCAATGTTGATATGCGAGACACGTCGGCTTCAAACCCCGTTGATTGCATGAAGTATGTCGTAGTCACGGGCGGGGTCCTATCTGGACTAGGTAAAGGAATCACAGCTTCAAGCATCGGCGTTTTACTGAAATCCGCAGGACTGCGGCTTACTTCAGTAAAGATAGACCCGTATCTAAATAGCGATGCTGGAACCATGTCCCCATTCGAACACGGAGAAGTATTCGTATTGGATGATGGTGGAGAAGTTGATCTTGACCTTGGGAACTACGAACGATTCCTCGATGTCGCTCTAACTCGAGAAAATAATATCACAACCGGCAAGGTATATGCAAATGTCATTGAGAAGGAACGTAGAGGCGATTATCTCGGAAAGACTGTGCAGGTTGTGCCTCACATAACCAATGAAATTCAAGATTGGATTGAGCGTGTGGCGCACGTCAGTGCAGATGGATCGGGCGAAACTCCAGATGCTTGTGTCATT
>DALV01000105.1:4278-5260 GCA_002496905.1 Euryarchaeota archaeon UBA105 | reverse complement strand
TGAAGCGATGAATTTGGTCAGGATTGTCTGCAATCTTTGGGATTATTGAAAGGAAGGTAATAGGTGTGAAATCGAGGAAACCCATGTCAATAATCATTTGATAGAAAGTTACCAATAACAACGACAAAACTGTGGCTAGAGCTATACTGGTGTCTTGTTTCCAAGCAACGATGTATGGTGTTGTGGCAATTACTAGAAACAGCCCCAATGCCGCCCAATCAGATCCCGTTAGGTCGGACCAAACAAACTCATAGTCAACGGTAGCCAGTCCTCTCCCTCGAGCCTCGACAGAGCCCTCATATGCATAGGGACTTCGATGGAACCACTCAAACGCAGGCTGCTAGTGGGAGATATCGTGAGCGCGCGAACTTTGCTCTCAGCCCGCGGGTTGGTTGTCGACAGAGGTAGCCGTAAGGTGCTTCGTGGCGTTGACTTTTCACTCTCTGGGGGAGAAGTCGTTGGTTTGCTAGGAGTAAACGGATCAGGCAAGTCCACTTTGTTGGAATCTTTAGCAGGATTACACCCTATGTCCCAGGGGCAAGTTATCAGAAATGACCAGGGCATCGAAACTACCGTCAGAGACTCAGAAGGACAGCGAGGAGATATTACTGGATTCGGACTTTGTTTGCAAACTGAAGGGATGTCTGGTGATGAAACTGTATTCGAAAGGATTCGTGGTGCTTGCAGAGTCGCAGGACGGGCAGATAATCCGCAAGCATTGCACCAAATCCTCTCTGAATGGGGCCTTGGACATCGAGCAGAGGATAGAATCTGCAAACTCTCTGGTGGTCTGCGGAGAAGAGTAGCGGTTCTATCCGCACTTGTTCCGGTCGCTCTAAATTCTGAGCCATCAGTCGTGCTTCTTGATGAACCTTCAGAGGGTCTTGATCAATCATCTAGAGGATTATTGTTAGGTTGGTTAAGGGCACTAGCAGAGAGGGGTCATGGAATCCTAGTTGCAACTCACGACCCCGAAGTCATT
>DALV01000105.1:0-3869 GCA_002496905.1 Euryarchaeota archaeon UBA105 | reverse complement strand
CCCTGCTCCGCTGAGTCACACATGGAATTAGTTACTTGGGCTTGTAGGCTTGAAAGACGCAATCCAATCGATACCATTGGACGTGGAGTTCCGGCCTTGGTAGCCTTATTACTGGCCTATACACTGTCTACTGATATAACTCGTAGTAGTGAAAATTACGATTTATTGGCCGCTCTAACTCTAACTCCTGCATTCATCACAGCTATCGTAACTCCTGCCATAATCAAACGACTCTCTGAGGAAAGAGCAGGAGATTGGTGGAGGGCTATGTCCGGTGCCGGCTCAAGAGGTTGGTTTTCCATAATGGGAGTCTCTTTGATTCTACCAATACCGATGATTTACCTCTCTTGGTACGTTATCGCTGGTGATATCAGTTCAACTATGAATTCTGATGTTATGCTGTGGCTGTGGTTATTCGCATTCGTAATCATCGATTTGAGTGTGGCCGCTTCGGCTTTGCACCTGATGGTATCCGATCTAACGAGATCGGGCGCCGTAGCAGGAGTTTTACTACAACTAGTGTTAATCTGGCCATTCTTACAAATGACCAGCGCTCTAACTTCGATAATGAGTAATGGAATGAGTTTTGAATTAGCGCTGGGTGAACCATTTGCAGATATTGCGATAGCGTGGCTGACAGTGGTTTTATTGTGGGCAATGGCAGTCATAATTCCTGAAGATTAAATGGTGAAAAAATGAATTTCCGTGACTCAGGTTATGCTTTGACATATCTCGGGCTTGCAGGAATTGTATTTGTTTCAATTCTCGGGTTAGAATATGCTCCTGGCCTGAAACCATGTACTGGAGGAGGCTGTTGGGGTGCTCCGGAGGCATACAGAATTCTCTATCTTCACGTTCCATTCGCTTGGTGCTCATTCCTATCATTCAGTGTACTGTTTTATGGCTCATTGATGTGGTATCTCAAGCGCAGTGAGGAAGCTTGGGTTTACTTTCAGAGTGGGGCCGACCTAGGTGTAATCTTTGGATTAGGAGTGATTACTTCGGGCCCAATTTGGGCATCTGCGGAATGGGGACGGCCTTGGGATTGGGGCGATATGAGATTGAATTCCTTCGCCCTACTAACTGCGGTTGCCCTATTCTTACTCTATTCTCGTCAATCACAACCCGACACACAACAAACCCGAGACACTCTATCTGCGGTCGGGTTATTCGGGTTCGCCCTGGTACCGATTACTGCTGGTGCAACCACTTGGTGGGAAACAACCCATCCCGAGGTTTTAGTTGTCGAGTCAACCGAAACAGTAGGGATGAGTCCAGATGTACGCTCATTCTTATTGATCAGTTTTGGACTGATGTGTATTTTATTTACGGGTTTACTATTGCTTTCCAACAAGCGATATCGCCTTGCTGCTGAGTTGTCCGATAGAAAGAAGGAGCTAGACCAGGAGGCGATATCTTGACAGGTATTGCTGAAGCCTACATAGCCTATGCAATCATGCTTGGACTAGTAATTTGGTTCAGCCGAGATTTGTTCTCATCAATATCCACTCTAGAGGCAGAAATAGATTCTCTTTCCGATCAACAACTAAAGGCTCCTGAGGAAGAATAATCGTAAGTTCTTCTTATTTCGGCCCCGACGGGGCCGAATTGCCCTTCGACCGGTTCACCAACCTTTCAAACGGGGCAGGCTTGCCGGTTGGCGGGGGAGCAGTATGGATGGCGCAGCGTTTTGCATCGCATGTGGCTCACCCCCTCCACTCACATCCGAGCGTCTTTGCGAGGATTGTTTGAGGGCTAGAACTGTATTTTCCGAGGTGCCTGAGCGCATCCAACAACACCGCTGTGCAAAGTGCGGAATGCACGAAGTGGAGAAGCGCTGGGTGACCATTGAAGACGAGGAATTGGGAGAGTTGAGACTTAGAGAAAATCTCGGAGTTACAGATGGAGCAAGCAATGTCGCGATAGATATGGCCTATCAGCCAATTGATGAGAGAACCGCTCGCCTCCATGTAAATGTCGAAGGACAATTGGAAGGCCACCAATTCTCGGACCAGCATGAGGTTCTATTGCAGACTAGTAATGCTGTTTGTCCTACTTGCACTCGAAAAGCTGGGGCATATTTTGAGGCGACCATGCAACTCAGGAGTGCGGGCCGCAGATTGTCTGAGGATGAGTTGAAGGACCTAAGAGGAACTCTGAATGAATTACTCAATGAATTGGAATCAGACCCGATGTTTTTCATCACCAAAGAAGGTCCAGTAACAGGAGGTTGGGACTTACAATTTGGTTCGAAGGCCCTGGCAAGAACTTGGGCTAGAAGATTGGTTCGAAGATTTGGTGGAACAACAAAAGAAACATCGACACTAGTGGGTATCAGAGATGGGGCAGAAGTCACTAGGCTAACATTGTCCTATCGCAAACCAGCATATGGCCTAGGTGATGTTATTCGCCTAAAGAAAGAGAACTGGCTTGTATCGGCCTGGCAAAAGGATGGACCAACCCTTCGAAGATTAGACCGAAATGAGAGAACCGGAGCGACTTGGAGAGATATGGAAAAGGCCAGTGTTGTGAGTAGTTTTGTCGATCAAATTGTGGTTGATGTGCTGAACCGGGATAGTTCAGGTGCAGAGGTGATGGACCCTACAGATTACCGTGTGGTAACGGTAGCCCTTCCCTACGATGATGATGGTTCTGGGACAAACTTACGCATCGCTTTCATAGACGACTTATGGATGGCACTGCCAGGACATACGGGAGAGGAGTGAAATGTCTGAGCCAGATTTTGAATCACTTCTCGAAAAACATGACAAATCTGACATGGTTGGATTTACTAGAAAATTTGTCGACGACCTAGAGGCTGCAATGTCTGCAGAGATAGAAATCGAAGCCGATATGGATTGGAGTGGAGTAGTCTGCCTAGGAATGGGCGGCTCGGGTGCAGGAGGGATGTTCCTTTCAGCCCTAGCCGATGATTCAGGGGGTCTTCCATTTGTGCTTTGGAATAACTACGGTTTACCGTCATGGTGGGGACCCGATTGGCTAGTTTTGGCGACCTCATATTCAGGCAATACTGAGGAGACTCTAGATGGCGTTCGCCAAGCACTCGAAGAAGGAGGTGTTGTAGTAGGAATCTGTTCAGGTGGAGAATTGGAGGATTTGCTTTCACAAAGTGATGAGTCGGTATGTATTTCAGTTCCTTCTGGGCAAATGCCACGCTCTGCATTTGGACATATATTCGGAAGTCAACTATCTCTTTGCTGGGCGTTAGGGATTATTACACGGCCATCAGAGGAAGAAATCACCCAGATGTTAGATCGATTACGCTTTGGCTCGAAATCCGCAGATATAGTCGGCGGTGATGGTAGGGTGGCCGCAATGGCGAATGGGATGTCTGAACGAGATATCGCTATTGTTTCAGCTAATGAAATGGCATCGGTTGGTGTTCGATTTACAAATCAATTAAACGAGAACTCTGAGAGATTTTCCCGTCCCGTCCAATTACCAGAAATGAATCACAATGAGATAGTGGCTTGGGATAGAAACTCATCATCTCAAGCATTGCTATACCTCTCAAGCCCGCACACACATTCACGCGTGCGCGCGCGAATGAATTGGATGATGGAGAATCTTCAACCAGGTGATTCTTGGTTGCTAGATTGTGAAGGAGAAAGTCTCCTTGAGAGCCTTCTAATCGCTGCGCATATAACTGATTGGGTGAGTATCGCATTGGCTGTGATGAATGGTATTGACCCATCCGACATGACTGCGATTGATGGCCTCAAGACATATCTTTCAACAGTTTAGTAGAGAGCTCCCAAAACCAATCTTGGATCGGGATAGATTTGCAGAGCCTCATCTCGGTCACCAGGCGCTACAACCCCCGGCATATCGTGAGTTTCCGGTTCTTG
>DALV01000014.1 GCA_002496905.1 Euryarchaeota archaeon UBA105 | reverse complement strand
TCCAACGCACGCTACTCAGGAATCTGTCACAAAGCCATATCATTTGCATGTACGGGGCTTTCACCCTCTATGGCACGCCATTCCAGGCGATTTCCACTTCCATGATTTAGGCTGAGACAGTCCATACCCCACATCTCTCCAAGGTTTCCCAAGGAGATTCGGTTTGTCCGATTCCGTTTTCATTCGCCACTACTTACGGAATCTCGTTTGATTTCTTTTCCTCCCCCTACTGAGATGCTTCAGTTCGGGGGGTTCCCTTTCCTGTTGAGGAATGGCGCATAGCGCCAGGAGGTCCCATTCGGCAATTCGCGGATCCAAGAGATTCATGCCTCTCCCCGCGACTTATCGCAGCTTGTCACGACCTTCTTCGGCTCTCTAGCCGAGCCATCCCCCAGTCGGGTTGTAGCATTTTTGATTTCTACATACCCACTATAACACATTTATTTTGTGAGGACTGAACACTTGTTCAGTCGTCTCCTCTGGTGTCCAGGCATATCGATTCTATCTGGTCTCTCAGAACACTTCGTCTCCCCGCAGGGCGGAGCGTTCTCGACCACTTCCCCCTGTATGTGCCCATACAAGGGTGCACCAAAAGCAGGCGTGCGACCTACCTTCCGTATATGAACGATGCGGGTCATCCCGGTGGGGGTAAGAACGCGTTATTGAGAGCCGAAAAGACTCACTTCTCAGGGTCATCAAAAATATGTTCTATTCCAAAGGGTAAATTTACATCTGAATTTATTGAAGAATTAGTGGGTTTTTCAGGGGGATTTTGGTCATTTTTTGAGGTTTCGGGATCTATCCCCATTAGTTTAGAATCTTGCTCAGAATTGGTTTCCGTAATTTGAGAATCGGAATTATTGTTATTTGGAATATGTTCTAATCCAAAAGGAAGACTACTATTCTCTTGCTCAGGAGGCTTAGCCGAAGATAATTCTGCGCCTTGTGAAGGCAGATGTTCGATTCCAAATGGCAAATCTTGTTGTGGCATATTCGAATCTCCACCAAGTCCAAAAGGCAAGTCTACAGAACCTTCTGACCCCTGAGGATTTGAAGATTGACCTTCTACCTTTTCTTCGCTACCACAAAGGCTGCAAACCCCCGATTCATTCAGAACCATAAGGCAGACCGAGCAGGTTTGCATAATCGATGTAGAGGATATTGCGGTTTGATAGTATCGTATTGATTAATCAATAATCATTCCAATTCAAAGTCGGGTGGGCTACTTGGAGGTGGACCATATATCATTGGAGTTAAAGATACTGATAACAACATCATTCCTGCTATAATCGCCATAGGGATTACATCATTGGACCATTCTATTGCATACCTAACGATGCAATAAGCGGTGGCTAGTGTTACTGTTAGTATCATGATTGGGAATCCGGTCTTGAAAAATCGATTGAAGGAAATGTCGTAACCGGCTTCTTCTGCCAAACCTGCTGCTACAACATTCGCTGAAGCTCCGATTATTGTACCATTACCACCTAGACAGGCGCCAAGCGCTAAGGCCCAAGCTAGTGGGCCCAAAGCTAAGCCTAGTTCTGGATTTGAAGCCAATTCAATTACGACTGGAACCATAGTGGCAGTGTAAGGGATATTGTCGATAAATGCAGAGGCTATTGCAGATACCCAAAGCAATAGCAGCACTGCTACCATCAATCTATTACTCTCATCAGCCTGTTTGATTGTATCAGATATACCATCAGCAATGGCGTCGATTAGACCCATAAATTCGAGCCCATGTATCATTATGAATAGGCCTGCGAAAAATATGATTGTAGTCCATTCAACGGAATCAAATTGCTCCTCTACATGATGTGGAGAAGTAACTAGCAGCATTAGCACGGCACCACCTAAAGCGATTGTTGCCACAGTGAAAATTGGGTGATGGAAACTAGAATGCGCGAAGAAGGCGAAGATTACCAAAGCAAGAATAGCACCTGATTTCTTCAGCAATTTTTTATCTTTTATTCCATACCTGATTTTCAGCAGTTCAACATTACGATGTCGTTCCCCAGAAAGGCCTTCCATCTCCAACTTCTTTAACAGCCAAAATGAAGGCGCCATACAGATCACTACAGCCGGGCCAACATGAATAATGAAATCGATGAAGGTTATGCCTTGACCTGCTAACATTTCATTAGAGGAAAGTGCTTGTGGTGAAAGTTGAGCGCCGATAATAATGTTTGGAGGGTCGCCGATTTGAGTTGCGGCACCGCCAATATTTGAGAACATTACTTCTGCTATAATTAGAGGAATTGGCTCAATACCCAATACACGTGCTATTTGTATAGTAACTGGCACAATCAAGAGTATCGTAGTTACGTTATCTAAGAAGGCCGAGAATACCGCAGTGATTGTACAAAGAATAATTGAAAGTCGCCAAATTGAACCGCCGCTCATTGCGTATGCTTGTACAGCAGCCCATTCGAAAACACCAGTTTTCCCAAGAATATCAACTATGACCATCATGCCGATTAACAAACCAAGTGTCTCCTCATCAATCCAAGTCACAATTGTTCCTAAATCTGGGCCTGGTCCTATCGCATGAAGTGTAATTACTACTATTACCGCTCCAATCGCAGCAGCCAATGATCTGTGGACTAATTCGAAAATAATCAAAGCATAGACACCTAGCAAAATTGCAAAGGCTGCTGGAATAGCCCAACTAGGCATTTCTGGAGCCACCCATTGGTCACTACCAGTAGAAGCACCCAATACACTAGGAATGAGAAAGGTTGTCAATAAAGTTGGGAGAATCAGTCTTTGGCTGATACCCGTTCCATTCAATGCCTTGCTCATGGTTGAACCCGATGTTGATTAGCATATAGAGAATACTAACTTCAGGGCTTCCAAAATACTGCTACATTACCTCTGTGGAAAACTAGAGTTGAGTCAGTTCGTTGCGCTAATTCAGAGAACAGATTGGTTCTATCCGTTGTATCTTCTACAATCCCTTTGTTGGCTTTTATCTTGACCAATTTTCGTTTGTTCAACTGGTCGATAAGTTCCTCGACGATAGCATTGGTAAGTCCATTCCTACCAACCCTTACAGAAACTACGAGATCTCTATCATTGGCCATCCGTTTTATGTGATTAGGCACAGACGTCATAACTATTCCACCTTGCAAATTTTATTGCGATGAATTCTCCCACAATCTAAGCAAGTTATCCTTCGGATACCGTCTTGAATTCTGACCCTAGCATTTTCTCCGGGCCTAAGCACAGTGTTGCACGATCTGCAAATTAAATCTCGAATCTGGCTTTCTGCCCTTACACCATGCCGTTTTGACACCCTGAGCAAATCTCTAGCCGCCAAGTTGGAAATTTCCTTGTCCGATTGCAAAATTAATTCGGACAGGTGCTCGATGGATTCTTCGGCTTTATTCCTCCTATTTTTGGAGCCTCGGCCTCTTCTACGACCTGACATAAACACACCTCATAAAATTCTAGAGACTGCCGCTTCCACTGAATCTCCGACCTTGTTAATTGAGTCATTACCATCTATTTTGATTAGTAATCCTCGCTCTGAATACCAATCCGCAAGAGGAGCGGTCTGCGCATGATAGGCCTCCAATCTAGACCTGACAGTTTCTTCAGTATCATCTGGTCTTTGGATTAACCGATCCGATATCTCGGCAGGAGCGGGATTGAATGTGACGTGGTATATATCTCCAGTTTCTGAATCCATTCTTCTTCCAACAATTCTTTCCACGATTGCGTCATCCGGAACTTCTATCGAAATTACAGAAGATACTGTGGCTATCTTATCGAGAGATTCTGCTTGTGGAATTGTCCGGGGAAAACCATCGAAAAGCACTCCTTGTTTGGCATCATCTTCCTGCAAACGTTCTTGAATTAAGCCAATGATTACCTCATCGGGCACCAATAATCCTGCGTCCATAAATTCCTTGGCAGCCATCCCCATTGGAGAACCTAGCTTTACAGCTGCCCGCAACATATCACCTGTGGAGACTTGTGGCTTACCAGTAAGTTCCACTATCCTACCCGCTTGTGTTCCCTTTCCAGCACCGGGTGGCCCAAAGAGTACTATTGACCCTGTCATCGGCTTAGCCAGCCGCTTCGTGGTCTTAAGTCAGTGCCTGAGTGTAATCAGGTATTCTGTTCATACCAGAGATGGCCGTAAGCCACCCATTGGTCCATCGTCCATCCTTCAGGTAATCCACCAGGAGGAAGAGGCATTGCACCAGGAGGCACAGGCACTGGGGGAGGAAGCGATGGAGCCGAGGATGAAATAACATCTGTGATTTCATCGTCGCTAACGGACTTACTCAAAACCTCTCCTGCGGATCCTGTTTCTAGGGCCATGGCCATTCTTTCAGTTTTGGAACCAGAATGAAGTGCCGAACCCGACGGGATTAATTCCTCATCAGGGCTCAAGTTGTTTTCAGATTCTTTTCGCATGCGAATCAGTACAACTCCTAAACCAGATAGAACCACCAAGAATACTATTGCAAGGGTCCACTTAGGCAAGCCTAGCGATACCATCAAGCAACCAATACCACTACACGAGTCATCTCTAGATCGGGATACTTCCAGAAGAATCTCATTGTTTGTAATTGTAGAGTCTTCTCCGCTATCAGTAGAATTCACCCAGAATACGAAACTTGCCAAGCCAGGTGATGCTGATTTGCGGGGAGATGCTTCTACAGTAATTTCCACGGTTTCTCCAACTGGTATCGAATCCACTGTTGTTGGATTGATTTCAATATTCCAATTTGACAATTCACTTGCCTGAAAACTAAACCCTGAAGGTTGGTTCCCTAGATTGGTAACGGAGATTATGAACGCACCAGAGGAACCTGATTTGATTTCATTAAGCGTCATTGAATCAGAAGATAGTTCTACGTAAATTGATGGCATAATCTCCACATTCAATTGGAAAGTATGAGTTACAGTTTCCATTCCTGGAGTTATTGCTTCAACAATAACTGGGACGGTTATTTCCATCATTCCAACTGGTAAGTTACCGGGTACATCCAAACCTACGGTTACAAGAGCCTCACGGTTCATATCTAGTGTTGATGGAATAAGTGATTGGAAACCACCAACCCAATCCTCTGGAAGAGTCCCAATGCTCCAAGTAAGGGATAACGGAACGTTTCCTGCATTTCTGATCCAAACCTCAGTGGTTCCGGTTTGGCCCAATGATAGGGGAATCGTAGAATCCTCCGATGCATCAAGGGCTGCGATTTCCTGAACGATGAATCGGGTTGCGTTTACGACCATCTCTCCACCTTGTAGAGTTGTTCGAAGTGTCAATGTATTCCGGGTATTCATCTCTGCATTTTCTGGCACCATCATCTGAACGGTAACCGTTGCTGACTCACCTGCTTCAATCGAGAATTGCAGCTGTTCTGTTGTTTGCTGTTGACCATAGACCAACTGTGTCGCCCATGTATTCAATGAGGAACTAACTGTCATTGTGAAATCCATTCTAATGTTTCCGTCATTAGAGACGATTACATTAGTTTCAGACATATCGCCATTTAGAACTGCTCTATCTTCTGCAAGCGCTAAAGCCCCCAATAACTCCCCCTCTTCATCTTCTAAGTCTACTTCGTAATCATAACTCTCGAAGACGGTAACAGTAGCAACGTCCGTCTTCGTTACCGAGGAATCTTGTACGGATGTTGTTGTACAAGTAATGTCCTCTGTAACCCCAGCCGCTGGTTCGCCTCCATCAGTGGCTGGGATTCTAACATGTATCGGAAGCGGAAGGAATTGCAATCGACTAAGCGGATCCAAAATCACTGATGAAGAGCCAGTGTTTGCGATATTGACAATCCATTGGTTAGGGCTATCACAACTGACGGAATATTGTGTGTCTCCATTACCTGTATTCCTTATCGATAGTGAATAAGCCGCGGTTTGTCCTGGTTTAGCGCCAAGGTCATTTCCAGTTCCCGCCTGTATTGTGAATAGGCCTTCTACCCTCTCAACGACGGAAGTAATTCGGATGGTGTGAGAAATTGTTGGTGCGTCCTTATCGAATAAATTCAAGTCATTAACAAAATTTCCAGGAAGAGCATACCTTGGACCAGCGGGATTTTCTAGATCAGCATCGACATCTTCCAAAGTTAATGTGACAATTTTCGAATCACCGACATCCCCGGATGCTGCAAGGTCCCAAGGGCCAGTTTCATTGAGTAACTTCCACCATTCATCAATTGGAGATTGTAAAATTCCTTGATCGTCAACCTTCTGGACAGGTGTTACCGAAAGGCCGACCGAAATAGCAGAAGTACCTTCGTTTTGCAGCTGGAATTCGTAGGTTAGCAAACTACCTGTACTAGGGTCTAATGTTTTGCTTAATGCCTGTTCGAGGTCAGAGGTAGTTACAGGAACTGAACCATCTTCCATCAGTGGAGTTATTCTGACTCCAATTTGGGATATTTGAATAGTTAATTGATAGTGATTATTGTTCACTCCGTTGTTTTCATCGTTCAACTCAACTACCGTATCTTCAGTATCAATCCTCAATTCAAGTAGATGGTCACCGGTTGTTTGGAATACGTGAGGGAAGGATAGGGAAGTTGTTGCTCCAGCACCCAAAGAAGTCTTTTCCAAAGTGTAGAGTATTGTCCCCTCAGTTAGGTCCTCAATCTCGATAGTATAAGCACCGCTGGGTTGGGTAGCTTGGTTGCGCCAGGAAGCCTCAATTAGAATGGTATCTCCTTGTAATGGGGCCAAAATCGAAGTACTCAAAGAACCTTCAAACACGGTTAGGTCTGCGACTAATTGCTCTTGTAATAATCCAGTAGAAACCAATGCGAAACTTTGGGTCATTCCACCTGCATGCCCAACAGAAATACTCCATGTACCACCATTTCCGGCTGGAATCTTAATTCTTTCAACATTATTCAATCGGTCTGCTATTCCCCCAGTTGTCGAATAACCATTGGAGAATACATTTCCATGGTATACAGTTCCATCTGGAGAGGTTGCCGTTAAATCTAGGTCGTTGACTAATTTTGCAGCACTTTGGTTTGCGATTACTGATGCTTCTCTATC
This sequence comes from Euryarchaeota archaeon UBA105, assembly GCA_002496905.1. Lineage (GTDB taxonomy): Archaea > Thermoplasmatota > Poseidoniia > Poseidoniales > Thalassarchaeaceae > MGIIb-O1. Next base: position 23,603 of record DALV01000014.1, on the reverse strand, counting down.
TACCCAAGCTAGGGTTACATCGAATTCAGTTGAAGAGTCAACAACAAATGTGTAAACGAAACTATGCCCCGGATCTAGTTCCCGACTGTCATCGAATAATAAATCCAAATCTGTTCCATCTTCATTTGGAGTGATTGAATTTGCAACGTCAATTTGACCCCAGCCTTCCGAAGGGTTTGGTATATTTGGTGAGCCAATATCCTCGGCCCCGTTAATCAATAAAGCCTTGATTAAATCTGAACGCGGCTCAGTAATTCCAACGTCAGTTCTTAGGTATTGACGCACCATTGTAGCACCACCTGCTGCGACAGCGGTAGCCATTGAAGAACCATTCAAGGCCATGTAGAGAGGAGTTGTGCCATCGGAATGTGTCGTAGAACTGCACGACTCACCTTGGGCACTACTCGCTTCCTCAGCCCTAGCAGAACATAACATAACTCCTGGTGCCACCAGATCTGGTTTGATTCTGCCATCAAGTGTTGACCCCTTTGAAGAAAAAGCAGGCACACTTCCTTCGGAGTCAGACCCCATAGAACCAGTTGTCGAAGCACCAATGGTGAGGACGTTTTTGGCGGAACCAGGAGGTGTCACCGTGTTCGCGCCGTCTTCACCAAGGTCTCCAGAAGAAAAGAGAACCAAGAATCGAGGGTTATCGACAATGAAAGCATCTGCGGAACGAGAATCAGAACTATATTCTCCGACTAAGTTCTCGTTACCCCATGAATTGGTTTGAATCCTAGCAGAATTCTGCCAAGCATGTGAGAACATATCGTATAGTGAACCCCATCTAGCTAGGATTCCTGAAGAGTCAACTTCGAGCTGGTAGAAATGGAATGTGGCTGCTGGCACCATTCCTAACGCAGAAACGTCACCCGAACCATCACCGAGAAGTGTGGCGGCGACGTGGGTTCCGTGTCCTGTATTACTGTCTAATGCTGAATTATCGGGTCCAAATTGATTGTAGACCGCTCTAACTCTCCCGTCAAAATCACCATGGTCTGCATCTAATCCAGTATCTGAAATTGCAATAACCTCACCACTTCCGTTTAGAATATTGGCTGAGTTAACTAGAGCCTGGTTGATTCCTGCAATGTCACTTGCAACGGAATTATGTATTGTTAATTTTGACGCTTGGTGTATATGTAAAATTCGTCCGTCCATGGCGAGAATTGGAATCCAAATTGCATTAACTGACTTTGGTTGACAGAGATGAGCGTCGCAAATATCTCTTGCCCCTACCGATTCAGATACAGATTCAAGATCGGCTTGTAATTGCTTAAGTTCCATGTTGGTTAAATCAGGTGCTGGAGTGATGTCGAGGTCTACAGTGATTGCATCCCTGCCAGCAATTGAAGCAATCTGAGAGCTGACCCTCCATGCAATCGGCAACTCTCCCGCCCATCTTACCCCATCCATAGAACTCAATTCAAGAAGAGTTTTTGCTGAGTTGAAGTGGATTGGGATTTTTATTATGAAAGTATCGTCAGGAATTGTTTCAATTACCACCATGCCTTTGTCCTGTAAGTTTTGTTGAAGTGACGTCAAGTCTGCTGTACTTGATTGTACTAGAGCAAATCGCGTTCTATCAAGGGCGTGTAAGTCAACTATGTTTTCGGGGCCGAGTGGTATCGGATGTAGAATAGGGTCGAAACTACCGTATGGAGAATGAATAAGTCCAGAACTTTGCTTTATTTGATGAGTGCTGGAAGAGGCGCTTGAAAATGGCTTAAATTCAGAATCAGCCTCTTCCATTTCGTCATATTCAGATTCAATTTGAGAGTTTAGATTAGAGGCAGATGTGACTCCTACAGACCATCCACTCAATAGGAGCATGAACAGGGTAATTAGTGCAAGCCGGCGGTCAGTCACGAGTTAATCGGAGAATTGAGGGGCTTTTGACCGTTCATGTTGATTGACCTATGGTCAAGTCAAAAAAAGGATGGCTCCAAATCCAATCAAAGGTTGTAATAGGCATCGATTGAAGCATCGGTTTTCGCAACCGAAATTTTCCAATCAGTTTCAGTTCCCATGAGTGCGCGGATGCAATCAATATTCTCAGGGATAACATCACTTTCTTGATGGATGGCTTGGAAATAATATAGGCGGTTTCCTACTAACTTAACCCCATCTTCCCAAACAAAGATTTCATGTAAATCGCCCCACTTTCTGCCGATGTCGCGAGCCATTTCCATTACCTCGGCGGTTGTGGTAATCCGATTCTCTTCTCCATGCATCACGATTACTCTGGGTTGTTCTTTCCACATTTCGATAATTGATTCTGTAGTCAGGCCATGCCCTTCGGGTAAATCCGCTATGATTGAATGCACATGCATTATTGTGGTAGGGACTGCAACGGCTAGTGAATTGATTTCAATTTCTGGCTTGACGGTCATTACATCTGGACCATGATGGCTTGGTACTTTTAGTACAGGCTTGATAGCGTTGATTGGACCCTTCTTTGAATCACCAGGGTCAGCAGCACGTCGGATCATCGTGCATTCAACCTTCAATGAGCTACAGTGCTCGTAAAGAGGCACCAAGGTCCTGGAAAGTCCTGTGGTATTGCAAGATACCACTCTTGTTCCTTCAGCATTCAAATTTGCTGCATGATTTGCACATGAAGTGTATGAAAGGCCTGTAAGATCGTGCTTCTCTCCGCCTTGGAAAATATGTTTGATACCGGCGGCTTTGTATTTTGCAAGATTGCCTGCACCCATCTTCCCGGGGGCGCAGTCGATTACTACATCCGCTACCGATAGAAGATCGGAAAGCCCACCTTTGCACTCATACCCCTGTTCGGCAAATGCCGCAATTCTTCCGGCGTCATCGAATGTACAGTATAGTGGAAACCCTTTTTTTACAGCTAAATCGCAGCCGAAAGAAGGGCCTGTTTTGGTGACCCCAATTATTTCCATGTCATCCTGTGCATCTACAGCATCCGCGACTCTTTTTCCGATTGTTCCAAATCCGTTAATTGCGACTTTAATTGATCCCATGGTGTAGCCCCATGCGCCCTTTGGACGGATTGATGCCGTAATCGAACCTCTATCAATGATGCTCTTCAAGGTCGACATGGAAAATAAACAGAAATATCGTAATCTTCACTATCTACTTACCCGTCAGAATGAAGACGGTATCCACTCCGTAGATGGCTGGAGATAACATGCGCGACATCACCGCGAAGAGTGTCAAACTAAACAGAGACCTCGATAAGATGTTGGAACAAGCACTCGAAAGAGACTTGTTGGTGCGCATTGGTTGGGGCAAGCAAGGAGACGAGAAACCCAAGAACGGAGAGATTGGGGTTATTACCCATCTTCCTGAAAATTCCAGAGTATTACTTTTGGGTGATCTGGGAGAATGTGCAGGTGCGATGAATGATGGAGGAACCTTCACTCTTCAGGGAGGTTGTAGTTCAATGTTAGGTGCCTTCCAGAAATCTGGTAGAATCACTATAGAAAAAGATGCAGGAGACCGTGTGGGCCAGAAAATGGCTGGTGGAGAGATTATGGTCCAAGGCTCTGTAGGAAATGAAACCGGAGCCGAGATGAATGGTGGATTCGTTGTTGTCAGAGGTCACGCTGGATCTGCTACTGGTGCAGCCATGAGGGGAGGGACTGTAGTAGTCCTTGGAAACACCGGAAACGACCCGGGAAGAGGTATGGTTGGCGGCCGCGTGATCATTTCTGGTTCCTGTCCTCCACCGGGGGAAGGAGCTACAATGAGATCCATTAATTCGAGTGAAGTGGATGAATTGGCGGAACATCTTGAACCACTGGGGCTCCACATTGATTCAGACGCTTTGGTAATCATACCAAGCGAAGATGGACCTCCGCAAGCCGAGTTGCCCGAGATGTCCGTCACCGAGGGCTTCGAAGGCATCACTCTAGTGCCATCTGCAAGGGATAGATTACCCACCCACACCCAAGTAGACACTAGCTCACCAATACACCCTGCTGGTCAAGATGAAAATGGACTAATAACTCCTCTTCCTTGGATAATTAGCAAGGAAAATATGACTGAGGAAATTGGTAGATATTCCACAAATCAACCATGTTTAGTGATTTCAGAACCTAGGCCAAACGACCTAATTTTGGTCACCGAAGAAAATCTCTCGGATATTGTAGGTATAATCAATCAATGTTCTGGTATGGTTCTAGATCTAACTAAGATGCCAGCCATTAACGATGCAGAAATCGAAGCATTATTGGTTTCACTTTATAGTAGGATGGCCGACAATTCACTAGTATTCCTAAAGGACAGCATCTCAAGGGTAGAGCACCTATTCCGCTTAGTTGTAGATTTAGATCTTGATGGCGCAATAGTTGATGTTGCTTCAGCCGGAGGCTCGAGGGCCGCAGCGGCATTACCCAGAATTGGACTAGTCGCTCAAGCAATGAATTTACCAAATCAAGGAAGGAGAATTTTACTCCAGATGCACGAGGCCCCTTCTGCGGAAGATCTACTCATTACTATTGGAGCTGGATGTTCTGCAGTTGTAGCGCCTCCTCCTAATGATGATGTTGAAGCAGCACTAAATTGGATGGATGGAACATTAAGAGGTTGGATGTTAGAATTGGGAATAAACAATCTCAACGAATTATCAAGACGAAATCTGCGAGCTCTCGATCATGATACCGCAGCAATATCTGGTCTTCGATTAGTAGGATATGACAGACCGCTTCCGATGTGGTTGAGAAACTGAGGTGTTAATCTGCCAACTATCACCTTGAGTCATTCTTTACTTCGCTCCATTCAAGAAAAAAATGGTGCGACTTATGATTCCGAAGATTGGATGGAAAGGCTATCTCAAATCGGATGCGTGGTCGAAGGTAGCGACGAAGAATCAATTGAAATTGAGGTTTTTCCAGACCGACCGGACCTTCTTAGCCATGAAACCATGGCAAGAGCAGCTAGAGCTTTTCTAGACGGAGATAGCCAAAAACCTACAATTGAAACTAAAGATAGTGACATCGCTTTGGAGGTTGATTCCAGTCTTGGAACAGTTCGACCAGTCATCATGGGTGCGATTGTCAGAGGAGTAAATAACGGAGATACTGATGAGGAAAAAGACCAATTCATTCAATCCTTAATGGACCATCAGGAAAAATTACACCTCAGCCTTGGTCGAAAAAGGCGATTTTCATCTATAGGAGTTCATGATCTATCGACTTTAAGTCCACCTTTCAGAGTGGTTACTGTACCTGGCACACACTCGTTTATCCCATTAGCTATGGAAAAAAATATGTCAATCGATGAGATACTTAGCGAGCACCCGAAGGGAGTAGAATACGCCCCTTTAATGGAAAATATGGATGCTTATCCAGTAATATTAGATTCGAATGATGACATCCTATCTTTTCCACCGATAATTAATGGAGAACATACCACAGTTAGTGAATCTACAACAGATTTCTTCATTGATGTAACAGGCTGGGACGAAAGAGCCGTAGAAGCTTGTTTATTGCTCGTTTGTCTTGCTTTATCTGAACGCGGCGGAACAATAGAACAAGTGAAGGTCACTGGTCACGATGGCCTGGTTAGAATGACACCAAATATGCAGTCTAAGGAACATAGAGTGTCTGATCGATTGATTGAAAGAATACTTGGCCTGACTCTTGGCAGTGAAGAAATCGCCTCCTCAATACAAAGGATGGGGGGTAATCTAGTAGCCTCACGCGCGGTAACGGATGGAGTAAACAAAGCCGAGCGTTGGGCGGACCTAGAAGTAGGTGAAAGAGAACATGTAATCGCCATGCCTAGATGGCGATCTGACATAATGCATCCAGTGGATATTGTTGAGGATATTGCTATCGGTTATGGATACGAGAATATGCCCAACATCTTATCCTCCGTTCATCTAGATGCTATCCCTTTACCTTCTGCGCATTTACATAGAAGAATTCGAGAAAGTTTACGCTCATTGAATCTTCAAGAAACTCAAAGTCTTACATTATCAAACGAAAGGGTTCAATTTGACAATACACGATGGGCGAGTTTGGCAACTGCCACTGAATTAGCAAACCCAATTACCATTGACCACACAATTATGAGGCAGAGAATTCTTCCGAGTTTGTTGCAGCTACTGGCAGCAAATCGTCATCATGAATTACCACAACGAGTTTACGAAATTGGGACGGTTGTATTGGACTCTCATAATGCTACAAGGGCTGCGTGGGCTTGTGCTGAAGTTGGAGGAGGTTTCTCTGCCGCGAAAGGATTTGCGCAAGCCCTCCTCAGAGATATTGGAGCAAATCTTGATGACATAGTTTGGGAATCAACCGAAGTGCAAGAAGGGCCTTGGTTATCTGGAAGGGGCGCTAAGGTCTTTGTATCTGGAGAAGAAATCGGACAAATTGGAGAAATAGACCCTGCTGTTGCTTCTGAATTTGGCCTTCGGGTTCCAATTCAAGCAGGAGAATTCGACATCGATGCCATAGGCCGCCTTATCCCAGACCCAGTACTCTGAGTCCTCAAAATCAATCATCGCCTAATAGCGCCATTGCATCAAGAAAAGATTTGTCTTTCAGGTGGCTTTTATCCTTGATTAAATCCTTCTGTTTATCCTCAGACTTTCTCTCATACTCAACTACCTCAGCCTTCTCTTCTGTAGGCTTTGGTTTGGCGGGGGCGTTCTTCTTACCAAATGGCCACTTCGATGCCATGGCCGTGGAACAGCACCCAAGACCATAGTTGCTTCGTTTAATCGATTCAACGAGAAAGGGTAGGAATCAAAACCGAGAACGATGAGCGTCTCCCATGCGAGGCAGGGCTTTGGCCATGGCGATGATTCTTGCATTGCTATCTGTGTCAACAGCACCGGGCCAATTAAATGAGCCTCCGAAATCTTTGGAGTCGCCTTCGAATGATTCTACACTTGACCTATTATTGATTGGAAATTCATATACTTCCAACAATCAATTGAGTGTTAGAGTTGAGAATTTACTAACCTCTTCGGGATTTACTCCCGATGTACAGCCCTTAACTAGTGGAGGCAAGACACTTGCTTGGCATGGAGAACAAGCTCAAACTGAAGGTACTGAATGGTTCAGCACTCTGAGGTCTCCTCATGATTATGTGATATTGCAAGATCAAAGCCAAGTTCCAGGTTTCCCAACAACTTCATCCTATTGGCAAGATAGCATGCAGGGTGCTCAAATTATCGATGATTTAGTTGATGACAATGGTGGAGACACCTTCTTTCTAATGACTTGGGGGTACAGAAATGGTGATGAGAGCAATAGTTGGAGGTATCCTGACTACGAAACGATGCAACGTCATCTAGAAACTGGTTACCTTGCTTACGCTGAAAACCTATCATCTGATCAAAGACCTGTGTTCATCGCTCCTGTAGGGATGGCATTTGAGAACATATTTTTCTCCATATCTAATGCTACTGATGATGGAACTATTTTCTCTGACCTATACGCTTCAGATGGGAGCCACCCCTCCATTCAAGGGACTTATTTAGCCGCCTGTGTTATTCATGTATCCGTTACCGGAGAATCGTCGGTCGGTCTACCAAGTACTGGAGGAATAAACCTATCCAGAACGTTAGAATTGCAACAATGGGCAGACCACACTGTATTCAACACATCAGGATTAACCTACCCTTGGCAATTGGAAGATTTAGGAGTTGAATTCGGAGTCAATTCCGGTTCAATTTTCAACATTGACCCAGGGCTAACTATTGGGGTAGCGGCCAATTTCACTAACCTAGCAGAGGTAAACACTACTGCGCTAATTGAAATCTCTAGCCCATCTGGTTGGCAGGTATCATGGAATTATCCAACAAGTCCGGAAGTGGGATTTTCATTTGATGCTCCAAGCGATGTTGTTCAGTGGCTAGAATTTAGTGTTACAGCGCCTGAAGTATCCTCCGGTTTCCCTCTTGAAGATTCGATACATGACTTTAGCGTAGCTTTAATTGGAGACCATACCGGTAATCAAGATTGGTGGAATTTTTCACTTCGTTACGGTGAATGGAAGGGCATGCAAGTTATCGAAGGAGGTGGGACTGCTTCTATCGACCCGGGAGGCGTTGTTGACCTAGAATTTGAGTTACAGAATATTGGGAACTCGATTAATTCGCTTGGAATAAACATCGCACCCGTCTACGAGAATGGATCTCCAATACAGACACCTAGCCTATCGTTTGCACACGATGGGTGGACCGCAATAATCTACGATCGAGTCGGTTTGGAAGATATGAATCCAGGGGAAACCACTACCGTTCGTATGCAGGTGCAATCCCCAATTTTGACTTCTGGAAAATTAGATATGAAGATTCAATTTTGGGCAGATGGCGTAGAAGATATTCAAACGCTAAATCAGACAATTAGCATAGTTCCCCGGTCCGGTGGCGACCTGGGGTTGACAAATGTCAATTGCAATTTCGATGTAAAACCCGGAGACACTTGTTTTGTAGAATTATATATTGAAAATACTGGAGATGCTGCTTATCTATTCAACCTGAGTGTATCTGAAAAACCGGACTGGTTAGTCGTTAACATTACAGAATATACTCGATTTTTGGGTCCTGGTCAAACCGTCCACGGAATCGATGTTTCGGCTTGGGCTGCAATTGGATTAGAGGCAGAAATTAGCGGAAAAGTAACACTAGAATTGGAGGTCGATGGCTGGGTTCCTGCAGAGGTTAGTTTTGATGTATCAATCGCAGCTGTTCACGCTTGGGAAATTATTCGCTCCGATGCTGAGGTGAATGATGGAAGATTGACCGGTTATTGGGAAGTGAAGAATATAGGCAATAGCCCAGACGGACTGGTTGTAGGTGTTGAATGCACAGATTTTACAGATTTTGGAGTAATTCCTCCAAATGAATTAGAATCTTCAACGAACCAAGGTAGATCATTCGAAGTTCTGGATGTTCCAATAAATGGAATTCTAATTTTCGAGGTTTGGATGGATGTTCCTAGTGAGGTCCCGATTGACTCAAATGCGATTCTAACAGTCGAAATTAGATCGTTCCGAGACCCCGCAGTTCAACATACTGTAGAACATTCAACTCAAATTGATGGCATGCAACCAACCCAACCGGTTGACCCGGATGAGCCTAGTGTTTTCAGTAATTTTTTGCAGCGATGGTTGCAAACTATTCTAATTGTAACTGTCAGTATTGTCGGAACAATCGCGGTAGCCTTTGCAATAAGACACAGAATTGAAGCAGACAGGGAATATTACAGAAGAAATAACCCAATGGTTGTTGTTGAAGAAGTTGGAGACTGGATGTCAAAATTTGATGCGAGTGAGAAAGAACAACCCGAACTGATAGAGAGCCCAACAACCGATCTAGAATCCTTCAAGCAGGAATTCATGGAAAAATCAGGAGACCACTCTAGAGAAGTATCACCGGCTCCGAAGGCAGAGGTAATCGATGATGCCGGAGATTTACTTGACGAATCTCAGGCCGAGGATGCCATACTCGATGCAATCGAAATGGCAGAACAATTGCAAGATAGTGATCTAATTCATCCTGAAAACATGGTTTTGGACTTAGACGATTTCGATGAAAGATTGAATTCCCTTGGCAAAGATTTGCGTGATGATGAAGACCCTTGATACCACCGGCACCCTGTGGGTAGTGACTGGATCATTGGTGTCGACGAGGCTGGCAGGGGGCCTGTAATCGGACCTTTGGTAGTTGCAGCATTAGCAATCCCAACAGATGATATCGACAAATTAACTCAGTTGAAAGTAAAGGATTCTAAGGATCTTTCACCTAATGAACGTCTTCGAATTTTCACCGAAATCGATAGCCATATAGAGGATGGAAGTTGGAAATCAGGGTTAATTCTCTGTTCCTCGAAAAGAATAGATCTTAACAGCCTAAATTCTGATTTGAATAGTTTGGAAATAGATTTATTTTCTGAGGCGATTATTGCTACTGATTTGTCTATTGAATCGGGAGTAATTCGTGCAGATGCTTGTGATGTAAATGAAAAAAGGTTCGCAATGAGGCTTGAAACATCATTGGGCGAGGACTGGGGGGGATGGAAAATTGAGGCCGAACACGGTATGGATTCCAGAGACCTTGTGACAGGGGGCGCCTCAATTCTCGCAAAAGTATCAAGAGACTCAGTAATCGAAGAAATCGCAGCTCGAACAGGTATTGAAATTGGTTCAGGATACCCTTCGGATAAAACTACACGAGTTGCCGTAGAAAAGATGCTCTCGAACGGTAAACCACATGACGCTTTAAGATGGAGTTGGGCAACCGTATCTGATATTTGGCAAAAGTTGCATGGGACCCCTGTTCCAATTCGGTCGGAGCAAGGCGGACCTGTTGTACAATCGTCACTTGATGACTGGTCAGGTAGAGAAGCGTCAAATGCCTGACTTCGGGCCGCAGGCCCGATAGCATGGCAGATTCCGACTGGGATTCAAAGACCATAGATACAGTTCGTAAGTATGCTATGCAAAATACCCTTGAGTACGATGGGGCCGGTCAATCCGGTTCTGTACTAGGTCGCTTATTAGGTGAAAGAGCGGACCTCAGGCCTAGAGCAAAGGACCTCAAATCCTTGGTAGAAAAAGAGGTAGAAGCCGCAAATCAAATGGCGAAAGAGTATGGCCTTGATGCTGTTAGAGAATCCTTAGTTGCAACGAATCCAGAAGCTTTGCAAAGACAAAAACAACAGAAAAGAGTTGGACTAAAACCACTTCCCAATGCGATTGAAGGGAAGGTGATTTTACGCTTTGCACCAAATCCAAATGGACCTCTTACTATTGGACACTCCAGAGGAGTTGTGATTAATTCCGAATTCGCAAAGATGTATTCCGGTAAAGTTGTCTTACGTTACGATGATACTGATACTAGAGTAAAACCACCTCTACCTGAAGCCTATGGTTGGATAGAAGAAGAATACGAATGGCTTGCAGGCAGACCTGCCGATATTATTATCCGGGCCAGTGAAAGAATGCCAATCTATCTTGAATATGCCAAACAAATGCTTGAATCCGGATTTGGTTACGTGTGCCGATGTAGTGCTGGAGAATTCAAGGACCTCAGGGATAATTCACAACCCTGCCCTTGTAGGGGAAAAAATACGGAAAATAATCTCTCAGATTGGCAGTCGATGAATGATGGTAGTATAGAGGAAGGCGGGGCGGTTGTAAGGGTCAAAACTGATCTGGAATTACCCAATCCTGCGCTTCGTGATTGGCCCGCTTTACGGATACAACACAGCCCGCATCCAATGGTCGGAGATCTATACAAAGTCTGGCCATTACTAGATTTCCAAAGTGCAGTTGAAGATTATCTTCAAGGAGTGACCCATATTGTTAGAGGTAAGGATTTGATGGATTCTACAAGAAAACAGACTCTATTGTACGATCACTTCGGATGGAAATATCCTGAACCCCTATATTGGGGTCGAGTAAAGGTACACGAGTTTGGAGGATTCTCAACTTCTGGGATGAAGGTCGATATTGCTGATGGGATATTTGAGGGATGGGATGATCCCCGTTTACCCACTATTTCCGCATTGAAACGTCGAGGTTTTGAACCTAAAGCCATCAGGGATTTCTGGTTAGATCTTGGATTAACCCAGAAGGATATTTCAATATCAATGCAAACCATTGAGTCATTCAATTCTTCCGTGATTGATTCGGTTTGTGAGAGGAGAACCTTCGTTAGAAATCCAAGAAATATGTCACTTAATATGGATGAAATAGAACATCCAAATGTGTTGCAAATTGCTCGCCACCCACACGAGGAAATTGAAGGAGTTCGTGAATGGACAATTTCGGATGAATTTGTAATTGAGGATAGGGATTATTTCGAAAAATTACGTTTGAAAGACTTCGCAGATGTGTCGATAAGGGAAAATCAGGCAATAGTGAACTCCTTGCAGAGAAGTGACAAGCGTACAATAGTGCATTGGTTACCAATAAATCAGAGTCGAATGGCTCGCCTAACTACCCCATTAGGAACTGAGTTTAGAATTGATGAAGGACTAATCGAGAATATCGATTTAGTTGAGGGTGAAATCTTACAGTTAGAAAGGGTGGGTTTCGCAAAAATTGAGAAGGTCCCAGAAAATGGTGCTGTTGAGTTACTATTTTTGCACGGTTAGAGAATATTCAGTCTCACGTATGTACGCGGCGCCTACGGCGCCGAGATAATGAAAACTTCAACAAATGAATCCAGCAAGGGTCGCATTCAAGGGTGTAAAGCCAGCCACTCCGCAATATGCAGGCACCTCAGAGGGGTGGAGCAGTGCTAATTGTGGCACTACTGATGCTAGTCATTATGCCATATTCCCCAGTAGTTGCTGAGGAAGATGGTGCTTGTTGCATTTCGCAGGACTTTGACCTATTTTTGACTGGTAGCGCTGATGAGGGGTCGCTTTCACCATTTGATTCCGACCTTGATGAAAAATTCGAGCAATTTGTTACACCTTCCATTCAAGGATTAGTTGAAATTGGCACTTGGGAAACAAATTGGGGGTTACAGGGGGATTACCCCGATTCAACTTGGGAATTCCGTATTCCATATGAGGTTGAAGCGGCTGCTGGAATCCAAATAAATGCCACAATAGGAGTCAATATTGGCAGTACTTACTTCGAGGGAGATGCGGGAGCAGGATTATTCCTCACAAATGAGGGAGAAGTAGTGATTACGGTAGATGTTCTTGCAGGAGAAGTTCGCTCGGGTGATAAAATAAAATTGACTTTCTCAGTTAGAAGTTTATCATTTTCTAGCCCTGGTGATGATGCTGGAATTCGCTTTATCTGGGGAACTGATGAGTTCTCTGGAAGAATTTCCATGAAATTCCCCTTAGTTAGTATCGACATGAAAGAACCAAGCGTAAATGGAAGATTGGTATACTTCCCAATACTTCTAAAATCTGGATTTGGAGATAGAATGTGGTCCGCATCCACCGGAGGAATGGTAGTCGCTAGTAATGCCATTCCTGATAGCCCAATTGCAACACCAACAAATAACGGAGTTGAGGTTACTTTCGCCTGGCAAATGCCAGAATCCGCAGATTCGGGATCATACATGGTCGCATTCCATCTCATTCCACAAACCGCCCTTAGAATAGAGGCAAATCGCACATACAACATCGTCGCAGGAGAAGGAGGAGGAGGTACAGGTGGCTGGTATCCTGCTGTTGAACCTCTAAGAACTGGTGGAACAAATTTACTTGTTGATGTTAATGCTAAATTTGATGGAGATATGGTTGAGAGAGAAGTAATAATAGAATTTGATGGTGCAATGTCTCAATGGGTAAGATGGGGATTGGACAATATTGGAAACAATAGTCTATCCTCCAATAGTTGGTGGCGTAATCTACGGACCTACTCTGATAGTATTACCAGTGCTGAATACAATAATGGACAGGTAGACGATTCAGAAATCGCCGCATTAAACAGCCATCTGGTTGGTTCAGCCTCAGATATGAAATCATTCTTCGCTAATGGACTGTACCTAGATGCTGAGTCGATTCTTGGAGTAAATCCAGTAAATCTTGGACCAACTGAAATAACAATCGATTTGGGTCACACTAGGGCATTTAGTGCCGAGAGTGTGACCATTCGAATTGACACATCCCACAAGATAAATGCTGGTGAAAGACAACAATTGATTGAATCCTTCATCCGACCAAGTGATGATGATTTGTACACCAAGGTTGAGTTAGATGTACAAATTCGCTCTACAGCTCTACAGGGCCTTGGAGGAGTAGCGGCAGAAGACATTGATGCTAAGCATCGAAGATGGATTATTTTTGAGATAGTAACAATAGAGGAGAGCGATCTAGATACTGAGGAATCTTTCAGAGTTGAGTTTGTACCAACCGGTGGCGCTCTATATTCACCATTGGTTTCAGCGATGGTTTCTGTCTTCATGCTAGTTTTGGCTCTGGGCTTAGGTATGGCAATGACAAGGAGGCGAGCGAGGGTTCCAACGATGCTTACAGTGGTGGTTCTTGGTGGCCTTTCTCTAGCATTGTATGTCTTGGGCCTTGATATGCCATTCGTCCTAGGAGTTGTATCTTCAAGCATGTTACTGGTTTTCCCTGTGGCACTAGTATCCCCAAGATCTAATTTTTCAGAGGGACGCGAAAGAGGCAAACGAGCCAGTGCTCAGGTTAAATGCCCAAAGTGTGGAGTCTCTAATGCCGTTGAATCTGACGTTAGACCACTTAGGTTGGAATGTAGTGGCTGCGAATCTACATTACGGCTAGAATGATTATTCAGACTTTGGAGATCTCCCTGTTCCCAATAATGAATCAACCAGAGAATGCGCTGCTAGATTAGCAGAGCCTTGTTTCCAAAGTCTAGCGGCTCTGAGGATTTCCGATGCTAAATCTGAATCCCAATTGGGCCCAATCACTCTATGCCAGCCCAATTCTTCCATTCTAGCCGTTGAAGGTGTTGAGTGAGACAGTGCTGGACGCATCAGATGCGAGAGGGCTCTAGCCCTACCTTCCATATCTAAATCCGGCCATTTAGAAGATACTGCCTCTAGAGCCAATTGTTCTATCCAAGGTGTATTGGATAATTCGATTGAAGGGACTTCGGGCATTGTAGCAATTCTAACACTGCCTTCTTCAACTAGAATATCCCTAAGTGCGGTGAAAACCGGATCGTAAGTTGTATCTATCGCTGAATGTAACCAATTCCCAGAAATTAACCAGGGGCGTAATCTCCGAACCCGAGGACCATCAGGAGCCAATGATTGAGCGATTGCATGAGCTTGGGCCACTGTGGTAAGTGGCCCTCTTCTAGCGTCCCCCGATGAGGAAACCAATCCATCGACTAGAGCCAATCCAAGACTGAGGCGAGGGGGTTCTGAGAGGTATTGCGGGCCTGAGTCTTGAGCAGGCCCTAATATGTGAATCCAAGAACCATCGGAGGGAGACTCCAATTTGAATCGACGGCGATAGGGTAAACCCAGGTCGAGTAAGGCTGCTTCAATAGGTGCAATAGAAAGCGCACCAATAAGAGATGGAGCAGCCAGCAACATCACAGGACCATTGTGTCCTCTGAAACCAGAAACTGCTCGGTTCAGGCTGGGAGCCACCGACGTGAAAGGCTCCGACTCAAGCAGTTGCCGCATCGTACCTGCTTGCTGTGGGGGGTTCAAATCCCCATCGCTTTGCAATTATGCAATTACTAGATGGATAAAGAGGTAAATCTCACTCGACCATTAGTCGGAGTTGATCTCTCTTGTATGTCCAGTCAGAATCAAGTTTTCCTGTACCGATGTAGTACTTGGCCAAACGACGAATTCTAGATTCGGTTAACTCTAATTGTCTGCGATTGTGTAAGTCTTTGTGATTACTATTTAGATGGTCAATCATCCTCAATGCCTGGCGCATTAGATTCATCATGTCCTCTGGATACTTTCCTCCAACTCCGTTTCTCTCTAGAGTTTCAGAGATTCTCTCACCGGTAACCAACCTAACGTCTGGAACCGCATGTTGATCACGAAGTATAGTTCCAATCATTGCGGTTGAATGCCCCTCACCGAATAACTTGAGGATTAGGTCCTCTACGGCCTTTTTATCTGATTCGGACCACTTCGGAGCATCGGAAACATTTGGCTTATCAGAGCCGCTCTTTCCCTTACCTTTACTGTGCATTCGTCCCAATTCAGTCACCTCAAGCGGCTCGCCGACCTGCTGCCCCTCTTTAATCGCTACGCATGTCACCCAAAGGGTGGTTCATCAAAGACGGTGCTTGGCCTTGGCCAATCTACCCGGCCCCCTAGGCCATTCCCAAGCAGATGCTTCGGCCCTTGCACTACCTACCAAAACACCGTCTTGGAAGACTAGAACTTCATCGCCAGAGCGAATATTTGGGTCCGCCTTGACGACATTTGTAGAGAATAAATCCCCACGCCAATCAAAATTAGAAATCAATTCAACCCTCGGTAAGGCATTACAGGCATCTAATATCGGCAATGACGCCTTAGAGAACGAAAAACGACCCGAACGAGGATTCCATAGTGCAATTTGTAATCCGTCCTTTTCAATTCTGAAAATTGGCGGTCTGCCAGTTACTTTTGCGCCTTCCAACCATTCATCGGTACCGTGTTGAAAACGTGAGGCTGACTTGAGTTTCTCAAGTCGGTGAAAACTTTCTTTTGGGTTGGGTAATTTGTATTCTTTACTTGCATTTTCTATGGCTTCTTGTAGCCTGCTGATAGAATTCTGGGAACCAGCAGATTCTCCAAGTCTTGTGTCGAGAATCTTAATTGTTGGAATTTCAAAATCTATCCCAGAATGATTAATGATTAACTCAAATTCATTCCTACTTGCATATTCTCGGACCATCTCCCGAATAACTAGTAATTCGTCGATATCCCAATCACCAGTAACAGGAATGTCATAATGAGCCGCTGGCCAGAAGTCCTCTAATTCTCTTGGAACCAAACCTAATGGGGCAGTAACCATGACTTCATTTACACCCCTTGTGGAAAAAGCTCTTTGAAATCGACGATGAGATTGTGAAAGACGATACGGTTTCTTAGCAGAACAAGGTAACAAGACTAGAACCTTGCTTTGGTGAGTAGGAGGGGTGTGCACCTGCGAAACTCGTCTTCTCCACTCTCGGATTAAGGGGTCATTTCTACTTGTATAGGAATGGCAAAGTAGTCTAGTTCCTTCTTTGATTACACTTTCTAATCCGGCAGAACCAGCATCCACACTTGCCTTTTCAGACATCATTGAATCGTGTCTTCGCAGTCTCTCAACAGACCTAGGGCTCGACAATGCCTGTCGTTCTGCAAGCTGACGAATCGTCCCTTCTCTGATGGCGGAACGTGTTGCCCCAAGGGCTCTTTTCCAAGCCTCAAGTTGAGTTTGTAAGTCAGATATTTCTCCAGCTGTCGATTCAGGTTCACGTGGACCATCTTCAGTTAGAATGACGCCTCTCGCAACGGCTTCTCTAGATCTTGACAAATCGAATAAATCGACGCCCATCCAAGATAGTAAGGCGCAATTGTCTGGCCCACCTATACCCGGTGTCCAGATGAGTGAAGTTGGGAATCGTCTCCTAATAGCATCAATTGCCTCTATAAGTTTACCAGGTCGTTCTGCAAGTTGGGGTGCATCAATTATGGCAACGATTGAAGGCTCCAGCGAATTTTCCAATAGTCCCTCATCATGATGGAGGGATTGCCAGGAGACGGGTAATAATTGACCGCCAAGCGATTTTTCTCCACTATTCGATTCAACTAGGCTGGAAGGTAAAATGAGCCCCTCCTCTGCATTCCATATTTCCGATTCCCCGAATGGTAGGCAAAAATCACCCAGCACTTCGATGGACAATTTAGCAGGGATTACTCTGGAATCTCGTTGTGTTCTAAATGCAGCAAATGCAACTGGGATTTCAGGGTCATCTGAAGAAACTACCAGCCCAGGAGTCCAGGAGGAAGGTGAGGCTCGGTCACCGAGAGAGAAAATACGTGCAAACCGCCCTCTTGCGACTACACTTCGTGCCAGCGGCCGCTCATCAGCACCCTCTCTCATCGAGGCCGCTAACGATGCAGTTCGCTTGAAGCATTCTAATGCAGAAGCCGGCCCGAAGGGCCGTGAACCGGACCTCAAGTGTCATTATGGTGCTATTCATATTCCTAGTTGGAAGCGTTTCTCACGTTACTGCTCAGGATAGTGATAATACTGTTACGTTGATCGACAATTCCAGTGATTTTGACAAACCTAGTCCTATTTTCATCAGAATCTGGTGTCAGAAGTCATCGTGTCCAGGAATGGAACTTAAAGTTACAACTCTAGAGGAAAATTACACGGTTTCGGACCCAAATAGAATTGAGCTATCATTCGAAGCTTCCGGACAGGTTGATTTACAAATTACCGCCAACAGCGGAACATCATTAGATGATTTGCGATTTGAAATGAGTGAATGGGTCAATGCTGATTCCTTTACAATAATAATTGAAGATGAGGATTGGTTAGATAATGTACCCAGTCCAGGCATTACAGTTAACCAAGAAATTGTAGATCCCATCTGGGATTGTCCCATCGACAATTGTCAAAATATTGAACCCTCAGGTACTCATTTAATAGTTGGAACACTTAATGATGGATCTGATAAAGATTCAATCGAAATTGTTGGCAATGCAGGAGATATTATCGAAATGCGGTGGCCATTAATGCCTGAATATGTAGAAATAGAATTTTGGCTTAGAAACGATTCCTCCAAGACTCTCCTAGATGCCTTTGAAATCGACGATGACGGTTGGTTCAGATTCGAATATCCTCAGGACGGAAATCTTTGGCTACGAGTAAAGCAACTGCCTGAAAATGAATTTGCCGTTTATGAGTTGTACATATTAAGCCACCCTCCTAATTTAGAGACTTCATGGGGAGAATTATCTGCCGACTGGGGAGATCATGAACCACTGTCGTTCCCAACCGAGTCACAGAACCTTATCGGTTGGATTTCTCCAAGTGACACGGAAGGAGATACGATTCGCGTAAAATCCGCGAGTAGAATGGAAATTTCACCGAATTGTTGGGATAGGTTAAGTGAAGTAAATTTCGAGGTATTCTTGATTTCTTCTGATGGAACTCTCTCCAATGTAGAGGGCGATTGCACTAATGCAATAACGACGGATGTTGATACGGTGGCTTTGGAGTTTCGAATGACTTCGGAAAGTCTTGCAGAATGGAATATCGCCCTGACAGAGTATCCTAAAGGGGATGCAGGTGCGATGGGAGACGCACCTGACAGACTATGGTTGGATTCCGAAGAACTAGGGAGTTGGCCTCAGATTTCTTTCAATGAAACCATTAATGCAAGGATGTCAGGGGATGAATTTGTTGATATTTTTTCCTTTGAGGTAACCTCTGCGAATGGCTCTAGATTACATATTGACGCGGATCTTACACAACCAGTTAGCTACCAAATTTTTGTCCTTAATCAAGAAACATGGTTGATTCAGAATGCCTCAGCAGGAGGATTAATCGATGCACCCTATGGCGTCCATGCGATTAGGGTTGAGAAAATTGGCGATGCTAGTTTGACATATTATGATTTCAAACTTGTAAATGGTGGAGAAATTATAGATATTGATCCCGATTCATTCACCGACCAATCAAACCTGTTTACTGACTACTATATCTTTGCAGGGTTTTTCCTTCTCGCCCCTGCTATACTAGTCATTTTTTGGAATAGAAATCGTTGGCGAGATGGGCTCGGACAAATCGATATCGAACAGCATGAATTACGTAGATTGAGGCGATTACGTGAACGTCTAACTGCATTACTCGCAGAAGAAGATACCAATGAACAGGTAATCGATTCAGCCCTCCATCAACTAGGAGATAGCCCTTGGCGGGCTGTAGTTGAAGACTGGGGTGAGCCTTTACTTAGACATAACACAGAACAAGTAGAAATTTGTGCTTGGAGAATAAACGAAGGAAATGCCACGATGCTGATTGGAATTCATCTCTCGGACTCCACTTGGGAATTGGCTGCAATGCGAGTTTATGCACCGGAAGGCTCGAGCGTAAATATTGCAGAAGTATCACCTAGGCACCTCTTCAATGGTGATGAAATATTCTTGGATACATTATCTCCTCAGACGAGCACATTCCTGAGATTAACCATCTCAGGAGAACCTGCCAATATTGGCTTCCACCTTTCCGGATTGGTAAACGGAGAGCCCTTGGCAGCAGTACCTAACAGAGCGATAGACTGGTCATGAGCGACGCCTATCTCTCGCTTCATTGATGATGTCATCAGTGATCGATGCGCCGCTAGCCAAATCTTCCTTCAATTCATTTAGTTGCTTTTTGGTAGAGCGCGATAGCTTGTTCGGCATTGAGAGTTTTAGTAGAACCATTACCGCTCCTCTACCTCTCCCACCTCTTGGATAAGGTAAGCCTCGATTTGGAATTGTAACAGTCTCTCCTGGTTTTGAACCAGGGCTAATACTAACAGTTAGATTTGATTCATCGATGTGTGGAATCTCAATATTTGTCCCTAAGACAAGGTCAACATAACTTACTGGAAGAGCCATCAACAAATCCGAACCATCTCTTTCAAACCAATCATGCTCTTCCACCTCAATTTCAATGTACAAATTACCCGGTTTTCCGTTTTGATGCCTGGGGGATTCCCCGTGTCCACTCAATCTCAATCTAGTTCCACTCTCAATACCTGCAGGGACACTAAATTTGACTTTCTTTGGTTGTTCGGCTCGTCCTTCGCCGTTGCAATTTTTACACGGATTTTGGATGATTCTACCATCTCCTCCACATGCTCTGCAATCCTGGGTTACTTGTTGTTGGAACGGCCCTATTCTTTCGATACGAGTTAGCCTTCCTCTTCCATCACAAGTGGGACAAACCCTGATACCATCAGGTGTTTGAGAACCACTTCCCTCACAACTATCACAACGATTCAGTACGTCGATTTCTATTTCATCATCAAGTCCAGTAAAGGCATCTTGGAAACTAATCACATGGCGAATCAGAAGATCAGCCCCTCGTGAGGTTCGTTGTCTAGAACCGCCGCCGAAAAGAGATGAGAAAATCGAGTCAAAACCACCTCCGAATAAGTCGTCGATGCTGATATTGACGCCTTGGAACCCTCCTGAACCCCATGGAGAGCCACCGGGACGATCATGGCCGAACATGTCGTACTTTCTTCTTTCATCTGGATTAGACAGAATAGCGTATGCTTCCTGTACTTCCTTGAAGCGCGATTCCGCCTCAGGGTCATCTGGATTCTTATCCGGATGAAATTCTCTAGCCTTTGAGCGGAAGGCTTTCTTGATATCAGAGTCAGACGCTTTTCGGTCTAGGCCTAATACCTCATAGTAGTCTCTCTTCTGACTCAAGCGACCACCACAACCAATGCTCCAAAGCGCCTGTTTTCAACCCATTGGAATGCTTACAGAAAAGCACCGCAACTACTACAGTATGCAGTACCGCTATTGTTTACAGCCCCGCACTCTTGGCAAGAAATTACAGATTGTGCAATAGATGAGGGTACTTCTGGTTGCCATTGAGAGTCTTCCATTGCATCCCAGTTAGTTTCTGAAGAGGCGGATTTTGATTTCTTTGCTGCGGCTTTTTCGGCTTTGGCAGCAGCCTTTGCGGCGATTTTCTCCGCCTTAGCAGCAGCCTTTGCTTCCTTCTTAGCCAGTTTTATTGCGTTCTTTTCGTCTTTTGCGTCTTGCTTTTCTCGGCGAGCCAATTCTTTTGCAAGGCGTCGTTGAGCGGAAGCCTCTGCACTGGCCCCTAACGCTCCCGCGGGCTTGTTCTCATCTTCTGATTGAGTTGCTTTCGTATCGGAATTATATGATACACCTTCTACTTGAACATCTACATCCATACGCGAGTCTTGCGAATCTAGTTCAAGTTCGGAGCCTTCTTTATTCAAATCCGATACTCTACCACTCATTCTCTTTTGAAATCTTAACCCCGCTCTTCCTTTCGGTTCACTACGGGCTTGAGCTTCCAATTTTTCCAAAGCCGAATCCCCACGACTCCACAGCCCTTTTTCCTCAAGTCGGTACATACTTGATAGCCCCTTGATTGCACTAGAACGATGATATTCGTGATCCTCAACAACTCGATATTTTAGATACATGATTATTCCTAAAATTACCGCAATGGTGTGAATAATCGCTTGGGCGATTAGGTCTTGTTTGAGTAATTCCTCGATGTTTGGAAGCCCAAACCTAAGGGCTACCACACATATTGTAGGCGCTAGAAGCAAACCCGCGCTAATCAACGGAGAACGCTGTGCCATAGACGCGCCTCACAAATCAATGGTTTGAATCATTCGTGAACATGGGAGGTCGATTATCCGCAGCAATCATGACCTATACACATCCTCGGTTATGCATGGAACCGGAGATTACTGTCTCCACCATAGTCAAAACCCATGAAAATTTCACTCTTGTTGAGAAAGCAATAAAGTCACTTTTTGATGATTGGGATTGCGAAATTAACGCGAATGACGAAAGTTTTCCAGTTGCCCGAGATGATAGCAGGCTTTCTGGAAAATCTCGATCTTTATCTAGAATAATCCAATATTGCTCAACTAATCGGATTTTAGATACTGCATTTGATGCAATGACGATGAACCTACAGAGAGAATCCACTCATTTTCAATTATCTAGACAGGCTGCATTTGTAGGCAAGGTAGCATTTGTAGTAGATGAAGTCCCTCTCGGGGGAGTTATGGAAGTATCATTACAAGGCGAAGACCTGGGGTTGTGGATTGAGCAAATTACTTGGCATGAGGGTAGAAACAGCATACCAAGACACCTTGATGATGAACTGAGTATGGACGATGATGGAACTCCTGTAGAATGGTTTGATAAGAAAGGCAATAGAACCATGAATTCAAATCAAGAATAGGGTATTCCTGATCTCATCCACTCTTTAATCAAAGGTTCATCGGCTGGAAGCCACTTGACGGTATTGAGTGAAGATTGGTCTAACCACGAAATCAAATCGTGCTCTTTTACATCAATGGATTCCTGATCAACAACCCCACAATCCCAGATAGACAATGAAACGAATCGATCCTCGTACTCATATTGAAGAGATGTGACTCTACTTTTTGGGTTAACAATGATTCCTAATTCTTCCATAATTTCCCTGCGTAAAGCCTCCTTCTCAGTTTCACCTTCTTCGATCTTACCTCCTGGAAATTCCCACCAACCTGCCCAAACATCTTGCGGCGGTCTCCTACAGGCTAATATTCGTCTTTCAGAATTAAACAAGAGCGCACCTACGACTTCTAACCTAGGTTTAGATGCCAGTGTTTTGATAATACGAGAAATTACTTCCATTTGCCTTGTATACGATATCACAGATTCTGGCGGCAAATGGACAAAAATTGCTGGTAATTTTCCGCCCATTAATTCTATCGAATTTAATGTCCTGTAGATTGTTTCGTTACAGACAAATTGACCAGCAGAATTGCTCCAAACTACATCTTCATCGTTCTCAAATTCCTCATCCAAAACATGCTTTGAAACCGTTGCCTGATACTTGTCTGGTCCACCCTCGATGATGATTTCATCGGCCATTCTTTCCGAGTTATCTGGGATCGTAAAATTAGAGTAATTATGAGCCCACCTTTCCAATGAAATTTCCTTTCTAGAATCGGCCAGTCCCAGTTGGATTATTGCGTCATATTTTTCTCCCTGCTCAATTAAGTTAGACACTCTTCGTGAACCATCTTCATCACATGTCAATAATTCAGTTTCCAATGTTATTCCCTCAATTCCAGTGGATTCAAACGCCAACATTATTTTCTTTGAGATATTCTCATCGTGTCCTCCAAATTCTGGGAATGAGGTAAGCAGAACTCTAGGTTTCACGTGCCACCGAAGGGCTATCCATAGTTGTGTCTTGCGTGGTCAAAGAATCGTCATATTCATTCGCCAAAGGCCCGACCATGGAGTAATGAGTGCGGATTACGTCGTTGAGGTTGTCGACGATGAGGTCGACGGTGCAGGTCCTTTAGGCGTCGTAAAAGTGATCTGGTACGAAATTAGTGGTGGTATAGGTCCATGGGGTGCATTAAGGCCATTAATCGCTATCGCTTTGGCATTGATACCTTTCTTATTCATCGGCCAACATTTC
>DALV01000087.1:3354-4094 GCA_002496905.1 Euryarchaeota archaeon UBA105 | reverse complement strand
TTTGGTTGAGGTGGCCGAGAAAGCTGGGGTTCACATTCCAACTAACTGTACATCGGGCAACTGCGGCACATGTTTGGTTCGTTTGAAGGAGGGGAAAATCGAATATCCTGAGCCATTACCACCAGGGCTTGATGAATTTCTAATTGAGGATGGAGGGGTTCTGTCGTGCTGTATGCAAGCAAGCGAAACCTGCGATATCGATGTAATTCCTCCTTTGTGATGTGATATTATGGATGACCAAGAATTTCTGTTCTTAGTAATCTTCAATCTTGTAGGGGTAGGAATCGCTGTATGGTTTCTCTACACACGCCTTCGTGCAAAACTTGTAGAAGTAGAGGATCGTAAAGCACGAAGATGGAAACGTGATAGTAAAATGGAAAGTGAAGAATGATGGATACGATTAATCTGAAAGACAAATTAGCGAAATTTTCCGACCACTGGTCGCCAAAAGTTATTGCCGAATTAAACGATTATCAATTCAAATTAGTTAAAATTCAAGGTGAATTTGTCTGGCATAATCATCCAGATACTGATGAAGTTTTCATCGTAATTGAGGGTAGCATGAATATCGAGTTTGAGAACGAAACAGTTCAACTCAACGAGGGTGAGATGCTCGTGGTTCCCAAAGGTATCGAACACAAACCATACGCAGAATCTGAATGCAAAGTTATGCTAGTCGAACCTCGTGGTGTAGTGAATACCGGAGATGCTGACAGCGAACTCAAAGCGGATAATGACGT
>DALV01000087.1:1462-3012 GCA_002496905.1 Euryarchaeota archaeon UBA105 | reverse complement strand
TTATTCGTTAATCGCAGCAGTCCATCTATCTGCCTGAGGTACACCAACGACTTCGATATGACATGCAAGAACTCCTTTCTGTTGATTTATTTCAGAGCGAAGTTCCATCAGGTCGTTTATACAACATGGGCAATGTGCTCGGGTTGGTTGTATCCACAACTGGACAATTCCAGAATCATCAACTTTAACACCCTTCAGTATTGATTCATTGGTAATCTCAATTCCATGAGGTTCAGTTCTTCCGCGTAGTAATCGTGCAAGCCGCTTCTGAGCCGTTTTTTTGACTCGGCTCATGCATCCCACTCCGTAAGCAGGTCCCATGAATCTCCCATAGTAAGGCATTCCATTCCATCAGAAGTTCGAGCAAATGTATCCTCAGTTCCAATAGCCCCTGAGTCATAGATTACCTTAGGTTCAATCGCCATTGTTCCCCCAATTGGGAGTTCTCTGTCGAAGCGATCGGCGATAACAGGAGTTTCATCGAGCTCTAATCCTACTGAATGACCCAGGAAAACTGCTTGTTCAGGTGGCATTCCCATAAGATGTTCAGAATAGCCCATTTCTTCGGCCATTGCACTACCAATTCTCCATGCCTCTGAACAATATTCTCCTCTTCCAAGACTTGCAACAACCGAGTCCCTAATCTCGGCCATATCATTCAATTTACTCACCGATTCTTCATCGAGCCGACCTGCGCAGAACATTCTCGTACAATCTGAAACATATCCACGATGTAGATGAACGACATCGACGATAACAGGCTCTCCGACCACGACTTTTGCATGGCCAGCACCTAGTGAAGAGATTGGACTTGCTCCTAACCCACCGATAGCCGAATCGAAGTATGATGGGACGGCTCCGGATCTTCCTGCAGCGATTACAACTCGGTCGCAATCCATCGGCCATCGCCTCATCCTAATGCGACCTCCAAATCCTGCTGCTCGACTAACTTCATCGGCAGCAGCAGCCATTTCTAATTCGCTACGCCCTTCTCCGCCAACTTCTCTAACTGCTTCAAACATTTCTCGATTTATTCGTCCGCTTTCTCGCAGCATTTCAAGCTCCCAAGCAGATTTTGTTTCCCGCAAACCGTACATTAGGTAAGTTGCATCCTGCATTTCACCTAGTGCGGACATTCTTCTAGAGAAGTACTGCCACCTATCATGAGGCATTTTTCCAGCCAACATAGCAGGCGCAGAAGTTGCGCCAAGTGAACGGAGTGCATCCGTCATTTGTCTCATTCTTGGCTGAGTGATAATCGGGTCCGGAGCATTATCATCACCCGATTCAAATTTCGCTCTTCTCAGTGATTTTCGAACCCAATGTGTATTCTCTACATCTGATCCCTCAGCCCCGATGAGAATCATGCCGTTTTGTCTACCACCAGTCAACCAGTAGAGTTCCACTGGGTCATCGATGAGTGCCGACTCAAAACCAGTTTCTGCGAGTGCCGACGACAAGCGACTGCGGCGCTCTTCCAATTCAGTAACCGGCACTCGCCAGTCTTCTCCATCTGGGCCGGTAAGTCGCTCCGCATCCCACGCCATCAA
>DALV01000087.1:0-1084 GCA_002496905.1 Euryarchaeota archaeon UBA105 | reverse complement strand
TCTCCATCATTATCAAAAGACGCCTGCTGGTGGCCCGCATCGTGAAAGACGTTCTATCCTTGGACGATATTCACCTAAGCGGTAAGCGTGTGCTATATCGTGTCGACATTAATTCACCCCTTCATCCAGAGACCGGTGCCTTCCTAGATGATGGAAGACTTAGGGCGATTCTACCTACTCTTGCTGACCTATCCGAATCGAAGATTGTGATTCTTGGACATCAGTCTAGGCCCGGTAAAGATGATTTTACAGATCTTTCAGGTCATGCAGAAAGACTTGGTAGAATTCTTGGCCGACCTATTCGTTTTGTTCCTGATGTCTGTGGTAAAGAAGCGATAGATTCTATTCGAAGTTTGCAAAATGGGGAGATTCTTTGTTTGGACAATGTGAGAATGCACAACGAAGAAATTTCCCTGAAGAAGGCAGAATTAGAAGAATTACGAATATCTCAAATCGTCTTGAATTTAGCTCCAGAATTTGATGCCTATGTTACTGACGCCTTCGCAGCAGCACACCGTAATTCTCCAACTCTGACAGGGTTTGCAGATGATTTACCCTGTATCGCAGGGCGCTTGATGCAACGAGAGATTAACGCTCTACAAACCGCTGTTACAAACCCGCCACGACCATACGTTGCAATACTCGGCGGGGCTAAGGCGGATGATTCGTTCCGAGTAGCTCAAAATCTAATCAATCGAGGTGTAGTCGATACGATTGCCTTTGTTGGGGTGGTTGGAAATATGATTCTCTGGGCTCAAGGCATTGACATTGGAGAAGGAAATAAGGAATTTATTCGAGGAACATTAGGAGATGATTTCGATATCGCTTGGGAAATGGCTAGCACACTAGTAGAGAATCATTCGGATTTACTCTTAGTTCCCAGGGATGTTGCTGTGGAAATTGACCAAGAAAGAGTGGGACTTACCGTTGAGGATCTTCCAGTTCCACATCCAATTTACGATATTGGAGTGGAGACTCTCATGCAATTACGACCCATATTGATGCAGGCGGGCTGTATTCTATGGAATGGACCTGCTAGTTACTTTGAGAAGCCAGCCTTTGCCTTTGGAACAATTGAGATTCT
>DALV01000069.1:8082-19511 GCA_002496905.1 Euryarchaeota archaeon UBA105 | reverse complement strand
GTCTCAAACATTGCATGACCTTCTTGAAAGGTTGTACCTTCGGTTGAAACTCGTCTAATCATTGAACCTCCGGTCATAAATGGACCCATTTCAGCCATCGCATCGGGTTTTACCAAAATACAGCCGATACCGGTTGGGCCGGCCATTTTGTGGGCCGAAATGGCAATAAAATCTGCACCCATATTGTCGAAGAATATCCTCTCGTGTGGCGCACCCTGAGCACAATCAAGGAGAACACGAGCACCTACTGCCTGAGATTTCTCGATGATTTCTTCGACAGGATTCCGTATTCCTAATACATTGCTTGTATGTACGACACAAACTAGTTTAGCCCCTTCAAGGGCTACTTCAAAGGCTTCCATATCGAGGGTGAATGTTCTGGAGTTAATTGGCACATAACGAACTTCTACACCCTTCTCTTTGTTGAGTTCCTGCCATGGAACGATATCTGCATGGTGCTCCATTTCCGTAACGACAACCACATCATCTTGTTGCAGATTATATCGAGCCCAGCCATATGCTACCAAGTTTATTGCTTCAGTTGCCCCACTTGTGTAAATCATATTTCCGGGATTAGTCCCAAAGTAGCGAGAAATCTTGCTTCTTGCTTCTTCCAGTGCAGTTGTTGCCTCATCGGCCAAGGTATGATTAGCACGATGAGCATTGGAATTGTATTCCTCGTAATATCTAGTCATCGCGTCGATAACAACTTGAGGCTTTTGAGAGGTGGCTGCGTTGTCAAAATAGACCAATTTCTTGCCATTGGGCAAGACCCTATCAAGGATTGGAAAATCTGCTCGAATAGCCTCGATATCTAGAGCCATGGCTTGACCTCTTGAATTGGCGATTCGATACCTCAATATCAATAGGTGGGATATAATATCTAAACAATTCAAAAAGTGCCACTAAAATGACCATCTTTATGCACAGAGACCTAACTCGGGTAAACAATGACAACAACCTCTGGACAAGATGTGGTCGATTCTCTCGGTGGACGGGACTTGAATCAAGATGGTTCTGTAATTAATCTGGCAATAGTCGGAAGCAGTCGATTTTATGATTTTGAAGTCTTTGAAAAAGCAATTGATAATTGGCTTGAAAATAACGGTTATCCGGATTTGATTATTGTTGGTGGAGCAAGTGGAGTAGATTACATGGCAGAACGATGGGCTGACAATAGTTCTATCGAAATCGCTGTATTCACAGAGGAATGGAGTGACCCTACCAGAAGTTTAGTTGATCAAGGGAGGACAGAGGCTCCAAACACACTTACTGAAAAAATATTGAAAGGCGCTTCACATATTTTGGCTATGCCTTCACAGACCAGTAAATGGACAAGAATAGTAATCGATTTGGCGGCCGAAAGAGGGATTCCAACCTCAATTGTCGAAGTCGAATGATACTATTCTTTTGAAGTATGGATAGCCCCTCGCGTCAACATGGCGAAATTCCTGATGATTACCGCAACCTCCGGCACCAACCTAGAATTGGCGGAAAGATTTGCTAATGTTGCGAAAGACAAAGGCCACGAGGCTGACCTAGTTGATTTGGCTGCAATGGACTTACCTATGTTTACAGTTGCACGTTCTTCTGACCCAGAGCAATCTCCAGATGTTTCAGAACTAACCCAGCAAATGATTGATGCCGATGCCTGGATTGTTGTTGCTCCAGAATACAATGGCTCTTTTCCACCAACACTGAATAATGCAATCGCTTGGCTTTCTCGCGATTGGCAGAACTTTCGAAAGATGTGCACAGGTACGCCAGTAGGTCTTGCCACTCACAGCGGTGGTGGCGGTGCTCATGTAATCATGGCAATGCGTAGTATGTTCTCTTTCTTGGGAGCAGATGTAATGGGTAGAGCATTGACTTCCGGCCGAAATAAAGAAGCAAATCCTGAGACTATTGATGCAATGGTCGACAACCTAGCTCGATGAATTATTTCTTGAAGCAGATAATCTGGTGCTCCTGCCGGGATTTGAACCCGGGTCGCCGGGATGAAAACCCGGAATGATGGACCGTGCTACACCACAGGAGCGGTGGCCGTCCGAGATACAACTCACAAATAATCGAATTGGTTAGAATCATTCTTCTTCATCTAGTAGACCTTTCCACCAGCGAGCAGCAGGAATCACAATAATTAGCCCAATAATTGAGACTATACTGAAGGTTATCGCACCCTCTACACCGGTCATTGAGGACTTCATTGACTCCCCATAAATACTCAATAGTGCACCTGGAATTCCAAATCTAAGACCTCTTCCAACAATCCCTGCTGCAACAAAAAGGCGCAAGTCCATTCTCCCGGCTCCTGCTATCCACGCTAGAGCCTTGTATGGAATTGGAGAGACCGCTGCGATGAATATTCCCGCAGAACCATATCTATCAACGAGTACATTCAATCTTGCAATAGTTGATTGAGAAACAAATTTCTCTAGTAGCCAACCTCCTCCATACATACCAATTGCATATCCTGCAAGAGCACCAAGAACACTTGAAAGCGTTGCAATTAGGACTACTGTGGCTACTACAATTCCGCTATCTGCTTCTAGAATCATGTTCCAAACTAAAGGATCTGGAGGAATTGGTTGTAACGCCGCCTCAGTGGAAGTTAGAATTGCCAAACCGAGGTATCCAAGACCATCTGCCCACTCAATTGCAGAGTCGACAAGCCCCTCAGGTAGGATCTCCATCAAACCAAGCCCCTAACCGATTCCCGATGAAGGTTACCGCCTGTTGTCGATAGACAGCAACTCTACCCCACCCCTGATAGGTTGTGCCGTCTACCCCATTAGCATGGCCAAGGCGCGTGTGCTTGACACTGCCGCCTTGATAGCATGGCCAATCACTGAATTATCCGGTGGGCTAATAGTTCGACATCAAGAAGAAGAATTACTGCGAATTTCACCAGATAGAGCAGCATTATTGGATAGTATGGGATTAGTATTTTGTCAACCGGATCAAGGTTCTATAGATTTAGTACTACTTGCAGCGAAACAAAGTGGAGATATCAGTGGGATTTCTGAAACCGACCTTGCTTTGGTCTCACTGGCATTAGAAAGGTCAGCTCTACTCATTACAGATGATTACCGAATGCAAAATATCGCAAGTTTCCTTGACATAGAATGGCAAGGAGTGAGTGAAGTGGGGATTAGAGAAGTTTGGTCTTGGAACTTGGTTTGCAGTGGCTGTAAAAGAGAATATGACGCCCCAGAATCAACCGATGCAAAACAGAAAAATTACGGTGAGTGCCACGACTGTGGTGCAGCACTTAGATTGAAGAGAAAGAAATGAAACAGAATTACTCATTCTCGTTAGCAACATCGTCACTTACGCCGCCTCGATCCATGTCTATCTCAGCAGGAGAAGGGGAAGTGACATCTGAAACCCCTGCGTGGAATTCACCCTTGGCCCTACCCAAATTTCTAGCCAGTTCAGGGATTCTTTTGGCACCAAAAAGGAATATGGCCAATATCCCGATGATAATTAATTCGGTGGTTCCAATCATCTTTCTCAACCACCGGGTAGGGTAGCCCTCTCTCAAAGTCTTCGGCAAAGAAAACAGTATTTTGCCGGTTTTTACTCAACCACCGGAAACCGGAGGCAAGAATGCAATTTCAGAGGCATCGTACAGATTTTCGTCTAAATCCGCTCCTACCACACCATCAATCGCAACTCTAAGTCCGGAATCTAGCATTGGAGTCAACCGAAATCTATCGATTAAATCTCTGGCACTAGAACCCTGAAGTAGGGCGACTTCGATTTCTCGCTGACCCATGGATTCTGCCAGGGGACCAAAAAATAGCATTTTGACCTTAATCGCGAGGTCACCCTCTTCCATATATCAGGCCAGAGGTAAGTATGCAATATATCCAACCCATCGCCACGCAGAATCTAAACACCTTACTTGATTCACGGTAAAATATGAAGCAAGTCAAGGCTGTGGCCTTCGATTGTGATGGAGTATTAGCCGCAAATGATTCATCATGGCAGAATATTCACGATTATTTTGGAACGGAAAACAAAGAGATGCTTGCCAAATTCATCCGTAAAGAAGTCACAGAGGAGGAATTTGTTTTGGACGATATCCGCCTTTGGAGAGAAGTCCAACCAGAAATACACAGAGATGATATCATGAGATGTTATTCTGGAATCAAGTTAATGCCTGGTGCGCGGGAAGTTGTGACGGAATTACAGAATCGTGGGGTTTTGGTTGCTATTGTCTCCTCAGGTGTAGACCTACTCATCGGTTCAATAGCAAATATGCTAAAGGTTGACGATTGGGCTGCAAATGGATTTGAATGGAACGAAGAAGGATGGTTGATCGGTTCGAAGCCCACTGTAGTTCAATCGCATGATAAAGGGATTACAGTAGAAAAATTTGCTAGAATTAATTCCATTAAGCCAGAAAATATCGTTTCGGTTGGAGATTCAGGACCGGACCTTTCAATGATGATTCCTGGTTCTCGATTCATCGGGTTTAATCCCGCTCCAAACAGAGGTGCAGACGATTTTGTCAAGGCAGGAGTTCCTGTAATTGAAGGCCAAGATTTGAGAGACATTTGGCAGCCTATGTTTGGTGAGTCTTTTCCAAAATGAAGGTCAGGCAAATGGTATGCTAGCCGATTCATGGGTATGCAAATTTATGATAGTCAAGATGCATGGTTTTGGTTGAAAACCTAACATCCTTTGGTAATCTGTTTGGTCTTGCCAGGTTGATGAATGAACAATTGTTGTACCCTTGTGATTACCAACATAATGTCCGTGGACGTGGCCTGTGACAAAAATGTCCGGTGTTTGCTGAATTACCATCCTATCCTCGGGTTCTGGCGAAAGAGGCGTTTTCCCACCCCAAGATGGAGCGAGATGCCTTCTTTCTAACATAGCTCTCATCGCCATTTCTGGTTTCGAATAGGTAACAGAACGTAGTCCTGCGACAAAATCATCGATACTTTTCCCATGATATGACAAAATCCTAACTCCATGCAGACTAAATTCGCATGGATTGCCAACAAATACTGCATCTGAGTAGTCCTGTTGTACTTCCGGGTCTAGCGCTGGTTGGGGTTCAGCAGGACGGACCGCATCGTGATTTCCGGGTAAAATAACCACATCCACCCAATCTGGAAGACCCTCTAGAAGTCGTGCAAGTTCTCCATATTGCGCAAATAGGTCTGTAATCGCTAGGTGTCTTTCTTGACCAGGATAAATTCCTACTCCATCGACTCCATCTCCACTGAGGACGAAATATTTCACAGTCTGAGCTAATGGGTCTGAATTGAACCACTGAATCATCTTCTCCCATTGAGGAGCTAAGAAAGTCTTGGAGCCGACGTGGACATCGGAAAGGAAGGCAGCGGAAACCGCTCGATCTTCTCCCGCAGTGGCCTTTGAGTGCTGCCTCATCGGAGGCAAATGGATATTGCTTACCATGAATAGTGGGCTTCTTTCTCCAAGAAGGAAATGCCCGCTGATTCCAACCACATCATCATTCATCAGTCCATCCAAAGCAGGGTGAAGTGGGCCTGCTCCAGATGGTGGACGAAGAGAACACTGAATGTTTTGAGTCTCGTCTTCAAAAGCAAAACTCAAGTTTCCTGCACGAGTGAAACGCGATTCTGATGCTAGACCAACTAGGGTGATTTCGTAATCTTTTGATGTGTGCCTTTGCCTATTTCTCCATGCTTCGGCAATACTAACTGGACGACGAGGTAGTGCCCCTCCGGTAATCAATTGATTACGGATTTGCTTCAATCTGTCTCCAAAAAATGATTTGATATCAGTCATCTTTCCTTCGGTTCTAGAAGAACCGGTTATATCAAAATGAATCTCTATTTCAGAATCAACATCTGATGCTTGCATAGGGAAGTCTTGCATCCTATAATGGTCCAATCCATGAGGTCTAGGTGCGGGTGAGGACTCATTCGTAGCGATTGGTGCGATTGTCCTTCCAATAGCCTGGCCAGTTTCCGGTCTTGCCAAGGTCGCTTGCAATGTTTGCGAATTACTTTGTATTGCAGGTTCTGCTTTAGTGAGGTTTTCCTCTGTAGGCACTATCGATAGTAACTCGTCTATACTTTGGCTTGTTAACAATCGAGTATTACTAGCGTTTGCTGCTTCAATCAAAGGAGCGAGATTGGTTAACTCCTCAATTTTTGTTTGAGTATCTCGGCCCATCACCACGAGACCTGCGGCAGCGAGGGCTCGACTCTTTTCAGTCCAAGACTCAGCCGCCATATGTCAAAGGACGCGCAGGACCGCTCATGATGATATCGCCTAGTGCGGCTCGTAGAGCCGAATAATGGAATCTTACTCGTCCCAATCTGTCAGGGATGCTAAATCCACCTTCTGAATTTCATCCGCAACAGTCTCTGTTTCCCAATCTGCCCATGACAGATTACCTTGCCATTGCTCAGATTTGGGGTCCATGGATTCAGGCTCTTGCTCTTCGCCACGTTCAACACGACTTTCGACGGCGGCGATACGTTCTTCATCTTCTACAACTCGATCTAGAAGTTCAAGAGAAAGCCTCAGAGCAAATGATACGAAGGATTTCTTGTTATCTAGGCGGTCATTTTCCCCGAAGTCTCTTCTACGGACAATGAATTGGTCTCCGGCGGTTACGGCAACGTGGACAAGTCCTACTTCTTTGCTAGGTGTTGCCCCGCCGGGTCCTGCGATACCCGTGATAGCAATTGAGACCTCGGCATCAGAGCGATAGCGCGCCCCTCGAGCCATTTGTAGTGCGACTTGGTGAGAGACCGCTCCGGCTTCTCCTTGATCAAATGCGGATTTATCTACTCCAAGTTCTCGCATTTTTGCTTCATTATTGTATACCACCCAACCTTGGTCAAACCAGTTGGTTGCACCGGATATATCGGTGAAGGTTGAGGCCAGTAAACCACCGGTACAAGATTCGGCTGTAGCTATGCTCCAGCCTCTCTTGCGGAGTCTTCGGCTCAACCTCGAGGCGAGCGCTGCAGTCTCTTCGACCACGTCCCTTCGCTCGCCTAGTCCTTCTTGACTCTTTCACAAGCGGAAAAGACAGTATTTTGGTGGGCCCGACCGGAATTGAACCGGTGATCTTCGCTTTGTAAGAGCGACGTCATAACCCCTAGACCACGGGCCCTTAGTGAGACCGCGGACGCAATGCGTTCAAATGATTGGTGGTGTAATAATCTGTGTAAAGGTGAACCTATGAAGCCCCTAGATGACCTTTTGGAGAGGTTACGAAAAAGTGGCATTCCTATAGAAAATGAGGTTGCTGAAGCCATGCAGCAGGTCTTCATTGGGTCGTTTACAGACTTCGAATTAGATGCATTTTGGCACGATAGACCAGTTCCCTTCCTAATTACTCAGAATGATGCCGCGAAAACCATCTCAGCGCCTCACATGATTGCGACGCTACTTCACCATCTTGAGTTACTTGTTGGTCAACATGTCTTATTGATAGGAGCCAAAGGTGGATACCTTGCTGCTTTAATTGACCATATCGTTGGAAAAGATGGAATGGTAACTGTTCTCGAACCCCATCAGGAAGTTCAATATCATACAGAAGAAAGGTTAGAATTTCATGAATCCAAAGGAACGATTCGAGTTCTACCTGTTCACTCCTTAGAGGATAATGATGAGGCAACTAGAGGTATTGACCGGGTGTTAATTACCGGCGCGGTGCGAGAAATCCCGCTTACAGTGGCAGGTATGGTAGAAGAGGGAGGATTTGTTTTAGGGCCATTTGGAGGACCCATTCAACAAACCTTACTGAAAAGAGAAAGACAGGGTGAAGATTGGTTGGACACCGAACTAGGGAATGTTGTCTTTGGTCCAATGGACCTTTCTGAGGCCGAACGAGATCCACTTGACCCACAAGCACTAGCAGACCATATCGAAGATGCTCTGAACATAATTATTGAATTGGTTGAAATCGATAGTGAAACCATCCAAAGAATCGAAGAATTAGTTCAATCTCTTCGAGGTATGCCTTCAGACATACCGCCTTTAGACGAGGATTCCAGCGAGGATGAGTTGGTTGAGCATCCGGTGTTTGAATTACTCATGGCAGAGATGGAGTGGCTACAACCTATGTGGCCTCTATTTGGACAATTACTTGCAATTGATATCGACTCTCCAGGCGACTGGGATGACGATGAACCCCCGATGGTCGGTGGCCATGAAGACCTAGTTCCATGAGTCAATACCGTAGCGTATTTCCGGTTCGTGAGTGCGTAGTGTTCATGCCATACTTTTGATTCGCAGGCAGTATGAGTGTTAGACCTGCCTTGGCCAAGTTGAACCACAGCGATGTGAGACAGCGTCGAAGAGCAGTAAGACATCTCTTCGAATTAAATGACCCAGAGGCATTGGAGGGTTTTGTAAAACTACTAGAAGATCCTGATCCTTGGTTCAGGGAAAAGGCCCTTGAAGCAATAGAAAAATGGGCCGCTAGCAAAGATTTGGCAGTAATTGAAAAACTATCTAAATCAAGAGAGAATTCTAGAAGATTGTTAGCAGCAAGAATTGCGATTAGAGCTGATGGTGCAGGTCGAGCAATACTTGAAACACTTTCATCCGATGGTGAAGCAAATATCAGATTGGCCGCTTGGAAGGCTAGAATAAGTATCGATGAAAACTCGATTGCAGAAGCCTTGATTGTCGATGATAGAGCGGTAAGAAGAGCGGTTGCAGAGCGAGTATCTACTTTGGAAAATGTTGATTCTAGGATTATTTTGCAACTTCTCAATGATGATTCAGAAACAGTCAGAGCCTCTGCGATCGGAATAATTGAAGCGGATTCAGCAACTCTCGACGAAGAAATTGAAAATCGATTAAACGAACTTATTACCAAATCAAGCGGTGAATTAAAAGCTCGTATCGCAAGCATTCTACTAGCATCATCACAAAATCAAATAGATTCATGGATTGAAGATTCTAACACCGCTTTCGTAAATCGCTTCTCGAGAAGCTTACGAGAAACAGATTGGACATCTGTAGAAGGGTTACCGGAGATGCTAAAATCCAATGCCTCAGAGATGTTATTGATTCGATTATTACGTGGAGAAAGAAGTCAATCAGGGTCGATTCTCAGGAATGATCTATTGATTGATGAATCGCGTTCAGAAGAAATGCGTTCGCAACTAATTGAGGATTTGATCGGGAGACCTATTTCAGAATCTACGCTTTCTTTGATGGAAGAACTTACTAAATCCGATTTGGAGCTAATCTCATCTTCAGCAAGAAATCTTCTAGCTGAGCAATAAGTGCAATCAATCAGCAATCGCAGGTTGTCTCAATCTAGTCAAAGGAACTGCGATCGGTGGAAGATGATCGGATAGACGATGGCGACTTGTCTTTGGATTCATCAAATCGCCAGAAAGTGCAGCATCGATTACATCCTGTTTGCTGATTGAATCGCGCCCACAATTAGGCCAGACGTCTAATTCAATAGAGTCATCTTCCAAATAATCGATTAAAACACACGGCACACAGAGCAAACCAATCCTTTGTGCAACGTGATATCGATGATGGCCGTCAAGTATTGTTCCGGTTGTGCGATCTAGAAGAAGTGGCTTTGTGTAAGCGTTCCAGCGATGGGTAACTCGCTCTAATTGATCCACTTTTTTATGGATGATTTGTTCATGAGGTCGAAGGACCTCCAGTGGCACCAACTCGACTTCCATGGCCTTCGAAAACGGGCATTACAGATAGGCATAATGCCCGACGGGTTGATGTTTGGACCTCGAGGAGGCATGTCATGGGCGACCTATTGAGCCAACTCGCTGATTCGGATAGGCGAGTCTTAGAACGGCTGTCTCAGCGTGGCCAGGCCTGGATTGTTGGTGGTTGGGTTAGAGATAGATTGCAGGGGTTAAATCCAACTGAAATGGATATT
This sequence comes from Euryarchaeota archaeon UBA105, assembly GCA_002496905.1. Lineage (GTDB taxonomy): Archaea > Thermoplasmatota > Poseidoniia > Poseidoniales > Thalassarchaeaceae > MGIIb-O1. The sequence continues at coordinate 9,622 of DALV01000069.1, read as the reverse complement.
GCAACGAATTTACATCCAGATATAGTTAGTCAATTGTTTGACAAAACAATTCCAGTTGGGGCCGCATTTGGAACTATTTTGGTACTGGATGAAGGTTCCGGCAAATCTTGGGAAGTAACAACATTACGTTGTGACGGCTCCTACGGAGATGGGCGTAGACCTGATGATGTAGAATTTGGTGATGATATAATCGAAGATTTAGCACGGCGTGATTTCACAATTAATGCCATGGCTCTAGATCCCGTGAGTGGGGAAATTATTGATGAATTTGGAGGATTGGATGACTTGAATACCACCATAATCCGTGCTGTCGGAAATTCTCATGATCGAATAAGGGAAGATGGTTTGAGAATAATGAGGGCATTTCGCTTCCTAGATTCGGGTGAATTAGGAACTAGATTTTTGGATGAGGATTTACAGGTCGCAATAACAGAAAATCTACACATGCTTAGCAAGGTTTCCTCAGAGCGTAAGTGGGCCGAGTTATCGCGAATTCTGCAAGGTATCAATAACAAAGAAGTGATACGGTTAATGCAGAGTTTCGGAGTTCTGAACCAAGTAATTCCTAAAACTAATTTTGCTAGAATTGAACGTTTTTCAGGTTCTCCCTTGGTTAATTTAGCGATTTTATGTTCCAAGGACAATCGGTCGGGAATTGATCTTTCAAATCATCTCAAGCAAACTCTAAGATTATCCAATGAAGAGGCTTCTACAATTCGGTTTTTACACGATTTAGAAATTTCAGATTTAAGCTATGATATTAGCTCACTTAGGCGATTTAACGCTGCCCTGTCTGACTCAATGAAGAAAGAAGTGATGGAATACTTCGGAGATATGGGGGCTGAGTTCATTAAAGCGTCTTCCAATGTTCAACCACATAGTGCGGGCAACAAACCATTGATTGATGGAGAGAAATTGATGCAGGTTACGGGCTTAGAAGCAGGTATCAGGCTTGGGCGTCTTAAGGGATGGCTTCACAGAAGACAGATTGAGGAAAATCTGTCTGAAGTAGATGAAGTAATCTCGATGCTTGGGACAATTGATTGGGAAACTGAAGACCCTGGATCATGGTCTGCTTTGGCTTGGCCATAATCACAGTTCGTTTAGATATTCGATGTATTCATTTGCATCAAGGAACTGATCTTCATCGAATCCGTCGTGAGGCTTGACAATAAGGAACCACCCATCTCCGTAAGCATCGTCGTTTGCAAGGTCTGCATTGTCTTCGACCTCTCCATTAAGTTCGAGGACCTTGCAAGGGAATGGAGAATTAATCAACACTCTGTCAGAACCAGTACGGAGGGTAACGAGTAACTCTCCTATGCCTATTTCATCACCAGCCGAGGGTGTTTCTGGCTTGGAGTCTTCCTCACCATCATCTCGTATTCCTGCAGTCCCTTCATCATCGAGGACAAATTCAGTTGTATCCTCAGGGTGAGGAAGGATAACACGAACCACATCTCCGTAATCTGCGCGTAAGAATTCAGACATCCCTACCTTTACCGTACCGTCCTTTTCATCTAGCAATTGAAGCCAAAGA
>DALV01000069.1:1881-7800 GCA_002496905.1 Euryarchaeota archaeon UBA105 | reverse complement strand
CAAAAACCACCTTTGGATGAATGGAAAACATTCTGTGAGTATGGACTACAAGGTATCACTATACCAGAAGAATTCGGCGGCAATCCAATCGATGATATTTCAGAAGCAATAATCGTAGAAGAGTTGGCAAGAGTTGACCCCTCTTTCTCAGTGATGTTCTGTGTACATGTTGGACTTTGTTCAATGACTATTGCATTACACGGTAACCAGGATCAGAAGCAACGCTTCCTTCCCCGATTAGCTGCGGGTGAAATTGGTGCATATTCCCTTTCCGAGGCGGGTGCAGGTACTGATGCTGCAGCATTAGGCTGCAGGGCAAAACTAAGTGATGATGGAAGTCACTACATCCTAAATGGTGAAAAAATGTGGGTTACAAATGGAGCATCTGCCGACATTTACGTCCTATTCGCAAAGGACGTTGATCATCCAGATTATGGAGTGAAAAAGCATGGGGGTACAACGGCATTCATTGTTGATTCAAGTATGGAAGGCTTCAGTGTTGGTAAGAAAGAGGACAAATTAGGAATTCGTTCCTCGGATACCTGTACTCTCTTACTTGAAGACTGTAAAGTGCCTGTTGAGAATGTATTGAAAGAAGCTGGAAAGGGCTTCCCTATCGCAATGAATGCACTAGATAACTCAAGGATTGGGATTGCAGCACAGGCGCTAGGAATCGCTCAAGGTGCATACGAGTCCGCTCTAAACTACGCTCATCAACGAGAAGCCTTTGGCAAGCCAATCGCTCACCATCAGAGCATTGGAAACTACCTCGCTGATATGGCAACACAGACTGAAGCCTCCCGACACATGGTCTACAAGGCAGCATGGGCAAAACAACGACACTACGAAGAAGATGGACCTAGGCATTCAATGGAAGCTAGTATGGCCAAGTTGTTTGCTGGGGATACCGCTATGTGGGTTTCAGAGAGGGCTGTACAAGTTCTCGGTGGATATGGGTATACCACAGATTTCCCGGTTGAGAGATTCTTCCGTGATGCCAAAATCACTCAGATTTACGAGGGAACTCAAGAAGTTCAAAGAATTGTAATCAACCGCTCCATCGCTCCGGAGTGATGGTATGTCTGATTACCCAATAGAGCAAATTCGAACTCAATTTCCCGGGTTAACTCGCCGAGTTAATGGAAATCAAGCGATTTTCTTTGATGGCCCAGGTGGAAGTCAGTCTCCGGAGTCCGTGGGAGAGGCCGTGAAACATTACCTTCTGCATCAGAATTCCAATGTTGGAATGTCATTTGCCACCTCGATAGAAACTGATGAATTAATTGAACATACAATGATTGCATGCGCTGATTTTCTCGGTTGTACTGACCATAGAGAGATTGTTTTTGGCCAGAATATGACTAGTCTGACGATTCAATTAGCGAGTGCACTGAGTCGGACTTGGGGGCCTGAGGATGAAGTTGTGGTCACTCGCTCTGACCATGATGCAAATGTCCGACCTTGGGTATTAGCCGCCCAATGGTCAGGTGCTAAGTTAAGATGGATTGATATTGATCCCGCTGATTGTACTCACAATATCGATAGTATTGAAGAAAATATTAACGAAAATACCGTTATGGTTGCAATTGGTGCTGCCTCAAACTTCTCAGGTACGATAAATGACGTCAAAGGAATATGCTCGAAAGCTCATTCGTTTGGTGCAGAGGTATTCGTAGATGCAGTGCATTATGCACCTCACGCATTAATCGATGTACAGGAATTAGGTTGTGATTATCTCGCTTGTTCATCATACAAATTCTTCGGAACCCACCAAGGTATCCTTTGGGGTAAATACAACCGACTCGCTGAACTTCCTGTAGCAAAGTTACGCGTATCTTCCGAGGAGGTTCCATTTCGATGGATGACAGGGACCCAAAGTCACGAATCTATGGCTGGCACTCTTGCCGCAATAGAGCATTTAGCATGGGTAGGCAGAAATATTTCTAATGATGATTTAAGTAGAAGAGAGGCTCTAAGTGTGGCTTTTTCAGCAATTGAAGACTACGAAAGTGAATTGTGTTGGAACATGATTCAAGGCTTACTGGAAATAGATGGAGTCAAGATATGGGGGGTGACTAATCCATCTATGAAAAAACACAGAGCACCTACAGTTTCATTCACACATCCATCGATGACGGCTGAGCAAATTGGTGTGGCATTGGCCGAGGAAGGAATTTTCGCTTGGGCAGGTAATTTCTATGCCCTCGAATTGTCTGAAGCATTAGGATTGGAGCCTGAAGGTGCTCTTCGTGTTGGCCTATTGCATTACAACACGAAAGAGGAAGTTGATAGATTCATCAAAGTCCTAGATGGAATACTAGGGTGAATCTATTCCACCCAACTATATTCACGTTGACCTTCAAGATTGCCTTCTCTGCCAATTCCAACTAATGCGAACTCCTTTGTTGGAGTGACCACAGAATCTTTCTGAGAACCACGGTGTAACCTTTCGTAAACATCCTTGTCTAGAGGTGTTCTTGAGGACAATCTTTCAAACAATGAAAAACGACTGGCAATTTCCTTCCATTGAGGTTGCACTATACCCTCGAATACCTTTGCTTTGGCTCCTGAACCATATCCACAAAGTCCTACTCTCTTGCCTTCCATGTCGGTTCCATCCAAATAATCTGATTCTACGGTTGACATCAAAGCCAAAAATATGGAACCAGTATACTGATTTCCAATTAGACTCGAAGCTCTTTGGGTCTTCTCGATTCTCCTATCGACGAATTCCTTGAATTCGTCGGTCTTGGAGATTAAACGCCGATAAGAATCATTGGCTTTCTCAAATTCCTCGAGACCTTCTACCGAATCCTCGTAGTCTTCGGGGAAAGGTTCTGGGCCAATCTCAGCGACTATCTCTTGCCACATTGGAAGATGACGCCTATCGTGTCGGAAAACGTCTGGGAACATCCGCTTGCCTTGGAATGCATATGGCAAATGAACGATAATCCGATTCCATTGTTCTGTCAGGATTTCGTCATTTTCTGGATCATACCTTCCAGAATTGATTGCCTTTTGTCTGAAATCGACGAAAGCAGTTTTCACTGATTCTGAATAACATCGATTGGAGAATGCACCGTCAAATACGGGTGTGTCTTTGTGAATCTTCAAAGTATGAGATTCAAACATAATATCGTCTTTCTTTGATGAGTTAGGAAGGATTGCTAATATCTTCTCAACCAATCCTTCTTTCTTCGGCTCTCCTGCTTCTTCAGCAAGGTCTAGGACATTCTCAACTACGGTCTTCATCTCAACCTCTCTTCGAGGTTTGAAGAAGTCGTGGACAGGCATTGTAGAAACACCCCAATTATCTGGAATTTCGATAAGACGGGGGTTGTGACGAATTAGAATTGCACCTCCTCCAGCTCCTTGAGTATATTCACCTGATGATCCAAGATCGTACTTTGCATTGTCAGCAAAAACCACGATTCCGATTCTGTCCTGCTCTTCTCCTCCTCTGGCGACCCAATCGAGTGTATTGTGCATTGCATCAACCGCGCCAATGCAAGCGAAAGTTAGGTCGACAACATCGCAATTACGGAAGCATTCCTTGCCATAGGTGTCATCGTAGCGTTGTTCAAGCATATCCATGATGTAGGTTGCAGTNNCCACCTCTGGCGACCCAATCCAAGGTATTATGCATTGCATCAACAGCTCCAATACAGGCGAAAGTTAGGTCAACTACGTCGCAATTTCTGAAGCAATCCTTACCGTATGTATCGTCATATCGCTGTTCTAGCATATCCATGNNCTCAACTACGGTCTTCATCTCAACTTCTCTTCGAGGTTTGAAGAAGTCGTGGACCGGCATTGTAGATACTCCCCAATTATCGGGGATTTTGATAAGTCGTGGATTGTGGCGAATTAGAATTGCCCCTCCACCGGCTCCTTGGGTATATTCGCCGGATGAGCCAAGATCGTACTTTGCATTGTCAGCGAAAACCACGATTCCGATTCTATCCTGCTCTTCTCCACCTCTGGCGGCCCAATCGAGAGTGTTGTGCATCGCATCGACCGCGCCAATACAAGCGAAAGTTAGGTCGACAACGTCGCAATTACGGAAGCATTCCTTGCCATAGGTGTCATCGTAGCGTTGTTCAAGCATATCCATGATGTAAGTTGCAGTTGGCTTAGCACCGTCAAGAGCGGATTCGGTCCCGAGGTAAATTCGTCCTATTTTCCGAGGGTCGAGTTGATTTCGGTCGATTAGTCTAGCACAGGCATTTGCACCCATGGTAGCAGTATCTTCGTGGGCGTCAGGAATCGCCATAGCGGTGAGTCCCAAACCTTTGTTGAGTTTACCAAAATCAGCACCGCGGAATTCTGCAAAGTCCTTCATATCGAAGTATAACTTTGGAAAGTAAATCGCGATGTCATCGATTCCAACGCCTGCCATAGTCCAGTCTCCTTCGCTCGCCCGCCGTCAGGGAGGGGTTATGATACCTGTGGCGTCAAATCAGCTTTGGACGCCTAACTGTATTCGCATTACTGCGAGCCGGTCATCTTATTCACGGCGTCGAGGAGTCCGCTATTTCCGTCAAAATGTTCTACAACGGGCGAAAGAACCTCACTGAGACCCCTTGCAACTGCCATTTTTGCGTCAAATGGATGGATTTCTCCATTACTTACTGCAGAAACAAATGATTCTAGGTCGTTCCAAGTGCTTGGTTCACCAAATTCGGGTTTAGGCTCAACGAGCAATTGACCATTGTTGGGCAGTACGATATGTTGGGCGATTTCGAATACAGGAGATGCTGGATTGCCTACCTCAAGAAATGCTTTGCGGAACTTCTTCTCTATCTGCTTAGGTGTGTCGTGAACGAAAATTGCGTTACCTGGATCAGACTTCGACATCTTGTGGTCAAATGAGTCCATTCTACCCCCACCTTGTCCTTTCAGGCCAGATAACATTGGAGTATGAATACAAGTCGCTTTCGACCATCCATTTCTATCTGCAACTTCCCGCATGTACATGTGGGCCTTTCTTTGGTCCATACCACCGAAGGCAATGTCGATATTCAATTCGAAAATATCAGCTGCTTGCATTGGAGGATAGAAAAACGCAGCCAAATCATCATCTGAGGAATCTTCACTTCTACCCATTATGCTGAATGTTCGACGTGCTCGATTTAGGCTCATTCCTTTGGAACATCGTAAAACCCTCTCCCAGTAAGCGCCCGAATCCATGATCTCACTGGCACTTACAAATCTCATCTCACCCGGGCCATCTCCTTCTTCTGGGAAACCGACCAAGACTCGGAAAACTTCAGCCATATATTCTCCTGCAACTGAAATTTTCTCCATATTTCGACCAAACTTATCGTTGACCCAAGCATGCCAATCTGCAAGGAGAATCAATACATTAACGCCCTCAGAAAGCATGTTTCGAATGGTTTCTGCCAAAATCACCCATCCTAGGTGGGCTTTGCCACTAGGTTCCAAACCGATGTATGCTCTAACAGTAGAATCACCACCGTGGCTGTTTGAACCAGATAACACCCCTGCGAGGTGTTCCAATCCAACTACTTCCTCAACATTAGCGAACATTCTGTCGATAGACGCGCGAACCTCGGGGCCGAGGTCATTTGGCGTCTCTTGGGTTGTCATTTGTATCACTCAGGCGTTTAACAGTTTGTTGAGTTTTTCGCCTTTTCCTGCTGCTCGAGTGTTATCGTTGTCCTCAAGAGCAGCTTCGATTTCTGCAATCAAGTCCTCGGCTTGGGTCTTGACATCATCGGATAGATTCTGCGACATATTCATGAAATGGCGAGCAGCAGAAACTGCTGATTTGGCTTTTGATGCCTTCTTTGCCCATTCCTTTGCTTTATCGCCTCGTTGCTTAGAATTGTAACCTGTAGACTCATCTAGGAATGTGGTCCAACGCTTACGTGTATCTTGAGCACGGGCCATTGCATC
>DALV01000069.1:0-1509 GCA_002496905.1 Euryarchaeota archaeon UBA105 | reverse complement strand
TATCTGAATAGTGACCAATAATTGAAGTCATAATATCATGAGAGCCAGAAAATGAATTTTCTCCATCTGCCTCAACTATCTCAAAATGTTTGCTTGCTAGTGCCGCAAGACCCCCATCTGCCGTTATCTGTTTGACTAGTCCGCGCTTGACCTCGAATCTCTCCATGAGGGCTCGCGACACTGACCTATTCTTCAATCCTGCCACAGACTACCCTACTCTCGCACCCCATCCCACACGCCTAAACCAACTTCCACTCTGCGGGTGGCATGGGAGTGACTGTACGCGGTTTGTTAGTATCCGTCATGGTCATCATGTTGGCATCGCATAATGTCGTAGCAACCTCGGCAGTAGGACTCGCAGAGAGTTTGTCCCTTTCCGAAGAAGACCTTGGACTGAATGGTGTTGCTATCGATTCAGACGCAACTACGGCAGTGGTCTACGGACAGGAAGGATACGTTCGGGTCTTAGATGCAATGGACCCTAACCAACAAGTGGAAATGGTATGGAATGGCGTTAGTGAATTGCATGATGCGGATTTTCATCCAGGAGGGCAAACCGCACTTATTGTGGGTGACCATGGAGTCGTTCTAAGATATGCTAAGCAAGACCAATCACTAGAACGGGCTGCGTCTGATGTTTCTCTTGATTATGCAAAGATAACTTCAGTTGCATGGAATACCGCAGGATCATGGGCTTATGTCGGTACTGAAGAGGGTCAGATTTGGAGGATGAGAGCCGCCGAAGACGGAGGGGCGGAACTGCATGCACTATCTGCTTCTGGGACTAGTGAGATTACAGCAATTGATTGCCACGACACTATCATGATGTGTGTCGTTAGTGCTACTGTCGAGGGTATTGGAATAATCGAAAGAGATCACACCTTCACCTGGGTTGGAGGGACTGGTTATCCTTGGACTGGTGTTGAATGCCCAAGTGGTGAAACCCCCTACTGTGTCGCAATTGCTGAGACTCAAATCATCGCACATATCGAACTGAATCCAGAAGACATATCTGCTTCGATTCCGAGCATAAGCCGACTTCAGAATTTGGATTTATACTTCGTAGGTATAGAGGCGCAGGAAGGTGATCGAGCACTAATTGCGACTACACCTACAAGTCTTGTTGAGCATGATATTAGCCTCAACGGCTCATACCCATGGCTTGAGCATTCAGATATTGAAAATCTCAATCTTTCTAGTGATAGAATTGTAGGCACTTGGGCCACTGGAAGCGATTCGGGTTGGATAGTAACAAGCCGTGGATATTTGTTCCAATATGTCCCAACCGACTCGGATTCAGCAGGACTACTTAGTATGTGGATTGTAATCGCTATTCCTGCCGCGACTGGACTGGTTGTTCTGTGTCTAGTATATTTGGCATCTCCTAAAAAAGTGCAAGACCGGATAATTGAACGGATGGGAAATGAAGATGAAAGAAATGATCTGGCTCGACGAAGGGCGAGACAGCAAAGAAAGCGGCGCTGAAATTATCTTTCGAATTTTCGTTGA
>DALV01000034.1 GCA_002496905.1 Euryarchaeota archaeon UBA105 | reverse complement strand
CTGGTAGAGTTGAGCAGCCTGATTTGGAAGATGGAATATTCCGTTCAAGAATTAAAGGAATATTGTCCGAAAGTGATGAAGAGGAATTGGTAGGTGAGGCGCTGGTCGCCAAACAAGGTGGAATCACAGGTGCTTTACTACAGAATCCATTCATGGGCGATATTTTGTCGAGCGTCGAATATGTAGCTCACAAAAATCAGACGCGGATCGAAAAATATGGCTTTTGGTTTCTGATTGTTTTCGTTTGGATTCCATTCATGGCAAGCGGCGTACTGGTCGGTGCGATGCTAGGTTTGGTCGCACGGATGCGCTTCCAACGTGTTCTGGCAGCTTGCCTATTCGGCGGAACCGCGGCTTCGTTGACTTGGGCATATACTGCACGTGGCATTATCGAATTCATGGAGAGGTATCATGCAGAGGCGTTCATTCCATTCGTGATATTACTCGCTGTTGCCTTCACGATAATGCATGTGAGGAAGAATAAGCGGAAGCGTCGTGAGGAATTGTTCCGCAGCTCGATGGCTTTCTTTGCAGGTGCCGCAGATTGATTAGGTGAGGCCGCCAGCGATTGAACCACGTAGTGGTTCAGATGGTGGTCACCTTGCTTACAATCAATGATATGAAGCGGTATTACGAGATGGTCTCTGGGACTGTCAAGGCTCTTGATGGAGTAGATTTAGAGGTTAAGGAAGGAGAACGAATTATTCTCCTAGGTCCCTCAGGTTCTGGTAAGACCACTCTGCTAAATTGTATAGCTGCATTAGATAGCCCTACTGCTGGTACATACTCTTTCGAAGGTAAAGAAGTGCCTCGAAATGCTCCCGAAGAAATGACTACATTTCGACGAGAAAATATTGGCTATGTTTTCCAATTTTTCAATCTATTACAAGACTTAACAGTGCTAGAAAATATCCTATTGATTCAGGAGTTGGCTGGCGGAAGAGATGAGGAGAGAGCTCGTGAGTTACTCGCCTTGGTTGGCCTAGAGGCAGAAGTCGATCGCTTCCCTACGGAGATTAGCGGAGGTCAGCAACAGCGAGTTGCGATTGCAAGAAGTTTAGCTAAGAAACCAAAATTATTACTTGGAGATGAATTGACTGGAAATCTTGACACAAAGACTTCTTCGATGGTTATGGAGGTCCTTGTCAAGGCATGTGAAGCCGAAGGAATAACCACGGTTTTTGTCACTCATGATGAGTCTCTGATAAGATATGCAACTAGAGTGATCAGATTGGATAGCGGGATTGTAATCACTGACCAAGATGCTTGAGGTGATTTGTTGAAGACGTTACTCACAAGGAGGCTTTTCCGAAGCCTTTGGCGTAGTAAACTGCGGCTTGTCGCTGTAGTTTTGATTATCATGGTCGGGGTAATGTCCGGAATTGCCTTCGGGCATTATGCACATATGACTACAAACATGTATTCTGATATCTACGAAGATTCAGAAGAGGGTGTCAATCTAGCAGATGTTTGGGTTGAGAACCCCAGAGGAGTTTGGGAATCTTCAGAGTCAGATACCCTGTGTGAAGAAATATCGCTACAATGGTCTGATGCAGATTTACCAATGGTTGAATGTGAACCTCGTTTAATTCTCGATGGATTACTATTCGATACAGAAGAGGACGGATCTCAGAGATTAGTTACAGCAGTTTGGCACGGTATCGATGAAGGATACGTAGACCGTGTTTGGATGCCTGAAGATTCTTGTTGTAATGGCCGTCTTGCTGTTGAATCAAATGAGATTGTACTAGACGCTCACGCTGTTGACGGATTGGGAGTCGAATTAGGTGATACAATCAGTATTGGAGCAGGTCAAGGAAAAATGAATTTCACAATCGTCGGATTTGGCTATCATCCGATGCATCTATACTTCGCAGCACCTGGTTCAATTGTGCCAGCAGAATCTGGTAAATTCGCCACTGGTTACCTAACCTCTGAGGGTCTTGAATCACTGGCTAATGTTTCTTCAGGCTCCTCAAACATGCTTCTGATTGACATCTTAGGTAGTCCCGATTATGACCTTCAATCTACTGATGATAATGAAGGTGAAGAATTGGCTGGGATCATCGATTCGATGTTAATTACTGTTACCGATATTGACGCCTCGACGATTGTTTACGACCGTTCGGGAGTGGAATCTGTAGAGTTCTTGAGAGCCGATGCAGAGGGTGCGATGAAGACTTATCCAGTAATTACTGGAATGTTGGTTATTGTAGCAGGGATTACAATTTTCCTGAGTTTGCAGCGACTAATACAGTCTCAAGCCAGAGAGATTGCAATACTTCGCACTCTAGGAATTCCCCGCTCAGCAATTATGCCTTCCTACATCCTTGCTCCCGCTGTAATCGGTCTATATGGAACAATTCTGGGAATCCTTGGAGGAATCTTCCTCGGAGCACCGGCGATGGAATCTGTATACGAAACGGTTTTTGGAATTCCAGCGATAGGTGGCTCAACGGTTAATTCATCGATACTAGAAATATCTGCGATTACCATGTTATTGGTAATGTTCTCGGGAATCTGGCCTGCGTGGCAGGCCGCGAATCTAGATCCTCTGAAAGTTCTTCGAGGTCAACACGAGGTCAAACTTTCTTCAAAGACTATCCAAAAATTCACATCTCGCCTTCCTACGACTATTGGATTGACTATACGTTCTAGCACTCGAAAACCGATTCGATTGGTATTCACTTTCTTCGCAGTTGGTCTTTCGATGTTGATTTTAGGTTCCATGCTCTTCATGATGGATTCTATGGAAGACCTATTCCTAGGTAACGCGGGTGAAAATTCGAATTGGGATCAACAAGCCATCGTCTTCCCCGGAATGGAAGATGCGATTACAGAATGGGCGGATGAAAACGCGCTCGATTATGAATTACTCCTTACAATGCCAGCTAGCCCTGATGGTGACTCTCGACAGTTGGTTACAATGGGCTTAGACGTATTCTCAACCTCTGGCAATGAGGCTATGCAGACCCTCAATTTGGTTGAAGGAAGCCTTCCAAGCGAGGGGACTGACCCTCCGGAAGCTCTTGTTGACGAAGGGATACAACACTTCCTTGGTTGGGGTGTTGGTGAGGTTCAGACAATACGATTTGGTTCTCAAGCAGTAGACTTCAAAATTGTAGGAATAACAGAGGGAGAAATCGCTCGAACAGTTTACTTCCATCGGGCTGATTTGGCAGTAGAGGTCGATTTAGAAGCAACCTCGGTCTTACTTTCTTATCCAGATGGGTTTGGCCAAACTACCGATTTAGGAGATATGTCAATAGGTATAATCGACAAACAAGAAACAATCGATGCAATGGAATCTCTGATGGAACAACAGCAAGCCTTCTTCATTGCTATTCAGTTTCTAGGGATTGTAATTGCAATCGTTGTTTTGTTCAACACCTTGATCATTAATTTAGCTGAGAGAGATTTGGAATTAGCAACTCTAAGAGTTCTAGGCGCTCCTATCAAACGAATAGGCTCAATGATGTTAGGAGAGCACTTCGCTATCGGTTTGATAGGAGGAGTTCTTGGGGCTATATTTTCGATATTGGGGACTCAGTGGATGATTAGCCAATTAGTTCAATGGTCATTTTATTTCAAGGTGAATGCAGACCCATTAATTTCGTCTTATTTGGTAGGGCTTGTGTTGTTTATTTCAGTTGCATTGACCCCGCTTGGCATGTGGAGAGTTTACAGAATGGACCTTGTTGAAAAGGTCAAAGATTTCTCTAATTGATTACTGGTGATTTGATGAGAGTAGTGTCTTGGAATCTAAATGGTATACGAGCAGCAATCCGAAAGGGATTGGATGATTGGATTGAGGAGATCGATGCAGATATTTGGCTTCTGCAAGAAGTTAGGGCACTTCCTGAGCAATTACCCAAGGATTGGGAATTACCCA
>DALV01000019.1:8018-16216 GCA_002496905.1 Euryarchaeota archaeon UBA105 | reverse complement strand
GGATCTACAACACGGTAGACTACACCAGGGAATTGTTCTGGTTCATACTCGCAGTTCAGTTGGATGGCAATATCGGGTAGGTCGAGTTCCTCCGCCACTCGGGTGGAGGCGACCACGTTTACGACAGTTAGTCGTTCTTCGTCGCTCTTCATAGGCGCTCGCACTTATGAACTCCTTATAAAGAATCGTTGTGATTCAGAAGACTTACAATATCGGTTTAGTATACTCAGTAGGTCGATTTATGTCAAAATCCGAACACCATCTGCTCCGAGTCGTGAAATCAATGGTGTTCCTCCAGCAACTTCGATGGCTTCTGCAACTCTCTGTGGGTGTTGAGTAAGCGCTACCATGCACCCACCTCCTCCAGCTCCGGTTAATTTGGCTCCAATAGAATGAGGGCGAACCGCGTCAACTAATGCATCGAGTTCTGGACTACTAACTCCGATGTTTTGCAATTTCTCATGGCATGCATCCATCGCCATACCAACCGCCTCTAGATTTCCAGCACCTAAAGCGGTTAATCCTGCTTGAGTAATCATTGCAATAGAATCCATTTCTTGGTGCTTACTAGGGTCTTCTTCTAGCAATTTTGCGACTCCAGCCACCATCTCTCCAGTGGGTGATCCAATGCCAGTGAATCCAAGCACTAACCAAGCATCCAAATCATCAGGTAATTGGACCTGACAAACGGACCATTTCCTCTCACCTTCGGGGGTAACCATTGATGCATCGAATACGTGCTCAGTGCCCGTGACTTGTTCTCCAGCCACAACAACACATCCACCAAGGGCGCTGGTTGCTGTATCCGTGGGGCTTGCTCGTCCGAACTGTGCCTTTGCCTCGGCAGCATGTCCTATTCTGGCTAATTTGATTGAATCTAATTCTGCATTAGCATCCATGATCCGAAGTACAGCCGCTCCCATCGCATTGGAAAGGGCTGCAGAAGAACCTAGACCCGCGGCTGAAAACAACCCGCTTTCGATTGCGATTTTCAGAGGTCTTCCGCCATAATCGAAAACATCATTCAGGATATGAGAAATGTGAGGATGTTTTTCACTGTGAAAGGGCATTCCTTCAATCGTCCATGAGTCCGATTCGGTCAATTCTACCTCGACCCCTGAATCGATTGCAACAGCAACTGCGGGGTGGCCGTATACTACTGCATGCTCCCCGAAAAGGATACACTTTCCTGGTGCGAAGGCCTTGACCATATCATTCGCTAAGGAGTCGAGGAAATGAGGGTTGGGGAGATGGCTCGTGTTGTAATAGGAAAGCGGTTGATTGAAGGTCCGGCCATACTTGCGAGTGCTATACAGGCCCTAGGCCTGCTGGTGATTGATAATGGAGCACCCACTTCTTCAGACCTATGGCCCACTAGATGGGTGGATGATTCTTTTACTAATTGGAGGGTTATCCATTGGCTTCTTCCTCTATCAAGTCCAATTAGCTATTCGACTGGTAATGCTTGGTTCCAGTGATGACCGTTTTGACTCATGGGGGAAGAGAGTTTGGGAAGTTATCACCGGTTGGTTAGGGCAGAAAAGAGTCCTCGAAGACAGAGTCGTCGGAATTATGCACGTACTGATGTTTTGGGGCTTCTTGATGCTCTCAACAGATATGTTTGACTTAGCCACTGCCAATTGGTTCTCCGGTGATCTATTGCCGGACGCCTTGGTGGGCCCTTGGAATGGAATCGTGGAACTAGGGTATACAATTGCACTAATCGGATGTGTTGCAGCACTAACTCGGAGATTAGTTTTCACACCTGAGAAGTTGAAAGGTAAATCGCAATTGGAAGGCAACTTTATTCTATTTCTAATTATGACAATTACTACCACCTCATTCATAGTAGAATCCGGCGAATCCCCTTCTTCAACTTGGGAACCCCTTGGGTATTGGTTCGCCGAACAAGGAGTCACAGAAGGGCAAGTAATTGCAGCCTATTGGGCTCATATGTTGGCGATATGTACCTTCTTCGTGCTAATTCCAATGTCTAAGCACATGCATCTAGTTATGGCATTCCCGAATGTATTCTTCTACGACACTGAGCCAATGGCAAAGATGCAGCCACTAGCAGTGAATGACAGTGGCCAAGCAGTTCCTTTGGAAGAGTTGGACATCGAGGCATTTGGAGTTGCGAGTTACGAACAATTCTCATGGAGACAACTCATTGATGGCTGGGCTTGTACCACCTGCGCGAGATGTCAAGATGTTTGTCCAGCCTATGAATCTGGCAAGGCATTGAATCCAATGCAAATCGTACACGACGTCCGAGATTATGCTAATGACCACGCGCCAATTCTACTCAAGGGTGAAACTCCGGATGAGAGTATTCTAGACCGAATGAGTGCAGATGCAGTTTGGGCTTGTACTACATGTCATGCATGTGTTGATGCTTGCCCTGTTTACATCGAGCACGTACCTAAACTCACAGATCTTCGTCGAAACGCAATGATGGAGACAATGGAATATCCAGAGGAATTGAATGTCGCAATGGGTAACCTAGAATCCGCTTCAAATCCATACGGATTCGGTATGCATGAGCGTGGTAACTGGGCTGAAGGACTCGATATCAAGATTGGTGAACCGGCAGAATACATCTACTTCGTAGGTTGTGCTGCAAGTTTTGACGAGAGGAATCAGAAAGTTGCTCGAGCGACTATTGGTTTGCTAAATGAAGCTGGATTGGATGTGGGAATTCTAGGGATGCAAGAAGGGTGTTCTGGGGACCCAGCCCGACGAGCAGGGAATGAGTATCTGTTCCAAATGCTCGCAGAAACAAATATGATGACTTTCCAAGAATTAGGAGTAAAGAGAATAGTCGCATCTTGTCCACATTGTTTCCATACTTTAGGAAAGGAATACGCAGATTATGGCGGTGCAGAATTAGAGGTATTCCACCACTCTGAAATTCTCGCCAAATTGCAAGAAGAAGGAAAACTTCCTGACGTTTCAACCGAAGAATCAGTCACCTTCCATGACCCATGTTATCTTGGTCGAATAGGAGGTATCGTCGACGAACCTCGAGACATAATTGGCGGTGTAGATAAGGAAGTTGAGAGACATGGAACCGATTCATTCTGTTGTGGAGCGGGTGGGGCTCAAATGTGGATGGAGGAAGATGCCGATAAGCGCGTCAATCAAATTCGAGCCAAGGAAATAGCCGAGACTGGATGCGACACAGTTGCAGTTGGTTGCCCCTTCTGTTCAATCATGGTCAAAGACGGATTAGATTCAGTCGGTGCTGAAATGGACGTCAAAGACGTAGCCGAGATTCTTTGGGAACAAATAGTCGCTAGAGACGAAGAGATTCAAGCCGCTGCTGCCGCAAATGCTGCTGAGTGATGCATAAATAGCGTAGTATACACGAGTAACCATGGGTGGCGAGTTCACAGTCTCAGGCTTAACTATTCCAAGAATCGCAATTTACGAAGGAGCAATACTTGTTTTGTGGGGTATCGTGGCATACATCATATCGGACCAATCTTCGATTACTGCAATGATTCCCTCATTCATGGGCGCTCCCCTAATGATTCTCGGACTGCTATCCGAAAGGATGCCAGACATGCGCCATCACTTAATGCACGCATCAATGGTTTTGGCACTATTGATGGTGCTTGGAGGGGCGAGAGTTTTTGCCGATTTTTCTGATATGTCTAATCTTGCAATTTCCTCTCACATTATCCTAATTTTCGTTGGTATAACATTCATGGTTTGTGGCATTCTGTCATTCCGCGCTGCTCGTCTTGCTAGAGAAGCGGAGTGATAACTTGGCATCTCCTATAATCGGGGTTACTACCTCGATTAATTTGCGAGATTATGAAACTCCTGAGCAAGCTGTTGTCATGTTACCTGCAAATTACCCAACTGCGATAAGAAAGGCTGGTGGGATACCTGTTTTGCTTACTGAAGGCGATGATGTTGAAACATTACTCGACCGCCTCGATGGGATAATTATCGCTGGCGGTAGAGATATCGATCCAGTACGCTATGGAGAGGATCCTCATGAAAGGACCAACGACCTCCGTCCAGAACAGGATAGTTGGGAATCATTACTAATCACATCTGCAATTGAAAGAGATCTACCAATGCTTTGTGTTTGTAGAGGCCATCAATTATTATCTGTAGAGAGGGGAGGTAGGCTTTACCAACATCTACCCGAAACCCCCGGTCACGAAAGTCATGGTGCAACTGCAGGTGATTGGTCTAGTCATCTAGTACAGATAGAGGAAGATTCGCTATTGGCATCTGTCATTGGTACTGAAACCATGGCTAATTCTGGACACCATCAAGGAGTTGCGGATGCCGGAGACCTACGCGTGGTTGCTAGAACTGAAGATGGACTTATCGAAGCGGTTGAACTACCAGGTGCTAGTTTCTTGCTTTCGATGCAATGGCATCCAGAAATGATTGACCAGACGAAAGTATTCAATGCATTAATCGAAGCAGCAAGGATATAATCTGCTAAAATCGATACCATCGGATTGAATTAGTCAACTAGCAAGTGCCCTATGTATGAGTAAGCAGGGGCGAGCTCCTGTAATCGGTGTTACCGCCTGTAAACGAGACTCAACTTTTGGCCCATGGAATATCGAAGCAGTAATCCTTCCATCAACTTACACTGACATCATCGAAGAAGCAGGCGGACAGCCCATTCTTTTACCACCTGGGTGTTGTTCTTCCAACCTAGATTTCCTCGACGGTTTAGTTGTGGCTGGGGGTCCAGATATCCATCCTTCATTGTATGGTCAGGAACCGAGCGAACACATCTACCTAGCCCACCCTGATCAAGACAACTCCGAGGCATCGCTAATCAAAGCTGCAATCGAGAGAGATATTCCACTTCTTGGAATCTGTAGAGGGATGCAGTTGATGTGTGTAATTCACGGAGGTTCAATGCACCAACACTTACCCGAGACTCCTGGATTTGAGGAACACGGAGGATGGGATGGAGAAGTGACCGAACATGGAGTGTCGATTATTGCTGGCAGTCATTTACATGCAGTAATGGGCGACGAAGTGATGGCTAATTCAACTCACCACCAAGGAATATCTGACCCAGGAAGTTTGCAAATCAGTGCCTATTCCATACATGATAATTTGATTGAGGGTGTCGAACGAACCGACAAGACATTTTGCATTGGAGTTCAATGGCACCCAGAGCGTATTGGACATATCGGATTGTATCGCGCGCTTGTGGAAGCGGCGCGGGGTTCTTGACGGATAAGCCGCGCAGCACAATCAGAATGACTCTCAGGGTCTACGACACACGTTCTCGTGAGAAGCGAGAATTCTCGCCTATAAACGAGGGTAGAGTTAGCATGTACGTCTGTGGAATCACTCCTTATTCCCCTAGTCATTTAGGGCACGCTCGTTGCTACCTAGCCTTCGATGTTGTATACCGTTGGCTAGAAGCTCTTGGCTACAAGGTTGATTATGTTCAGAACTTTACCGATATCGATGATAAGATACTCAATATTTCTGAATCTGAAGGTGTCGATTATTCTGTGGTTTCGAATAGAAATATCGAAGACTACTTCGAAGTAATGGATGCGATGAACGTCCGTAGGGCCGACCACTATCCTAGAGTAACTGAAACCATCCCCGAAATCATCGATATGATTTCTAATTTACAAGAAAAGGGGCACGCCTATGTTGGTGGGGATGGAGTTTACTTTGAGATAGACACAGCACCCGAAAAATATGGACAATTAACCGGTCAAACGTTAGAGATGGTGAGAGCTGGTGCTGGCGGTAGAGTAGCAGATACCGGCTCAGGAAAACGAGATCATCGCGATTTTGCACTTTGGAAATTGGCAAAGCCGGGTGAACCATTTTGGGAGAGTCCATGGGGTGATGGTAGGCCTGGTTGGCACATTGAATGTTCAGCCATGTCTCTCAATCACTTTGGAGAACAATTTGACATTCATGGTGGCGGACACGATCTCAGGTTCCCTCACCACGAAGCCGAGATTTTCCAATCTGAGTGTTGTACCGGATGCGAGCCTGTTGTAGGGTACTGGATGCACAACGGCTTCGTGAATGTCGATGGTGAAAAGATGAGCAAGAGTCTTGGAAACTTCTGGACCGTTAGAGAAGCCTTCGAGAACCACGCTCCGCTTGCTCTTCGATATGCACTACTTAGTGTCCCATATCGTAATCCAATTGATTTGACTCCTGAATTCTTGCAGGATGCAGTAATCCATTATGAGAGGTTGGTAGAGGCATATAGCACGTCTCTTTCTTCGGACTCAGATTCAGGAGTCGACCTGTCTGATTACAGTCAACGCCTCACTGATGCAATGAATGATGACTTCAACACTAGAGCTGCAATTATTGAGATTCAAGCTGTTGTATCTCAAAACCCAGGTAGAGACGTAGCTTCTTGGTTTGAGAAATACGCAGGGGATGTTTTGGGACTTCTACCAAGTTCAGACGAGGTGTTAGCGGGGCGTGCTGAGGCAGAATCGGCTAGGGCAGATATTGCCGATAGAGTTGAAGGCCTACTGAAAGAACGCGAAACTGCTAGGCAAACAAAGAACTGGAACCGTGCGGATGAAATTAGGGACGAACTCAATTCGATTGGTGTTATTGTCGAAGATGGCCCTGATGGACCGACTTGGCGATTAGCCTAATCATTCATCTTCATCTGAACCACGAAGGTTCTGATTGATAGTCACAATCGAAGCGACTAGTAGTCCAATCAATGAAATCACAGCTACCCAATATAATGGCCCTTCCAATAATGCCTCCTCTTCGTTTTCAGGCAATTCAGGTTCTGGTTCGGGCTCCTCCTCGATATCCAAGTATGACCAAGCATCTCTACAAGTCACATCGGTGGGCAAAGACCCGGTGTCTTCACACAGTTTACTAGGCACTGCAAAGGCATCACCTACTTCCAATTGACAATACCATCCTTCCAATTCAATACAATCATCGGTGGGTTGCATTACAACTAAAATCGAACCACAGAGTAACTCTTTGTCCTCAGGTATTGTTTGACCGTTATCGGATGTACAAGTTTCGAGATGTATTCCTTCCTCTATAGTCGTCGGATGAGAAAGCGTTGCACCTCTAGGGCCATTTGTTGTGAACACGTTTGGCAATTCAGGTTCAGGAACAGTCGTGCCTCCATTATTTCCATTACCACCGTTATTCGGGTCGATTGTCGTGTTTATTGGGTCAGCACCTCCAACAGTCCCTCCTACTCTGTGCCCATCTTCATCTAATTCAATATCATAATATTCTGACCACAGGTCAATGGTTCTTCCATTTTGGAAAGTTTGTGAACGGTTCAGGACGTCGAAATATCTCTCATCACCGAGAGTGAATAGATACTCAAGCGGAACTTGGGCACCTTGGTTACAATTTTCCAAGAAAGTCATTAGTTCGTCAACGGTTAATGTTGCTTCAGGAACTCCATCGTAGGTTATGTCTGTGGCCTTTGTAAATCCTTCTCCTTGAATAATTTGAATTTCATCATCCATTGCTTGCATTATGTCAACATCTCCGAAGACGGCCAATCCACCCACCACGACAAGACGTACGTCAGGGTCAATTGCCTCCACAACGTTTCGATATGGATCGGCGTGGAAGGTGTCAAGGACAACTAGATCAGCAGCGAGACCTGGTTGGATTCGACCTGTGTGTTCAGCCCATCCAATCGCATCAACAATATTGGTCGTAATTGTTTGAACCAATTCATAATCTGTAAATATGTCTCCAAGGACATTTTCATCCCACCAATCTGCAGTCTTCAATTCGTGCATAGAACTCTTGGAACCAGAAGGAGCCCAATCTGGTCCAATCATTATGTTGACTCCCTCTGCTTTGGCTGTAGCAATATCGGTAGTTTCTCCGTAGAGGATTAGGTTAGAGGTAGGGGACCAAGCAAGACTTCCTCCCACATTGCCGAGAGCATCGAATTCTGCTTGGGTTAATCCTGTTCCATGGATTACTACCAACTCACCTACAAGCAAATCATTTTGCACCAAGATATCGAATTCAGCTCTACTGGATTCGTCAATACCTTCTGCCAAGTGTAAGAACCAGGCGTCTAATTCTCCCGATGAATTTCCGTCTTTGATGTGATTCCCTTGATAATCAGAAGCTAGTTCTGAGACCTTTGTGTGGATGTAATCACTGCCGAAATTGTACAGTTCTATGTTTCTTGCTAACATTGTTTCGAATGTGTCAGT
>DALV01000019.1:1530-7620 GCA_002496905.1 Euryarchaeota archaeon UBA105 | reverse complement strand
GTAGGGTCGGTTAGCGAGCAACCGACATCCTTCGCATCGCGGTAAGAGTCTTCAGCCTGCCATTGGTAGCGGTTATCCCAGCCATTGGTTCCGTGATCCCATAGTGGAATGATGTTGTATTTGGCATGATTGTGAGGGTCGATGAATCCGGGGTATATTGTGCCGCTAGTTGAAATTGACACAACCCCCTCTGCAGCCGAGGGCGCAGGGTCGGAGGCGCTCCAAACAGCCTCAATCATTCCATCGACGACGAGAATACGTCCATCATCGATAACAGAATCTTGCGATTCCATAGTAACAACTCGTCCTTCTAGGATATATTCGCCTCGGTGGATATGATCTTGAGGAGGGTAGCAATTACCTTGCACTACGTTTGCTACACCTACCCATTGCTGATCATTAGCCCCTCCAGGAGTTGGAGCGCCTTCAGCAAGTTTTGCCCAATTACCACCCGTGTCGTAGCCATATGGGACATCCCAATCAGAGTCTTCTCCTTCGTAACTCACAGAATCTATTTCGTTCATATTCCCGTCAAGGATTCGGATAGTGTCACCATCCCAATAATCGAATTCAATTTGTGTCCACGAACGAAAGAACGTGATGTAGCCTCCTGGTTCTAGTATAGTATTCCATTTGATGCTACAGGCAGGTGACCCGCCATCTGCGATGTCATCTAGATACCATCCTCCTATGTCTATTGCTTCCGAAGTAGGGTTGTACAACTCAACATATTGATCGCTATAAGATCCCATTGAACCATCTCCATTCCAATCAGTACCTCCGTAATTTGCATTATTTACAGAAACTAGAATTTCATTGATTACAATTGAATTTCCAGTGCCTTGAGCCGAGGTTGGCATCGGTGTAATCGTCATCATTAACATCAGCAGGGCCAAGGCAAGGGCTCTACGCATAGCACAGGGACGGGTCAATACACCCCTTCAATCCAACCCCGATTAGTTCAGCATTTGATTAGTAGAATTTGATTGTGAATACTCTAAATCGGGAAAGCGAAGCACCGAAATACTGACCGAGTGCGAAGCACTAGCGTTAGACATGCAGCGTAGCGGAAGGGTGGCTTGTGCGATTCTGATGGTCATCACCATGTCTTTCGCAGGATGCCTCTCAGGGGGCTCATCTTCTAGCACAATTGATCCAGTCCCTGATTGGGATAAAGACATGGTATACGTCGATGATCCAGTGGGTCATGAGGATGCTAGGTTTTTCGAAGTAGCCTCTCCTTTTTCCAACCAGTCATGGGGTAATTCTAGTTGGGCCGTCTTTGGAAATGAAGAAGGAGGAAATTGTTGTGAACATTATCTCGCAGCAACCAAAGAAGGTTGGATACTTAATTTCGGGGGGGAATATCCTACTTGGTCTGAAGACAGAGGACACACTTGGCAGGAATATCGGCCCGGTATTTTCTCTCAGATTGGTTGCAGGGAACCTAAACCCACTGTACCTGGTCAAGAAGGTCTTGGAGAAGGAAGTATCGTCCAAGCCACTAATGGGGATCTAATTTCCATGGGTTGGTTCCCATATCCAAGTAGTAGTGGAGCGGACCAATTCTACGCTTTCCTTTACGACGCTGAGGATGAGGAATGGATGTGGTGTTTCAATCGAACTCCTGAACCATTCTACGATAGATCTTGGCAGGTAGAAATCGTAGGTCCAGTTAACGGTGGTGTGTATGGGAATGGCGAATATGCTACCCTTGTAATTTCTAATTTCTGGCACCAAGTTGCTAATCTTGGTGGCCAGATTTCTACTGATGGTTTGAATTACGATTACTTTGATTTCCCTGACAGAGATGCTAACCTCGATTCGATCGAGGTTGATTTGACTGCGGAAGGCCTGGGTACTGAGTGGGATTTCACTAAACCGCATAAAGAGATGCGCGCATTTCCGGTTCCATCTGGAGGTCTATACTTTCCCGACTACTTCACAGATGGAACCGATGCATTCGTCGACACTTCCCTCAATTGGTGGTCCGCTACAACACTGAATGGTTCATCCCTCCCTACTCAGTACTGTGCTTTTGATTCATCATCTGCCTTACATTGCTTTGGTGGAATGTCAGGTGGTGTTGGGATTACCCACCACATGTCTTGGGACGGGGGAGAAACTTGGGATTTACAGAATTACAATATCACGGGAAGTGCCACCGAGATAGAAGAATGGGAATGGCATTCAAGTGGCGTGCACGATTTAATGGTTGTAAATATCAGATACCAAAGTGCTGAAGGTCCAGATGTTGATGTTGCTTGGCATGTCCGAGGATTCTCGCAATCCCTCGAACCTGATACCTTGACCTATCTTGGGCAAGGAGACCTAGATTCTACATCGGGTGCAGGGAATGACATACGGTTTGACTTTGCCAGTATGGGGATTCTACCAGACGGAGGTTCATTCATCGCTTATCACGATTCAACAGACCCAGACCCGTTATTCGGAGTAGAGTTACTTTTGCCAACTGAATATGGCCCGTCAATTGCGATTTGAGTCTACGTTTCTACAGCGAAGGTCACAGAAACTCCATCCACTTGGAAGTGGTCTCCCTCAGTTTCACCTTGGTTCAATTGTGCTGTCCCGGCTCTGACTTCAGATTGAACGTGGGCCCAATCGGAGTCTGACAAATCGAGCCCTTCAATCCAAACTGATAGGCTAATTGTGGCTTCTACATCGAGGTCGAGGTCCTTGCGCTTTGCTTGTACCCTACGAATTATGTCACGAGCTAGACCCTTGGATAGCAAGTCTTCGTCCAAAACCATGTCGAGGACTAAAGAGACATCTCCTACATCCTCATCAGAGATTGTTGCAGCCGCATAACCTTCTTGTTCTATCCTGCGGATTTCTATGTCTTCCATTGTTATGTCATATCCTTCTAGAATACAGATTCCTGCATCAATCTCGAGAAGTAGATTCTCAGGGTCAGCCTCTGCAAGCAATGCTAGTACTGCGGGTAAATCTTGACGACACTTTGCACCGAGTGACTTCCTATTTGGTTCGATAACAATTCTTTGGAAGCGCTCAAGATCGTCTTCGGTGGTCAGTGATTCAACATTCAACTCTTCAGACAGTAAATCGTGGAATTGTGAAATGTCTGGGCCACCTACTATCCATCCAGACTTGCATGGTAGCCGTTGTCTGCGATCCGCTTCAACTCGGATTCGACGTCCGGTTTCTGCTAGTGTTCGAACCAAAGCCATCTCCTGTTCCAAAGCCCAATCCTGCGGAGGTAGGCTGGAATCTACTAATTTCGAGCCAACAGGCCAATCAGCGAAGTGTACGGATACTCCAGTCAAATCTCTGTGAATTTGATCTGGCATGAATGGAGTCACCGGTGCCATCAGACGGCAGACTGTGAGGAGCACCTCGTGAAGGGTGTGTTGACAGGCTCGCTTATCGCTTGAATCGGCCTCATCCCAAAGTCTTCGTCGACTTCTACGCACATACCAATTGGACAAGTCGTTGACAACGAATGATTCCAAATCTCTACCTGCTTTATGGAAATCCCAAGCAACGAATTGGTCGTGATAAGCATTAGCGACCGTATGTAATCTTGAGAGAACCCAACGGTCGAGAGGGCTTCTTTCGGATACGGCAACAAAGCCCTCTTCATCATCTGGGTCAAAGCCATCAAGTGCAGCATAGTCTGCATGGAATCGATGAACATTCCAAAGAGTCAGGAACATCTTTGCATATGACTCACGAACTCCGTTAGGGTCGAAATTGGTCGGCGACCAGGGAGCGCTTTGTGTCATCATATACCAACGGATTGAATCCGAACCTTCCTTGTTGAAATGGTCCCATGGATTGACAACATTACCTCTTGATTTCGACATTTTCTTGCCATCTTTATCAAGAATATGACCCAATGAGAGACACCTTCTGTAGCATATGCTGTCGAATACTGTTGTTGATACTGCCATCAGTGAATAGAACCAACCACGAGTTTGGTCGACTGCCTCACAAATGTAGTCAACAGGGAATGAGCCGTCGAATTTTTCATGATTTTCGAATGGATAATGCCATTGAGCAAAAGATGCACATCCCGAATCGAACCAACAATCCATGACATAGGGTTCTCGAATCATTTCTCCCGAACAGCCCTCCGATGGACAGTGCAATTTGACATCGTCAACATAGGGTCTGTGTAATTCAGGAGGCATTGAGGAATCTGCGGTTTTCATTTCCTCCATTTCAGCGATGCTTCCTATGCAGTGTTCCTTACCACAGTCTTGGCAAATCCAAACTGGTATTGGAGTCCCCCAATATCGTTCTCGACTAATCGCCCAATCTTTGATGTTGGAAAGCCATTCACCCATTCGCTTTTCACCAGTCCACGAAGGAGCCCACTCTACTTCGGAATTATATTGCAGGATTTGTTCCTTGACCGCGGTCATTCGAACGAACCAACTGTCCATTGCATAGTACAATAGAGGGTGATCGGTTCGCCAACAATGTGGGTAATCGTGAGTATATGTGTGCTCTCTGTAGAGTGAATTTTGGTCTGCCAGAAGGTCGATAATATCGGAATCACAATCCTTGACATATCGTCCGTCAAGTTGCAAATGAGTTCCTTCAACAAATCTTCCATCCATTCCAACAGTATGTTGTGCAGGGAAACCTTCCTTCATTCCCAGATTGTAATCGTCTTCACCATACATTACCGCTGTGTGCACAACACCTGTTCCGTCAGTAGTAGTGACGAAATCAGCACCTACGATAGTCCAAGCAGCGGGATGATTCGATCCATCAATTGCACCTTCAAACAGCGGTTGATATGACATACCAACTAAATTTGAGCCAGGGAATTCCTCAACAACTTCCACTTGATGTCTCAAAACTGTACTCATTAGATCCTTGGCAAGAATCAATTCTTCCTCTAATGGTGCTCCTCCACGCCCCTCCCATGAGTCTGATGGAGGAGCAGTAATCTTGACTCGAACATAAGTCACCTCTGGTCCAACTGCCAGCCCAACATTTCCTGGTAGTGTCCAAGGTGTAGTTGTCCAAGCCAGAACCGAAGCATCATCATTTGACAATTTGAATTTAACAAAAACCGCTGGTTCTGAAACTTCTTTGTAACCAAGAGCGACTTCATGACTGGAATAGCTGGTTCCTGTCTGAGGGCAGTAAGGCAGGACCTTATGGCCTCTGAATAGCAGTCCTTTGTCGAACATTTTCTTCAAAGACCACCAAGCAGATTCAATGAAATCATCGTGTAAGGTAACGTACGGGTCATCCATGTCAACCCAGAATCCCATTCTTTCGGTCATCTCTCGCCATGCTTGTTCGTAAGTCCAGACACTCTCCTTGCATTTCTGATTGAATGCTTCCATTCCGTAAGCCTCAATCGCTTCATTGCTCATCAGGTCCAATTGTTTCTGAACTTCAATTTCAACAGGAAGTCCATGAGTATCCCAACCAGCCTTCCTTTCTACGATGTGTCCTTCCATAGTCTTCCATCGGCAAACTAAGTCCTTGAATAGACGAGAAATAACGTGGTGAATTCCTGGTTTGCCGTTAGCGGTAGGCGGCCCTTCTAAGAAGGTGAAAGGAGATGCACCGTCACGGCGCTTCTCAATGCTCTGGGCGAATGTATTCTCATCGCTCCAGGTTTGCATTAAGGCAGTCTCTAGGGCGACCGGATCAAGATCACCTGCTTGCGTGGGCACTACCATCGGAGCACCCGAACTGAGATGTCGTCTTGAACTTGAGGGGGTCGCCCAAAGGGCGCTTATGGCTAATTGCAAGGGTTCAAAGGCTAATTCAGCGGGGTCGTATACATGTCAGATACCATCACGCTCGAAGTCGGGGGAATGACCTGTGACGGATGTTCATCTAGAGTTCGCGATGCTCTTCAATCAGTATCCGGTGTTAGTTCTGCCGAGGTTTCTCATGAGCAAGGAACTGCGGTCATTTCTCACTCTGGCTCATCAAGAGAAAATTTGTCCAGGGCAGTGCGAGCAATCGGATACACCGTGGATGGCCTTGGAGAAGAATTCCATTGGCGAGATGGAAGTGTATGGAAACAGTCAGCACACAATACCAAGTGGTGCTTGATTGGCTGTAGCATTGGTGATT
>DALV01000019.1:0-1142 GCA_002496905.1 Euryarchaeota archaeon UBA105 | reverse complement strand
GCAATGTCGATTATGATGCTTGCAATGTTCAATGGAATCATGACCTCAATAGCACTTGAGACCTTCATCTTAATCAAACAGATGGGGGGAATCAGAGAAGCATTCAGAGTAGCTATTGGGATGTCTCTTATTTCGATGATAGCAATGGAATCTTCGATGAATGCTACCGATATTCTAATTATGGGAGAACCTTCATTGACATGGTGGGTAATTCCAATTATGTTGTTCGTAGGGTTCATCACTCCATGGCCATACAACTATTGGCGTCTAAAGAAATACGGCTTAGCATGTCATTGAAACGGTGAGAATGTGATTGATTGGAGTGAATTAGCGGACGATATTACCGCTTGGATAGCAAATTATGCCGAAAGTAATGGCATATCCACTCTAGTCATTGGGGTTTCTGGTGGCATCGATTCTGCCGTAACTTCAACTCTCTCGGCTAAAACAGGTCTAACTACAATTGTTCTCAATATGCCAATCCACCAAGATCGAAAGCAAAACGAGTTATCGAACAAGCATATTTCTTGGCTAGAATCTAATTTTGATAATGTAGAAGGCAGATTAGTAGATTTGACAGGCACATATGATTCATTCACTGACGAAATGAATGAACACGATTTATCCTCCCTCTCACTAGCTAATTCCCGTGCTCGTCTACGAATGACCACTCTCTACGCGATTGCAGGTTCGACAGGTGGAATAGTAGTTGGAACAGGAAACAAAGTCGAGGACTTTGGAGTAGGCTTTTTCACAAAATACGGCGATGGTGGAGTCGATATTTCACCTATCGCCGACCTGATGAAATCAGAAGTCTATGAGATTGCTAAGGCTCTAGACATAGTTGAGGAAATTCAACAGGCAGCGCCTACGGACGGATTATGGGATGATGGTAGAACTGATGAGGAACAAATCGGAGCGACATACGCTGAACTAGAATGGGCAATGAGGCATGAAGAAAATCCGTCGGAGGATTTGACCGAAAGACAACATCGAATCCTCGAAATTTATCGGAGATTCAACAAAGCCAATTCCCACAAGATGAATCCAATACCAATTTTTGAGATGAAAAATCGTCAATGAGTGATGCTAATGTCAATGCAACTCTGTGGAACCGACGAGGTTCGAGATGCTATTGAAAA
>DALV01000103.1 GCA_002496905.1 Euryarchaeota archaeon UBA105 | reverse complement strand
TGAGTCGGATGCAGCCGCTGTTCGTAGTTGGGTTGCAGACTTCATGTTCGACCAAGTTATTGGCGCGCTATTGGGCTTCCAATACGGCGGTTCTGCTTACATCACGCAGCCAGTCGATAACTGGTTGTTTGGCTGGAGAGATATTATCGTGGCCGATGTTGTTTACGAACAACCTGACAATATGGCCCTAGGTTGGGTAAGCCTCGAAACAAATGAAACATATTTCGGCTCAGATAGCGTTACCACTGGAGATTATGATGTATATATCGCAAGTACAGAAGGAGACAATATGGGACAAAGATTGCTTCAAGGTTACATCAACTCCGATGGAAATGGATTTTGTGATTTCAAATTAAATTCCGATGGTACAATGGCAGATGCTGATTCAAGTGGCATGTATCCCTGTGAAGAAGGTGAATTGTATGGATTTACAGAGCATCTACCATGGAGGGCACCACACCGAGAAACTTCCACTCTTGGATTACTATCCGCCCACGTCGGTAACGAAAATACCGTAGTAGCTGGGGCAGTAGGTGGTGTCGCAGATAGTGATGACCCGTTTAGGGTGAATCTTGTAGGATACGCAATGGCGGAATCAGTACCTGGAGACATGGAAACATACAAGGGAATTGAAATGAGAGCACACACAGTAAACCTAGATCCTTCACAAAACCAAATACAAGCCAAGTTAATTGGCTCTGCATCCTTTGTTGATGTACTTCCAGGTGCATTACCTGTATACTTTGGTTCAAATGTGGATATCAAGGTAGAGCCAGTTACCCAAGTAGCGATGTACGGGAAATCCGTCTCTATGTTCCACCTAGACCTAAGAGGTCCTGGAATGCTAAATCCTGAGATGGGCGTGGATACTCATCCTGTATTCGAAATTCATACTTTCTCGGAAATTGCAGATGAAGATGCTGAAACCTTCCAGTGTCGGGTTCTAGACAACATGGAACCAATGTACTGGACTGATTTCGGCGGCAGTGGGGATTGTGAATTAGAAGGCACAGCTGTAATTGATTCTGTGACTGCAGTATTGTATGTTGCAAGCATAGCTATGATTGCTGTGGGAGCTCTGGCATTCGGCGGCATGGGACCGATTGCAGTATCAAAAGACGAAGATTGAGGCTACCCTATACTCCGGCTGGCAAAGCCAGCCGTGGGCGCGCTTGCGCGAAGGGTTCAACCGCTGAACACTGGACGTAAGTCTAATGGAAAGGGGTCCCGCAAGGCTAGCAGTAGTCATCATTGCAGTATTGACACTAAGTCTACTGGGCCCCTCTCAAATTCTACAAATCGATGATTCTAAAGAAAATCGAGAGGCGATAAAAAATTCCTCATGCGTAGTTTGTATTAACGAAATAATGCCTAATGCGGATGGCTCAGATCAAGGAATCTTTCCTCAGGGTGAATGGGTTGAGTTGTTCAATACCGGGTCTAGTTCTGTGAGTCTTGAGGGCTGGACAATTGTCGATATTGGAGGTTGGACCCATCCAATAAATGAAAGCAGCTGGATTGGTTTTGCCGATTTATCAACACCTTACCACCTAGAATCTGGAGCATATGCCGTTATCGCAGAAAATGAAATCGGCACTCTACGGTTAAACAATGCAGGAGAAACCGTATTTCTCAAAGATTCCCAAGATGTTGTAGTTCACGAAATTACAACCGGCCAAGCAGCCAATGGAGTATCAAAGATACCTTCTGGAAGCAATGGAGAATGGGTAGACTCTGATCAACCGACACCTGGAGCAGAGAATTCAGGCGGAGAACCTGTTAGTGACCCTGATCCACCAACCCCCAACGACTTAACTCGAATAATGATGGTTCCAGATGGTGCGGAAGTAACCGGATTACATGTCAATTCAATTGGAAACTTATTCGTTAGTGCAATGCACCCTGATGACCCATACAAAGCGACAATTGGTGTAGTAAATGGCTTTGATTGGAATGATTTACCAGAGACTATTCCCGAACTTCCGTCGACAATCAGTCAATCAGAAATTTGGCATGGAATTAGAACATCAGTAGGTACATACCAGGTGTTGTTACAATCAGGCGATTCTCTCAGCAGTAGTGAAGTTGCTGGTGGAATTTATTCTGCTGATGATGGAGCATTATTGTTCACTAGTGAGAAACCTGATTTCAACGTCTTTGTACCTACGAATTCCGAAGGCAGTGAGGGTTACCTATACTCTACTTGGGAGAGTCGCCCCGCTGGGGTTAGCCAACTACATATCGAATGGAACGATATGTCTGGTGAATGGGACACCCTTGGTGGAAAAATGCTAGACCTAAGCGGGATTAATGGAGGCTGGGTCCTTTGCTTTGGTTCATTGAGCCCTTGGGGCACTCCACTCCTCTCTGAAGAATTATATTTTGAGAATACGATTGATTGGAATAATCCAAACTACAATTATCACCAAGACCAACTAGAGTTAGCAGACTATCTCGGATACTATCCGAATCCATATGATTATGGCTGGATTATAGAAGTTGAAGATGCTGACACTGAAAATCCTCATTTCGAAAGATTGTACCCTCTTGGTAGATTTTCCCACGAGAATGCGCAGGTAATGCCAGATAGGAAAACCGTGTACCTGTCAGATGATGAATACGGTACTGTATTGTTCAAATTTATTGCAGATTCTGCAGGAGATTTGCATTCCGGGACCCTTTACGCTGCAAAGGTAAACCAAGACTCAGGAACTAATCCCGCTACTACTGGATTTGATGTTACATGGGTCGAATTAGGGCACTCAAATTCTGCTCAAATCACAAGTTGGATTGACCAATATGATGGAATAGATTCTTCGGACTTTGTCAATGGTCAGAATTCGTACATCTCTGATCAAGAAATCAATGATTGGGCAGAGCATAGACTTGACGATGACCTTGATGGCGATGGAAATATTGGCTTTGCCGCTGATAATCGAGTGGCTTTCCTAGAATCGAGAAAGGCAGCGGCGGCATTGGGAGCAACCGATGAATGGAATAAGATGGAAGGCGTTGTTTTCAATGAGAACTCACCTGAATACCTCTATCTTGCTATGTCGGATATCAGATATGATATGACAGATTCTTCAGGAGATATACAACTCTCAGAAAATCGCTGCGGCATAATTTACAGTTTACCAGTTGACGAACAATGGGGTGTCTCTAGAATTGAGCCTGTAGAAGCAGGTGGGAGTTATTCTTCAGGTCGTTGTGATGTAAACAGGATTGCCGGCCCCGATAATCTCGCTGTACTCAACGATGGTAGTCTATTGATCGCAGAGGATACTGGAAAACACGAAAATAACATGCTTTGGCATTGGCAACCTCCCGCTGGGCCATCTGATTGGGACAACGAATATGATGTGAAATTTACCAGAATTATGCCAGGTGAGGTCCCGAACAGGGATAACGATTGGTTTGAATTGACGAATACCGGTGATGAAGAAATCAGTCTCACCGGCTGGACAATTGAGAGAATAAGGTCGACGACCCCCTGGATTTCAACATTCAACGAATTGGTAATACCAGCCGGAGCCTCAGTTGTATTGACTGAAAATCAAAACAATCTATTGTCAGATGGTGGAATAGTAGCGATGGATGGAAATGTCGTCATGAACAATATGCCTTGGCTTGTTGATTCTGGAAGCGCCCTTCAACTAAAATCTCCCGATGGAACTGTTGTTGATGCAGTTGTATATGGAGGAGGTGATGCTGAAATCGAAGGGTGGAATGGTGCCGCGATTTCAGTCCCTGGAGATGGAACGCCTGGATTGATTTTGATGCGAGGCTCTGGCTGCGGTGATAATCCAGATACAGACACGGGTGAAGATTGGGAGTATAGATGGATTAGAATTGGAGCCTCAACCTTCTGTGATGGAGGAAAAATTACACTAGAAGAATCCTCTACAGTCACCTCTTCTATTGGTCCTGATACATCATTTAATGACTTAATGCACTGGATTGAGAATGCAGAAACATCGATTCATCTACATGTCTACCAATTTATGAGTCCAGACCTCACTAATGCATTGCTGGATGCAATAAATCGAGGTGTTTCTGTCACAATTCTACTCGAAGAAGGTATACTTGATGGAAGTAGTACAAAAAATAACCAAAGAGGTCATGCACAAACTCTCCATGATGCTGGAGCAACCGTTCTTTGGATGGAGGATCCAAGTTTGATCAGTTCTCCATATACTTACATTCACAGCAAGGTTGCTGTCAGGGATACGGAAAGTGTATGGATTTCATCAGGGAACTGGAAGGATACAAGCTTACCACCAGATGGAATAGGTAATCGAGAGTGGTCGGTTATTGTCAATTCAATTTCCTTTGCTGAGCTAGTTATGTCTCGTCTTTCTTGGGACGAAAATGAGAATCATCTACACATATCACCACACTCATCGAATCATGCACCAACCTCCGATTGGGTAATGGACGAAACCAGTGGAGTCTCGTTACAAGCACCTACTACCCAACCATATTCTGGCCCTTTGGAAATGCAACTGATGACATGTCCAGACGATTGTGTCGATGGAATTATCGAAATGATTGACGCCGCGGATTCAACAATTGAACTTTCTTTGCAATACTTAGACTTAGATTGGTATTGGGGATTCGGTGATAATCCAATCATTGAAGCAATTTATCAAGCGGCCCAAAGAGGAGTACAAGTCCGCTTACTATTGAATGGGTTTTATGCAGACAGCGATGATGAAATTAGAGATGCAGTTAACCTGTTCAATACAAATTGGAATGCAACAGAGGGCTTGGATACCACAGCACGACT
The DNA here is from genome assembly GCA_002496905.1 of Euryarchaeota archaeon UBA105. Lineage (GTDB taxonomy): Archaea > Thermoplasmatota > Poseidoniia > Poseidoniales > Thalassarchaeaceae > MGIIb-O1. The sequence goes on along the minus strand of DALV01000103.1, from coordinate 4,008 downwards.
AATGGCATATTCTGACTCGATTACAAAACTGCACAATAAGGGTGCAATAATCGATGGTGAGAGTGTCCTTGTCGGAAGTATGAATTGGGGGTCAAATGCGGCATTGAGAAATAGAGAGATGAGCGTATTAATTCACGATCAAGAACTGACTTCTGAGTATTTACAATCATTCAATGAAGATTGGCATCGGCTTGACTCAAATACAGATTCAGATGGTGACCTACTTCCGGATATGTGGGAGATTCAATACGGTTTGAATCGACATTCCGCGGCCGTGCTTGGAACTGCTCTAAGTGAACAATCACTCGATTTAGATGAAGATGGATTGAACAATCTAAACGAATACCTTTGGGGAGGGAATCCAAATGATAACGACACTGATGATGACTGTATTCTAGATGGGCAAGAAGCTGAATTTGCTCAATCATTAGGAAGGTCGCCAATAGTGGCAATGAATTCCAGCGACGTAGATGGTAACGGAATCCCGGATGGAATACAATTTGGCTGTGATGAAGAAGAAATCATCGATAACAACAACGGTCAAACAAACAATACCGATGGTAGTGATGGAGAAAATAATGACGAAGGTAATGGAGGGTGGCTAGAGAATAATGTTCGAGACGACCCACTCTCTACCCCGGGAGCAAAATTCTTGTTTGCGCTGACAATAATTGCGGCGACTTTTTTGGTTGCTGCTGGATTAACTATGGTAAGAAGGCCGAGAATAAAAAGCGATTCTCGACTAATCGATGATTCCGGATATAGATTCGATGATGCTGATGCTGAACAAGCTATTCTCAAGGGTACAAGATTCGATGAGGGATCCGAAGACACGAGGGATTGGACCGAAGGTAGAGATGATGGAGTTCACGGCCAGATTGTTTTAGATGGCTTTGGCTTCGATAAACTTGACCGAAATCAAGTCCAGTTCCTCTTGGACAAGGGAATGAGTATCGAAGAATTGCGCGATGAATACGGCGAGGATGAGGCATGAGCGCTTCAATCGCTGATATTGTAAATGGAGTCGTCGATGGTTCACTTGGTGATGAGCAAGTCATCGATTGGTTACGAAGTGTATTCGAAAACGGACTCGATGAGAAATCAACTATCACACTTACTAAATCAATGAGAGATTCGGGGCGAGTTCTGACTTGGCCGAAAGAGTGGAGACATCTCGTTGTTGACAAGCACTCAACAGGTGGAGTGGGCGATAAGGTCTCAATTGTCCTAGCTCCTGCCCTTGCCGCTTATGGACTAAAAGTGCCGATGATATCTGGGCGAGGTTTAGGGCACACTGGAGGAACTTTGGATAAACTCGAAAGCATCCCAGGTTTTCGAGTAGACCTATCCATAGATGAAATGCAAAAACAAGTTGAAAGAATCGGATTAGCAATGGTTGGTCAAACGGATTCACTGGTCCCTGCTGATAGAAGAATGTACGCACTACGCGATGTAACTGGCACTGTTGCATCTATTCCCTTAATCACTTCATCAATTGTTTCGAAAAAAGCTGCAGAGGGACTTTCTGCGCTGGTTCTAGACGTGAAACATGGTAAGGCCGCATTCATGGAAGAAAGAGACCAAGCCGAAGTATTGGCCCAATCGATGGCAGATGCTGCCAATGGTATGGGAATTAGCACTTCTGTCGTCCTTTCAACCATGGATCAACCACTAGGTTGCGCGGTAGGAAATGCACTAGAAATTGTTGAATCTGTTGAAACACTATGTGGACGTGGTCCACATGATCTAGAAGAATTGGTATGTGTACAGGCTGGAATTCTGTTGGCAGCATCTGGAATTGTTGAAGATATGGAAGAGGGTGCTTTGATGATTCATAATTCCTTGAACGATGGTAGCGCCTTTGCAAAATTCCTAGATATGGTAGAATCTCAAGGTGGAAATAGGGATGATTTTGCAAGCGACCATTCTATGCTAAGTTCGCTTGGATTACTCGATGGAAATTTACTCTCGACGGAGATTTATGTTGAGGAAAATGGATGGATTAACGACATCGATGCAATGTCGATTGCACTCGCCTGTTTAGAATTAGGCTCGGGTAGAAAAACTCTCACAGATACTGTAGACCATGCAGTCGGGGCAATTATTGAAGCTCAAGTTGGTGATGAAATCGAGGCTGGTGAGCCATTGATTGTAATTTATCATCGAAATGAATTGCCAGATGGATTTTCCGAATCAATTTCTTCTGCTTTTTCGGTCTCACCCGAATCAGTAAGTGTTGAAACCAGAATAACTCAGATTATTGGGTGATTGCATGAGGTTGGGCTACATCGACCAAATGAAAGCGATTGCAATTCTCTTCATGGTCGAGGTTCATACAGCAGCCATATTACCTCCCGAAGGAATCACTATCGGACATCCAGCTGCATTCGTAGCTGCTGCATTTGGAGGCATGGCGGCTCCACTATTCGTTACAGTATCAGGCTGGGGAATGCATCGAGGAGCCAAGAAAAGATTTGCCGAGGGATTAAACTCACCAGCTTGGATTAATTGGGTTCTACCAAGGGTAGTAATCCTAACCGCCTGCCAATTCCTCGTCAATTTTCTACTTGCTATTGAACGAGGTGGAAGATTCGAATGGCAAACCCCTGGTGTTCTAACCTTAATTGCAATCGCTGCTATTTTTGCACCACTAATTTCTCGCCTCACCAGTAAAAAACTAGTTGGTATTTTCTCGCTGCTTGCACTGACTCCACTTCTTTTGGGAGAATACAACGGAGCTGAACTTTCTTGGTCTTCAAGAGTTGAATCGCAAGGGTTTGAGGAATGGATTCATCGATTGTTAGTAAATGGTACATATCCTGTTCTCCCTTGGTTGGCGTTTTCGATTTTAGGTGCAATAATTGCAGAATCTGAGACTGATTTTGAAACTAGGAAGAACATCATGACAATGGGTGGAATCATATTTTTGGTTAGTATTGCTTTGTCATTTTCTTCTCAAACGCCTTGGGCTTTAACCGAAGGTGATGCTGTTTTGACGTTCTTTCCAGCAACTACATTCTTTATTTTCGTAACAGCAATGTTTGTACTTATTGCAAACGAATTACTGCTCAAGAATTCCAATAACGAGCGAATCAATCTGAGTTTTCTAGAAGCCTCTGGGCGACTGACTTTGACAATCTACGTCCTTCACTTTGCAATTCTTGGAATCGCTGCAGAATACATGATGGATCAACCGCGTCTCTCAGTTGCAGAGGCCTTTGCGGTGACATTTGCACATACATTAATCTGGATTCCAATAGCCAATTTACACCAGCGCTACTGTCCGAAAGTAAGCCTCGAAGAGTTACTAAGAAGAGTTAGTAATTGATTTTCAGTTACTCGATGTTGTCCAATTTACAGGCCCGAACCATGTGTCTCCAATTTCATTCGAAGCCTTGACTCTGGCGTAGTACGTCGAATTACTGGATAAGCCTGTAATTTCGTAATCTGACCAACCAACTGCTGAGTCTCCTAAGGATGCACTATTGGCCCAAACCCAAGATTGGTTACCCATGTCCATTAATCCATAGTAGATTGTCAGGGAAGTATTTGTTCCATTATCATAAGTTTCCCAACTGAATGTTGAACTGCTGGATGTGGTATTATTTACGCCCAAGTTTCGAAGTATCGCTTGATAGGTGAAATATTCGCCTCGTAACGGATCATCTACCCAGATTGGTAAATGGTTAAGCGAATCGTGTGTATTCTGCGTAAGTGGGAATCCCCACGCTGCATGATAAGGAGCTAAATTGTACCCTGTTGCATTCGAAAGATGCAAAACCCAGGCATTGAATTCCTCATCACCAGTTGTTGGAACCTCGGCCGCAGATAATGTGTAGTATACTGTCAAAGCTTGAGTAATCGGGTCCCAACCCCACTCTTCTTTGATTATCAAATAGGTATCTAAGGCAGTCCAAACAGACCAATTGGCTATATTTGAACCGTCATCAAAATAGCCCCTCATACGATTTGCTCTTTGAGCTGGGTCGACTGCGCTATGGCCTTCTA
>DALV01000054.1 GCA_002496905.1 Euryarchaeota archaeon UBA105 | reverse complement strand
TCCACACTCGTAATCAAGGCGTTCATCGACGACAGTTTCTGACTCATTGTCTAATTCTATCGAGGCGTATGAAATATCTGTCAAACCGTCGACTGCGAGCCATTGTCCGGCTTGAATCTCGGGCCAAGATGAGGGGTTAGCTGTTGAGTTAAGACCCTCTGTAGCGGTCACGTTACATGGGGGAACTGCGATTGGTCCGGTCTCTTCTTCAGGCCGTTCAGTCTCTTCTTCTGGTCTATCTGAATCAAGGGAACACTCTTCTCTTTCCTCAATCCATGTTCCGCCTCTGTCTTCGCAATCCTCTAACGTGATTGCCGTAGATTCATTCGTCTCTTCCCGCACATCTTCCCTTTCAATATCTGAAATTTGCTCTTCGGACGCTTCGGGTTCATCGTCTGAAGCACATCCTGCAATACTGCAAGAAAGTAGTAGAATAGTTAGAGCGAACGCTGCACTTCGCATATATTGACGTGAATTATTTCCGTTATTTAGTGTTGTATTGAGAAAAGTCGCCACAATTCGGTAATAATGGCGGACCCACCGCGATTCGAACACGGGTTTGAGGCTCCGCAAGCCCCAGTGATATCCAGGCTACACTATGGGTCCAGCGAGTTTTCGACCGGCGACTTCTGTATAACCCCGACGGTGGGTCAAATCACATTGAAAGAGGAAGTACTGTCTTCCATCGAGGCTCGGCAAGTTTCTTCGCATTAGGTCCAATCCTAGTATTCTTGGTCTTGTGAGTGAGAACTCCGTGCATCCCCTCAACTGAGAATTTTACTCTTAATTCGACCATGCGATCTCTTTCCGCTGCAATCATCTGGTCGTCATCCAAGTCGATGCTGCCGCCCGCTTCATCGCCGGCGTTTGTAATGCTCAAACTATTACCTTCCATACTGGCCCGAGGAGAGAAATCGAAATCGTTTGGTTCGTTCATCAAGACATCTACATCGACAATCAATCGGTTTCTTACCGAGGCCTTCTTGACTTTGATTGAACGTACCATCAAAGCCCTCCAATGGCTTTAGGTTGAAAGGCCTTATCCATCGAAAATGAGAGATTATGCTGTGAGTTCACTGACCCTTGGAACAAGTATGGTGTAATCTATGGTTAGAGTCCAGTCATTTCCAGAGTCCGGATCTACTTCATCAACTAGAATGTCTGGGTCGCATTCATCTGCTGTAATTACCCATATCCATTCGCCTTGTCCGAATCTCGCACCCGCTTCGTTGAGAAGAGATTGTTCTAGGCTATCCGAACTATCAGCGCTTACCGTGTATCCGCTATCTGGCCAGGGATTCAAGTCTCCCCTGTCTATACTCGCTGTTGCATTTAGTGTAATATTATCATGGGAAGTCTGAGAACTCGTGCTCCATCCAGTCATTGGAATATTTAGTCGGAGTGTGAAATTATCTTCCGGCCATTGAATTGGGAGTAAATCTCGATCCAGAACCAAAGTTGCATTGACCTGCATAATTCTCGCGCCATTAGATCGAGATCCTATTTGGCCGGGAATATGTTGGTGTGTTGTACTCTCGCCTTGTTCGGTATATCCTGACCATTCGTAAGTCACATGTTGTTCTTCCCAAACCACATTGAACATTCTGCTTACCACCATCAAGTTCCAAATTTCTGTGCTTGTGGCTCCGTTATCGTCAACGACTGTTAGCGAACCGGTTTGATTACCAGAATTTGTGTACATAACTTGAATTGAAGAAGAAGTGGAATCCGCATCATTGGTTGGATCTCCATCTCCATTTCTATCGAATCCAAGGTCTAGATCCCAAATGAATTCGACACCACCGCCTTCGGAATCATAGGATGCTGAGGCGTCAATGGTAGCTGTCTGATTTGTACGGACATAGCCCGGTTTTTCGATTACTATGGTTGGTGGTGAATTTACGAATATGGTTATCGATGCTCTATCGCTTTCCCCACGGTCGTTGTAAACAACAACTTCAACATCGTGGTTTCCAGCTTGAGTGAAAGTGTGGAAAGCGATACCGGTGGACGTGGTCTTCTGTTCTCCATCACCAAAGTCCCAAACATACTCATCGATAATTGTAGGCGATGGCGTACTGGAAGATCTAGCATCAAAATTCACTGATTCGCCGAGATTAATCGATGTTTGATCTGCGCTTATTTCCGCAATCGGAGTTGTTGATGCCAAGCCGGTGCATCCTGCTAAAGCGGTAAACAAGAGTAGAACCGACAGTGATACGGCTCGTCCGGCTTGTAACCCCATTACACAAATGGCGTAAAGGGAGACAAATAGGTATGACGGAATAATTCCGATTATCAATGAAGTTCAAGGAGGGTCTTTCGTCCGTGAAGTCATGGTCGGAGGTATGCTCACCGGATACAGGGTTCTTGGTTTCGACCTGGAGACCACAGGATTGAGTCCTCGAAGCGACCGGATTGTGCAATATGCATTGATTGGTAGTGACGTTGATGGTTCTCATATCAACAAAACCTCTCTGGTAAATCCTCGTCGCTCTATACCTCCTGAATCATCTCGGGTGCACGGAATTACTGACGAAGATGTTAGGGGAGAAAGTGAGTTTTCTGAGCATCTACCTGAATTAATCAAATTGATTTCTGACGCGGTAATCGTTGGACACAATGTTTCGAGGTTTGATTGGAGATTCCTTGAGTTGGAATGCATGAGGGCTGGGTTCGAAACCCCCGTTCCAAGGGCAATAATCGATACACTAACCTTGGCAAAGAAACTGAAGATTCCTGGTCGGCACGCATTGGGCCCTCTTTGCGAGCGTTACGATATCACAATTGGCAGAGCGCATAGTGCCGACGCCGATGCAGGAGCAACCCTGCTGTTACTTTGGTCGATGATGCAAAATCATCCAAATCATTTCCGAGGAGGATTGGATGAATTACAAGATATGTTATCCGGAAGACGAGATAATAGCGACCGTTTAGGTCCTAGTTTGGTTGATTTGGAGCCGGTCGATGGTACAAACGGAAGATTGCGCCATTCAGATCAAGGAATCGTTATCGCCTTCGGAAAACACAAGGGTCGGACGCTACAAGAATTACAGAAGATCGATGAGCGCTATTTGGACTGGTTATCTTCTCCGTCCTCGCCAATTTCTTCAAAAATCGTGTCAGAATTGCTTCGCAACCATCGAGAGTGATCGTGGGCGTGCCCTTCATTCATCGGATTCCATGGTAATATCTCACACCAATCACCGAGATGTGCAATCCTCCCGTCCATTCTAGCGCTACCTAGGAAAATGGCTCCTTCGTGCCCAGAGTCAAGCAGTTCAGACAGATGTACTAGGGCTTGGTCCCTAAGAACCGCACCGAATTTATGGTCTGAAGGAGCTAATTCACCTTCATCACCAACAGGCGGCATGCGTTGGAATAGGGCCGCTCCAGCCTCACGGTCAAATCGAATGACTTGAACAACTTCGTCACGGAACATATGTCCGGGTGAAAGTGTGCCATCTCGACGAGCGGCCCACCAAATCGGGCACCATGCTTTCCACTCGCACCAACCACATTGTTGCTGACCAGGTGTAGCAGGAAGAGGGGTCGTTGAAGGGCGCATCCCTTCCCATGCCTCTAATGCCGAATCCAATACATCTGGGCCATCTGCTCGGTGAACTGTTTGGTTTGAAGAGTACCAACCTTCTGCGATTACGGTTGGATGATCCGGATTATTCTGTTTCAACAAATCACGATAGAATCTCAATTGTCTGCTTACCTTCTCATTTAGTGTTGGCGATGGTGGCTTTCCGGTTTTCAAATCGGCTACAATCCAACCCTGTGATTCTCCATTTTCACCAATGTCCGCTACCAATAAGTCGAGACGTCCCATGAGTCGGCCACATTCCGAAACTAAAGTTCCTTCATTTGCCAAAACGATAGACTGAACATCTTTCCAGGTTGCTACAGTGACTTCAGATAAGTTCTGAACTTCAACGTTTGATTTACTAAATAGGATGTTCAAGGCGCCTATTAGCCCATCGTGGGCCTTGGTAATTTGTTCTCCCTTCCAACGAGGATGGCGAGGAGTTTCTAGGAAGTTATCTTTCTCGATTTGCCAGTGTCGATCTAAGACTGCTTTTGCAGTAGCAGGAAGCCAGCCGGCTTCATCGTCTTCGCGATCGGCTAAATCAAGATTGCAAAGGTCTTCCACTGAATTGTGGACTGCATTACCTAGTGCAGCTGGCATGCTTGCCTTTCTCGGAAGACCTTGTCGAGAAAGCCAGTATTTTCTTGGGCATTCTTCGTACCTATTCCAGGATGATGGAGACAATTGGTGAGCGATGAAACCCTCCTCTGGTTGAAGACTAGATTCGCTCTCATCGCTCGAGGATTGCGCCTCCTCTGCCTCCGGCATGCTATATCTGGAGAGGCCAATGATTAACAGTATCTCGGTTGGTTAGGGTTCAATGAGCGGAGCACCTGTGGTCGCGGTTGATGAGGAATTGAATGCTGAGGGCGCCTTGGTGGTGACTTGTTTTCCTTCTGCTGGATTCGTTAGCAGTATCGTCGCACACTACCTCGTAGATCGATTGGGACTCACCTTTGTTGGCGGAGCAAGAGGAGCGGGGCTTCCTCCGGTTTGTCTTGTTCAGGAAGGAAAACCACTTCCACCACTCCGATTCTATGCGGGGGAGCCAATCTGCCATATGGATAGATGTGACAAAGTGGTATTAATTGCCTCTGAGATTCAAGTTAACCCTGACTTGACACTATCACTTGCTGATTCGATACTAGATTGGGTAGAATCTAGTGGGGCGTCCCAAGTGATGATGATTGATTCATTTTCACACGGTCCTGATCAAGCACACTCTATCTTTGATGATGATGAATCTGACGAATCTATGTTGGGGATTGGTTCTACAGATTCTGCTCAGGAAACACTTGAGCAACTAGGTGTTGCTAAACTCAAACACGGAGTTGTTGGAGGTATGAGCGGAGTAATGCTGGGTGAATGTCGAAGGAGAAGAATCGACGCTATGGCCATATTAGCAGAGTCGGGTGGTGATTTGGCTAATGGAGCAATACCGGATGCTAGAGCTGCTGCTCGAATTATTGAAAGGCTTGACGGCCTACTTCCTGCAATCAAATTAGATACCGAACCTCTACTAGAGGAAGCCCAAAGAATAGAAGAACAAATCAAGGAAATGATGGCAACTCAACTGAACCAATTGCAGATGGATAAACCCGGAGTCGAAAGTTCAGGGATGTACGGTTGAGGGCCTCAATAATCCCCTAGGGACATCTGCTGTGGGCCTGCATCAGCAAAAATTTCACCTGCGTTTTCTTCATCAAAATCATTTCCCGCATCGGAGATTTTGGACTCTAGTTCCGACTCACTCAAAACAGTCACTGAAAGCCTGTTCGCCTTGTCTAACTTAGAACCAGAGGATTCTCCGGCGACTAGGAAATCTAACTTTCCTGAAACGGATGAAACTACTTTACCTCCTGCGGCTTTAATCATCAAGGCGATTTCCTTTCTTGGTCTACTCAAGCTTCCTGTGATACAGAATGTCTGACCAGTTAGTGGGCCCTCTGATTCTTGTTTTGCTTCTTCGGCGGTTATTTCTATCGCCTCAGCTAATCCTTCCACCATCGCCCTACGCTCAGACAGACCTTCGAGGAAGGAGCGGGCAACGGTTTCACCAACACCTTCCAATTTGACTAATCTTGGGATTGCTGATTCATGGTCGTTTAGCAGACTAAACATGGTCTCGGGGTCGCCTAATTCTTCTGCAAATCCAGTCGCTAACTCTGGTCCAATGCCTGGAAGGCCTAGAGCCGAAAGGAAGGTTGAGAGGCTCAGAGACCTTGTTGCATCCAATTGAGAGATTATATTGTTTGCAGATTTCTCGCCCATTCGTTCTAAATTGATAATATCAGAGTGAGTCAATGAGTAAAGATCTGGAAGAGTGCTTACCAAACCTTCCTCACACAACTGTTCGGCTAACTTTTCGCCGATTCCATCCATCTCAAGGGCTCGACACCAATACAGAATTGCTCTTTCCAAGCGAGATGGACAATTTAGATTGAAGCAACGAATGAATGCTCCATCTTGTTCTAATTTAGTTTCACACCTAGGGCATTGCACTGGGATTTGTATGGCCTCGCCCTTTGGTAGGCTGTCGGTGAATGAAGTTCCGTCTGCATGAACCCGATTTTGTAAGTCCGAAGTCTTGGCTTCACCCAATACTTCGATAATCTTCGGAATCACGTCGCCTCGGCGAACTATTCTGACTCTATCCCCTACACGGAGTCCTAGCCTTTTGATTTCTCCAGCGTTGTGCAGAGTGGTATTCTCAACGGTCACCCCAGATACCGTTACTGGTGCTACCCTTGCAACAGGAGTCACAGTTCCGGTCCTTCCAGTCTGCCAATCTACTCCCATGACTACTGTGGAGGCTTCTTCTGGAGGGAATTTCCATGCCAATGCCCAACGAGGATGGTGGGCGGTTTGGCCGAGGAGTTCTCTCTTGGCTAAATCATCCAATTTGATTACCACTCCGTCTATCTCCCAATGTGCACTGTCACGATTTTGAGTCCAGCGCTTAGTTACCTGAAGAATTGCTTGAGTTACTGCATAATCGTCTTCGCCCTCTACTACTTCATTTCCAGCCGCGGCAATCTGATTTGATTCAAGCCAGTCGATTGCCTCTGAGTCATTTGTGAAAGTTGGAGGCGGTGGACTATCTGGATGTCGATGTTCGGCACTCGGGAACATTACACCATAGGCGTAGAAGGTCAAATCCGCTGCATCTCCTTTGCCGGCATCCGCGGTTTTCTGACGAAGGCTTCCAGCGGCGAGGTTTCGAGGATTAGGAGCGATCGAGGCGTACTTTGTCCGAAATACGTCCAGCGGCATTACTACTTCACCTCGAACATGTGCATCTCCTTCCCAATCTAAGGATTCGGGAATATTTGGTATCCTACGAGCATTGGCGGTAACATCCTCCCCTCGTTCTCCGTTTCCACGAGTAGCCGCGCGAACCAATCGACCACGTCTATATTCCAAAGATAGTGCAGAGCCATCCAATTTTGGTTGGCAGACGAATCGGCGCCCGTGGGCTGTTGTTTCTGCAACAAAGTGTGCAACCTCTTCTTCCTCAGTAGCTTTGTCCAAACTCCTCATTGGAAATAGATGGTCGACTTTTTCTGAACCGGGAGCGGGATCCGAGCCGACTTTGGAAAGTTGTGGATGGTCTGGCGAAAGTTGCTTTAATTCATCAAATAAAACGTCGAATTCGGCATCTGTTATCTCGGGAGAGGCTTGATTGTAATAGAGGTTGGAATGGTGCGCAAGCAGCCCTGCCAACTCCTCGATGCGAGCGCTGTTCGCCCTATCATCCATGGCCTCCGGAACCATGTTCGGTGAGGTGAGGTTGCCCCCTAAAAGGTGCTCTTTTTTGGCACTAATTCCGACAAATTATGGCTATCGCTGCCAGTAAAATGGTGGGCCAGCCAGGATTTGAACCTGGGTCGCGCGGCCCCCAGCCGCGAAGTATAGGCCAAGCTAACCTACAGGCCCCTTGTGTGGTTCTCTCGTGAGAAGGTTCTCCCAAAGCCTTGACGGCTGGAAAATCAATCTTGCCGGGCGATGCTGAATGGCGATATTTCATCGATTAATTCGATGTGACCAACATACATTCGTCGGCAACAGTATCGCTCGAGACCGAGGTCGTCGAGAACTTTTGATGGGTCCTCGCCTGTATCGACTGCATTCTTGAACTGATCATACAAATGAGCTACGACTTTTCCGCAACTCCAACAACGTACTGGTATCAACATATTTCATCACCTATACGACTTCTGCCACTTCTTGCGAGCGCCTCGACCCATTTGGTGCTTCGGTTCCTTGCGTCTTGGGTCGTTAACCAATAGGCTGCGGTCGAATCTTAGGTACTCATCGCGAAGTTCCTCATCAATTCCGTCTGCTCCACCGTTGTAGTGAACGAGCCCACGAGCAATCGCGGTTCGAATAGCATCTACTTGTCCCATCTGTCCGCCACCTTCTACGCTAACAGAGATATCAACATCTTGCAGGCGATTCATGGCCTCAGCAATCTGAACAGGCTCTAGCGCTTTGCGGCGGGCAAGAGCAGGTTCCATGATGTGAATCGGCTGATGGTTTACACGAACTCGGCCAGCCCCCTTACGGACTGTTGCACGAGCGATTGCGGTCTTTCTCTTTCCACTAGTTTCGACCGTTTCCTTCTTCTTTTTCTTAGCCATCATTGGTCACCTCCCCATCGGGTGCTATCGATTCCTAGGTGTTCGCTAATTTCTCCTAAGCGAACAAACTTCTGAGGTAAATCTCGTTCAAAGGAACTAGAATCGCCCCAAGCATGACCTTCCGGCAAATCATCGCCAGATAGATTTGCGGGTAAACCAATCATTACCCTAAGATCGCGCACGGCATTTCGGCCAGTGCTGTTCTTTTGATATGGCAACATTCCTCGGACCGTTCTCTTGAGAATCTGGTCCGGCATGCGTGGGAAGAACGGTCCTTTCCTAGGGTGGTTCAATTTGTACTTGTGATCGTATTTTGCAAAGACAGTGGTCTTTGGTCCGGTTACGATTGCCTTCTCGGCATTCACAATAATCACACGCTTCTGATTACCCGCTCTGCGAGCTGAAAGTAATTCGCTAGCCACGTGGCTAGCAAGGCGTCCTAGAACCTTGTCAGATGCGTCAAAGACGAGAGTACTTGCTTCAGCCAAGTATCCTCACCCCCTTTCCATCTGGGTTCTCGTTCATCAATTCACGGATCGTGAGGACACGTCCGCCTGCGGCTTCAATCTTCGAGCGGGCGCCGGTGCTAACACTGTAGGCGGCGACGCTCGGCTTACCGGCCACATCGCCGCTACCGAGCAGCTTGCCAGGAACGAGGACTACATCCTCGTCGGCAGCGTATCGGCTCAGACGGCTTAGGTTCGGTTCAGCCCAATTGCTTCGGCTCTTTTCGAGCCTCAGAGCGACGTCTCGCCATAGTGCGGAACCGGTTGACCTGCTCTGGTCC
>DALV01000098.1 GCA_002496905.1 Euryarchaeota archaeon UBA105 | reverse complement strand
TTCTTCTCTCAATATCCGTCTTAATTCGGGATCAAGTATTCTGCCATCAGTTCCAGGTACTGAATTTTCAGAGACACCAGTGAACCAAGAGAAACACAGTACCGTAACAGCATGACTTAGGTTCAGGATAGGATAGCCTTCCCACGTTGGAATTGTTACCAAAAGGTCGCATAATCGAAGTTGGTCATTTACCAATCCTTTACCTTCTGGACCGAATACTAGGGCAGACTTTCCTTCAATCCCCGATAAGCGGTCTGGTAGTTCATCTGGTAATAGGAAATGCCTCATTGCAGTCTTATCCCCGTGCTCCCTCTTTCCTGAAGTTCCCACCACCAAAGAACAGTCAGTTGTAGCATCTTGAAGTGATTCAAAACCTCGAGCGTTTTTCAGTACATACTGAGCATTCTTCGCTCTCTTCCTAGTCTCTTCAGACCATTCTGTTGTACGACCAACTATACGGAGATCAGTGATTCCGAAGTTCATCATGCTCCTGGCGACAGCCCCGATGTTACCATCGTGTTCTGGAGCAACCAAGACTATGCAGAGATTGTTAGCGAATGCGGGAAGTGAGGTTTCAGCGTAGTCGCCCATACCACTCAATCGGTACGGCGCTGGATGTAGCGAGTGATATATCCCGCTATCCAATTTCTCATGCGCTTGTTGCCCCCGACATCTGTGAATTCTACAACAAGCTGTTTGTTGGTATCGAAGTCATCGGTGAACTTATCAGGATAGATTTCCAATAAACGTAGTGCCCTAGTCTTGATGAATGAAGGTCGAATATTACCCATATATCTCAGTCCTCCGCCAATTTCACTTCAAGAGGGAATCCTTCTTCCCTAGTACAAACGATTCGAATCTTTCGTGGTGGCTTTTGCATTCCACGAGACCAAATGACTTCGTTGACGGCTTGATCTATCCAAATTTCTTCGTCGTCTTGAATTTTCATGTGCTGGGATACGTGGTTACGAATCTCAGCCATTGCACGGTTAGCGCGCTTTGTTCGTGGAACATTCCAAGCAGCGCGTAGTGGGATTACCATTTCCTTTACCTCAGCCATTAGAATCACCTCTGTAGTTTCGACCTGCGCCAGTGGTGACGCTTAGGGTGGGTTGTAGTGTTTCTAGCAGTTCGAAGCATTACCCAAACAGGCACTCTTCGATTCTGCTTGGTGACTTTGTTTAGTCGCTGCTTCTTTCCAAATGGTTTGTGGCGCGCCATAAATTCACCTCAATATCTCGCTAGCTCTGGATGTCTTTCTTCTGCCTGTGGACGTACACTATGTGCACTTTCGTCCAAAAACGCTTGACCGGTTGGGGTAACTACCTTTCCGAGGGTGACTGTTCCAGCAGTATTGAATGAATCTGTAATAAAGCCGGCGGCTAGGAGTTGTTGTAGAACAGTCCTAGCAACCTTTCTTGATCCTGCTACTGCGCGGTTAGGCTTGACGCCTCGATCCTTAGGTCCGCCGAACAACTGGGACATGTGATTGGTACCAATTGGTCCTTTCATTGCTACCTTACGAAGTACAGCCGCGCATCGAACATACCACCAATCTTCTTGTTCAGGAGGCTTCTCTCTGTGTGTGCCAGTCTTCACATAATCAGCCCACTCAGGGGCATTGATTGAGTCAATGTCTGACAATCTTTGTGCGAGGTCCGCAATCAGAAGGTCCGCTGGCACATCGTGGTACGTCGTCATACACTCACCTTGTAGCGACCGGCCGACCTTGAGGCCGTATATAACGGTGATGACTTGACTGAAACATATAGCGGCTTGGTACTGCATTCTTACGGACCCACACAATGGTTCAAACCACCCCAACGGTTCGGATTGGTAATGAGGAAGTCACTATCGAGGAACCCGAACATGCTTCGGACTATGATAGGTCTAGGTTTGGTATTGATTTTGGTACTATCTTACGCTGTTTTTTCAGCTACAGTAGATAGTGAATATTACCGATACGAGACTACTAATGATAGTGTGGAGTATGAACTTGATTTAGAAAGTGAAAATGAATCTTCATGGTATGTTTCAACCTCATCTGCTCCTACATGGGTCAATCTTACGGTGGTTAATGCACCAAATGATGCAGAATTGATCATCACATCTACAAGTTCTACCTGGTTTCATTCCGCTTTGTTAGGTGAAGATGGAGATTCAGCATTCAATTGCAAGGAATTTGATGAAATTTCAGATTCTTGCGAAGAAGCGTATGAGCACAGCATGATGATAGACTCAGAAGAGGTAGTAATGAGAGGTAGAGCATCTCTAGATTTACCGATCAACGGAGTAGGCTATATACGGGCTGATGATGCAAGTCTGGCTGAGGGGGATGCCTTGAATTTACTATCTCAAGAAAAAGTAACTACAACCTGGTTAATCGCTATTTATGTTGATGGAGAATTAGTATCCCCTGAAGGTATTGAACTCAGTTTTTCATTGACAGAGCACGAATTAGTTTCAATAACCGAATTCGAAATTGACCCCGTCCAAGAGACACTATACGGAATCGCTACTTTAGTTGGCTGCTTTTTCTTATTAATTGCGGTACCAATGATGGTATATTTTGCGGGTATAGCCAAAGCGAGATTAGATGAAGAAAACAGAAAACAAGAACCCGCGCCGAATGAATAGGGTGATTATTTCCCACTCATCGGTTCAGAAATCTTATCCCTTGTTCATATCGCGACTGAGTTGTGTCAATCGATGCATTCGGACAGGCCGAACGTTTTGTCACCAGCGGCGACTATGGTTCGGCGAAGGCGGAATATGAACGTATCATTGGTTCTGAATCCGATAATTCGGCAGCCTGGTACGGACTAGGAGTAGTTAACCATGCAGTTGGAGATGTTGAGGCGGCAATAGTGGCGTTTGAAAGAGCGTTTCTAATCAACAGATTTCACGCACCTACCGCTGCCAATTTAGCCTTCTTATTTTCTGAACGAGATTCCGACCAAGCGTCCAAATATGCCAAAGCCGCTATTGAACAAGGATTGTCTAATGATGAATTACAGGCTTTGGCCTCACAACTGATTGAAGATAAGGAAGTACCTGAAGAAGAGGCACCTGTTATTCTAGCAAAGACGGTACCTGTTGAAACGGAATCGGAATCATATAATTTGGCTGAAGATATTACAAGCTTGATTAAAGAGTCTGAATTCCAATCCGCAATGGAGTTAATTTCCCCTGCATTAGAGGGGGATTATTCTACCGATGCCATGATTTGGTACTATTGCGGATTATGTCTGCATAACCTAGACCTAAGAGAAGACGCAATTCAATCATTAAATTACTCATTACAGTTAGACCCAGGATTATCCTTAGCGTCGGATTTAGTAACTGAGATAGTAACTAAATTATCTGAGGCCGAACAAGAAATTATCGAATTTACTCCAGTCGCCACAGAAGAAGTCACATATGCTGAATTTAATCCAGAAGAAGAAGAAGACACCTTAGAAATTTCATTAGAAGATACATTAGTAGTTCTACAGCTGAAGGCCAAGGATTACACTCAAGAAGGTAATCACGCTCTTGCCATTCAAACTTGGAAAAAGATAATCCAAGATTATGGTTCAACCTATGATTCATGGTTAGGGATGTCCGTAGCTTTGGAAGGGGCAGGGCATGTTGAAAAAGCGAGCCAATGTAAACAAAAGGCTGAGGATTTGAAGACAAAAAACGCTAATCCAATTACCGATGAAGTTGATGTAGATCTTGTAGCGGCTGCTGAAGATGCCAAATTGTCCGTTGCACAAAATACACCAATAGATGAAGCGAGTGTAAATGTAGCCATAGAATGGTACAACAAGGGTCTAACACTATTAGGTGAAGAAAAGGGTGACCAAGCTCTGAATTGTTTTGATAAAGCAATTTCATCTACCCCCAGAGATGAGCGTGAATTACGCGTGCGCAGTTACAATGGACGAGGACACGCCCTACATCAATTGGGTAAGTTTTCGGAGAGTATACAGTCATACCATCAAGCAATTTCTATGGACCCCACAATGGTCACTGGAAGAACGCTGTACAATATGGGGTCATCCTATGCGGCCATGGAACATTTCGCGGACGCAATCAAATGTTTCCAACAGGCCTTGAATAGGGAATTGGATAGTGAAGAAGCCCAACTAATTCAAACCCAAATGAATAGGTGTTCATTACTATTGAAAGAACAAAATAAATCTGCAAAACTTCAATCTTGACACTTATTTATCCTAACAACAACGGATTTACTAGTTGGGGTGTTGCTTACATTCGCAGTCGAATTAAGAGGTATTAATTCATTTGCCTCGGGAAAATATGTGGCGATATTACCTCTAGGTATGTCATATTCTACCAGATACCATTTGGAAGAATGCCGTAGTTCCCCTTCGAAAACAGATATCAAATCCACTAGGTCACCGGCGTGAAGATTATTCTCTTTAGCATCTAATGGATTGATCATAACGATTCTTCTGCCTGTTTTGATTCCTCGGTAACGATCTTGTCCTGAATATACAGTAGTATTGTATTGGTCATGAGACCTTATTGTCATCATTACAAATTCATTAGAATTGGGTTTAAGCCTAGTTATTTTATGGAATCTGAAGTTTGCTTTCTTAGTGTCTGTGTCGAAGGTCAAATTGTCCCTAGGTGAGTTTGGAAGATAGAATCCTGATTTGTCCCTAACCCTTGAGTTGTAATTATTGAAGCCAGGGATGGTTTGCTCGATTAGATCACGAATTCGGTCATAATCTTCGACCAATTTATTCCAACCTAAACCACTCATTGAAACCCTTGATTCTAATGCAGATGCTATTCCTGCAACTATTGCAGGTTCTGACATCAAATCCGAGGAGGAGGGTTTCATGTGTCCCTGAGAACTATGCACTATACCCATTGAATTCTCTACTGTTACGAATTGATTTCCACTAGATTGGATGTCGATTTCAGTTCTACCAAGGCAAGGAAGGATTAGAGATCTCTTCCCTGTAACTAAATGGTTTCGATTTAATTTAGTGGACACAAAAACAGTAAGTTCACAATGATTCATTGCCTCTGCGATTAATTTGGTATCAGACATAGCAGAAAGGTAATTTCCGCCCATGGCTAGGAATACCTTACCGTTACCCTCTATCATTGCACGAGCGGCATTAACTGCATCATAACCATGGGTGTCTGGAGTACGTATCCCTGTGCTATCGAGTATGTTTTGTATCAATTTAGGACTAGCTATATGATTAATCCCAACTGTCCTATCCCCTTGCACATTCGAGTGCCCTCGGACTGGACAGACACCTGCGCCTTTCCGGCCAATGTGGCCACCTAGCAAATGTGTGTTGACCATCTCTTGAATGGTTTCTACAGAGTTATGGTGTTGGGTAATGCCCATCGCCCAGCAGGTTATCAGTGAATTTGATTTGCCGACAATTTCAGCTATAGTTTCGATTTCTTTTCGAGATATTCCACTAACAGATTCAATTTCATTCCAATCAACCGATTGAACAGATTCTTTGTAATTGTCAAAACCTGAGGTATAGGTGGAAATGAATTCTTGGTCAAAATGACCATCCTTTATCAGAACATGATTTAGACCACGGAAAAATGCCATGTCGCCGTTGATATTTATCCTAACATGCCGGTCTGAAATCGATTTACCAGAACCGAGCATTTCGAGGGGATTTTGAGGATGTTTGAACTTCTTCATACCGGTCTCAATAAGTGGATTAATGGAAATAACCGATGCTCCGTTTTTCTTGGCATCCCTCAACGCAGTTAACATCCTAGGATGGTTTGTACCAGGGTTTTGCCCTACTACCATTATTAACTCTGCAGAATTAAAATCTTGTAATTTTACTGTTCCCTTACCTATTCCTATTGAATCTGATAGAGCGAATCCTGAAGATTCGTGACACATATTCGAACAATCAGGTAGATTGTTAGTTCCAAATGCACGTGCCAATAATTGCCAAAGGAAGGCGGCCTCGTTACTTGTACGACCTGAGGTATAGAAAATAGCTTCATCAGGATTTTGTAACTGGGATAACTCATCTGCAATGATCTCAAACGCATTATCCCAGGTTATAGTGGTGTAATTATTAGAATCACCATCTAACAGCATAGGGCATGTTAAACGACCTTGTCCATTTAACCACTCATCCGATTTTTGTGATAGATCAGATACTGAATATTTTGCGAAGAATTCCGCTGTGATTTTCTTCTTCGTTGCTTCGTCTGCTACAGCCTTAGCTCCGTTCTCACAAAACTCTGCAATTGTTCTGTGGTCATCAGGGTCCGGCCAAGCGCAACCAGGGCAATCGAATCCACCAAATTTGTTTACTTTGGAAAATGCACTAATTGATTTGGATATGCCAGAACGAGATATGCCGTGCTTAATTGTAGAGATAATTGCAGTCGCTCCCGCTGCTGAGGACGATGTTTCTCCAGTCACTGGAGGTCTATCCTCTAGCGGAGGAGTCTCGACTGTCTCCCTGCCCACGTCTAGCCCAACTGCCGTAACTTATTCATTTTGTTGATATTTTCATTTATTTTTCCATTCGCTATATGATTCTATTAGGAGCTGAGTGGACGACCATAGAATCTGATTTGAGGAAACAAACAAGAGTCAAATTATACTCTCTCGCTAGTTCAACTGCAAGTGAACTGGCCGCACCGACAGACGCCATAATTGGAAAACCAGCACGAATGGTTTTCTGTACTAATTCAAATGAAGACCGGCCGGAAACTTGCAAAATTGTTCCATCATTATTTAGCCCTCCATTACGTATCATATGCCCAATTAATTTGTCTAATGCATTGTGCCTACCAACGTCTTCTCTAGCGGCTATTACGGCTCCTTTACGGTCAAATGCTACTGCAGCATGAGTTCCTCCTGTTAATCCAAATAAGGGTTGCTCAGAATTTAACAAATCTAGATTTTTAGATAATAGACTGGATTTTATTTGAAATGATTTGTTCAGTGTAGCATTGTGAATTTTGTGTAAATTTGTCAATGATGTCTTCCCACAAACCCCACATGCTGAAGTCGTTAGGGTTGTCCGACGTAATGAGTCAAAGTCAATTACAATATCATCACTTATACGGATAGAGACGGTGTTTTTCGATTCGATTATGTCTTCAACCGATTCTAATTTATCAATTATGCCCTCGGAGTAGAGAAAACCTACAACCAAATCTAGATCTGCCCCGGGGGTTCGCATAGTAATTCCCATGGGATAAGTCCGATCATTCTGGAGAATTTCTATGTACAGCGGTGTTTCAATAGCTAAGGTATCCATTATACGTTCAGAGCCCCGATTAGAGATGCGAACTGCATCAGACTCCCTCGTCCCGCTCACGTGTCGCCTAACAAGACCTATTCTATTGGATTGACGGAAGCGGAGTTAAACACAGGAATGGTTGATATATGGGCCTCTAGAGGTAGGATACGTGTCGATAATTGACGGGGGTGGCTTCTCACTGCCTATAGCAACCTTAAGTGAACGGGTAGAAGTTAATATCGAAGTTACAGATGCAGCAAGATCTGCGGTTAAATCAGCAATTGGTCTACAAGTAGACAGCCATGTACTAATCATCAGCGCTAAGGCTGGTGGCTGCTCAGGGTATCTCTATGATATGGTGATTGTAGAACGCCCTAATGAAGAAGGATTTCAAGAAATCAATGTAGATGGAGTAAAGATTCTCATACATGATAACGATAGTTCATTACTTAACGGTCTAAAACTCGACTTCAAGGACTCCTTAATGGGAGGCGGCTTCCACATGGATAATCCCAACGCGGATAGGGCATGTGGCTGTGGACAATCATTCGGCTGAAATGATTTATTGGTGGCTGAAAGATGATTCCACCATTAGCGGAGATAGTAGAGATACCTACATCCGTCACTTTAGTTTCTGGTAAAGATGCTAGAAACCATCTAAATCGAATGCTAACATTGGACATTTCAAAAGATTCCTTTTTGACTCGAAAAGAATCCCTGATTTGCGACTTGAATGGTCGCGTAACAAGCCATCAGTTACACGCAGATTTAGGTGAGCAAATTTTATTGTTTCATCATGAATCTGTATCCGAAATTCTCCGGACTAATCTTACTAGCGGCATACCATGGAATGAAGAGACACAAATTTCAAGTGGAGACGGAGCTATTCGTAGGATTGTCATTTTTGGTAAAAATCCTGAAAAACTTCTTGAGGAGGTTGGAATCAATTGTAACGAACTGAATTCTGAACATTGGGTAGAATTTGATGATTTGATGATTGCAAATATACATAATGGGGCTGATTTTAAAATTTATGAACTACTAATTCCAATCAGAAAGTATACCACAATCAACCAATTATTGGAAACACATGGAGGCATTCAGGGGGAAGTCAACTCAGGTATAGCCATTAAATCGATGGCAGGTATTATTGATTTATCAATAGGAATAGATGGCAAAATACCATTAGATTTAGGCCTAGAAGATCTTATTGATCTAAAAAAGGGGTGTTACCCAGGCCAAGAGATTCATGCTAGAATGGAGAGTAGGGAGGCTATCAACAAGACCGCTTCCAGTTTCTCGTCAATTGTTCAACTACCGTTGGGTAAAGTAAAGACAACAGAAAACCACCGAATGGAGGTCATTAGTTCTGAACAATTAGGGGAAGAATGGATAAGCATATTGATTCATAGAAAAGATCTCGATATTAATTCAGAGATTCAGTTAAAATCTGCAGACGATCAGATTATTATCAAGAACGTTTGAGTTTATCTAAGTCATTAAGGTTGATTTTTTCACCTTGTTCTACCCATTGCCTCAGTGTCATTACGCGGGAAATTTTTAGCATTCCTAGATTCCTCGTGAAAAGGTACAATTGTGGCTCAAATTCATCAATCATTTGATTTTGGAACTTTACACGTACGGACTCAGCCCTAGAACGGAAGAATGATATTTCTACTGCAACACCAATCATGGTTGCAGTGTAAAGTACTAACAATATCGCTAAAGAGAAAATTACAGGATCTCCAAACATTTCACCAGACCTTAATTCGGTACCGTAGAAAATTTGTCTAGAGATTAAAAATAACAACCCGACTCCAACCCAAGGCCCAAGCATATCTTCTACGAAAGTACCCATAGGTAGAAGCCTTCTATTTCCAGTATCAGCAAACACCATCGTACTCAACGTTCCTGCTCTAATCACGGAAATGAAGGCGACTAGGATAATGTATACTACAGCTGATACAATCATTACTGATTGTGTATCTAGAGGGAGATAGGTAACAATCAGAAATGCGAATAAACCCAAAAATACGGTAATTGGCATGCGATTTATTGAGGATAAAACAGGATCTGGATTTTTGAGTCCATCCTCCACTCTCGGTATACCAATAATTTCCCATCTAGTTATTTTTTGAACGGTGATTCCTATCCATAGCAATACCCTTTTTTCGATTAAAAGCCATTGAAAGAACCATAATATTGGCATTAATGGAATTGCTAATAGAGCAGCAAATAGACCTAGAAAGGGCCACACTACGAGGCCTGGCATCAATAGAAAGTGTTTGACCTTCATCGGAAACAGTAAATCTGATTCTATCCGTGATTGCCTTTCTGGATCTATGTTAACGATCCTAGCTTCAGCGTCTAATTCCTTTCTAAATCTACTAAGAGGTAGACCTGCATCTAGTACTAAACGTACTTTTTCTCTATAATGCACATGTTCGGGTTCTGTCCCAACCCACCATTTCCAACCTAAGGACAATGGGATCGCAAGAAATACTGGAGTTAGAAGAATTAGTATGGCGGTGATGAGCGATTCCAACGATGCCGCCATGACCTAAACGGCCGGACATAACCCCAAGAAATAAACGGTCTATTTTCAGATTATTGTATGAAATCTAGGATATTTCTATTATGCCAGAAAAATTTCAAGCTTAGCGGAACAAATGTTCATCTCATTGTTAGTACCCCATGAGACTGTGGGAAGGATAGCAGTCACTGATGGAATGGATCCTGTGGCCGTCAACAAATTGCTGAATGCGGGATACGAAGTTATAGAACGCCATTACAACGAAGAAGAATTGCTAGATGGTGCATTATCTGATTTTGATGCAGTAGTTGTTAGGAGCGCGACAAAATTAACTTCTGAAGTGATATCAAATTCTGGACAGTTGTCTTTCATCGGCAGGGCCGGAGTTGGGGTAGACAACATCGACATTAAGGCCGCCTCTCGTTCTGGGATTGTTGTCTGTAACACACCTCAATCTTCGACCAATAGCGTTGTTGAATTAACCATAGGTCATCTATTAGCCTCATGTAGATATATAACAAGAGGCGACCGTGGTCTACGAGAAGGATTGTGGGAAAAAAAACAATTGAAAGGAACAGAATTGAGTGGTAAGAGGTTAGGTCTAGTTGGATTTGGAAGGATTGCGCAAGGTGTCGCTACCGTAGCAGTGGCTATGGGAATGGAATGTCACGCATACGATCCATATCTACCAACAAATATTGCCCGGCAATTTGATTGTACAATGCATGATAATGTAGATTCACTTTTCAGTTTGTGCACCCATATATCCATTCATTGTAATTTAACAGAGGAGACACATCACCTTGTGAATTCTGATAGAATTAGGATGATGTCAACATCGGCACCAAACGGTGTAGGTTGTGGCAACCATATTGTTAATTGTGCAAGAGGTGGGATTGTTCATGAGGCTGCTGTTTTAGATGCTCTAGAATCAGGTCATTTGACTAGCGCTGCGTTAGATGTGTTTGAATTAGAACCAGCTATTGATAACCCATTAATTAGTCATCCTAACTTCCATGGAACACCACATATCGGGGCCTCAACCCTAGAGGCACAATCCAGAATAGGTGAGGAAATGACCACATTACTGTTGGACCATTTCGAAGGTAAAAGGCCACATTCAGCATTGAATTAAGCCGGTAACTTCATCGCTAGTATGACTTAGTGAATATCATGAGAGCATTTGTTACAGGAGGAAGCGGTCATGTCGGCGGTAACCTTGTTCGCGAGTTGCTTTCAAGAGGATATGAAGTAGATTGTTTAGTGCGTTCCGACACTAGGGCATTGGATAATTTAGACGTTAATCTTGTCAAAGGAGACATGCTAAATCCAAAAGAAATGGCTTATCTTATGGCAGATTCAGATGTTGTTTTTCATTCAGCTGCCTTCGTTGCTGTGGAGAAGATTAAGGAAGATTTGATGCATAAAATCAATGTTGAAGGTAGTCGGTCAATAGCCACTGCTTCAGTCGATTCGGGTGTTAAGAAAATGGTATATTTCTCCAGCGTTCATGCATTCGAACAACAACCAACCTCCGAACCTTTGACCGAAGAAAGACCTCTTGTCACCGATCGAAAAGCCTTGCCATATGATAGAACAAAAGCCGAAGCACAAAAGGTGGTTCTTGGCTTCCGTGATCAAGGGCTAGAAGTAAATGTAATACACCCAACTGGTATTATTGGACCATACGATTTCAAGCCTAGTAGGATGGGAAAGGTATTGCAAGATATTACAAATGGGAATATGCCCTTCGCTATCAATAATGGATTTAATTGGGTCGATGTTCGTGATATTGCAACGAGTGCTGTAAATTGCGTAAACAAGGGTGTTGATGGACGGAACTACATCTTACCCGGTCATTGGGCGTCGATACCCAATTTATCGACGATGATTAAGGAAATAACAGGTAATCGAACTCATCTTGTTTCCGTACCTTTTTGGATGGCATATCTAGCATTGCCTTTCTCTTCAATAAGTTCCCGAATATCTGGTAAAAGACCTAGTTTTAGCAAAGGGAGTTTGCAAGCTTTAGCAATTCAATGTCGAAATATTCCAGGGTTCTTGGCTAAAGATCATTTGGGACACGTACCCCGCCCATTAGAACAAACAATAGACGATACCGTTTCTTGGTTAAGACAAAATAAACAGTAGGTGTTTAGATGATATTCTTATCATATGAAGAATACAAAACTGCTTGTTATGCGTGGCTAACATTAGGATTTATTGTTTTCATGATCTTGATTTTTGTCAAGGCACCCTATGGAAGGCACAGGGCTAAGGGTTGGGGTATTGAGATTTCGGCAAAAAATGGCTGGATAATTATGGAATCTATCCCTGCAGTGTTACTGACTGTTATACTAGCTCTAGGCCATAACAGGGATGTTGTGGTCTTATTTTTCTGGGCTATTTGGACCGCCCATTACGTAAATAGGGCGTGGGCTTGGCCAAATAGGGCTAAGTTAGATCAGAAACTTATGCCTTTAAGTGTGGTAATATTAGCGATAATATTCAACACGATTAACTGCCTGTTAAATGGTATTTGGTTATTTGACCTAAGTGGAGGATACGGAATATCTTGGCTTACAGATCCGAGGTTTATCTTTGGAATGGGCATTTTTTCCTGTGGCATGATTATCAATATTAAATCGGATGATATCTTATTCTCATTACGAGATGATGGTAGTACTGGCTACAAAATACCCAGAGGGGGGTTATTCGAAAAGGTGAGTTCGCCGAACTATCTTGGCGAAATTATTGAATGGATTGGATTTGCAATTGCGACATGGTCACTAGCGGGCTTTACATTCGCTATCTGGACATTCTGTAACTTAGCACCCCGAGCATTTGCTCACCACCGGTGGTACAAAGAGGAGTTTTCAGATTACCCTGTGGATCGTAAAGCTCTGATACCCTTCGTAATTTAGTCGGTCAATTTATGCATCCTTGTCAAAGGAACTTTGAGTGCGAGTAAATTATCAGGCACATCTACATCTGAAATTTGTGAATTAAGAGATAGCCCTTGTTCCTTTTTCAGCCGCCAAACTTCTGAATTAAAAACCATAACTGATTCAGAAATTTCTGTCCAGCCGTCTAATTCGAAATTAAGGGAGATTGTAGGGAAAGAATCTGCCTCTACTGCTGACCTATCGTACAGAGTAGAGGAAAGGTAATGGCAGAAAAATGGACAAATCGGGGAGAAGGCGTCCAATAAGTCTCTAACTATTCTATGTAAGGCCCAAGCGGCTGATTTATCTCCATCGTATAATCTAGATTTAACCATCTCAAGCCAATGACTGGCAAGTACTCCGGTTGAGAAATTTTTCAGGGATTGAGCAGCTGTGTATATGTCAATTTCTTGCCATGCTTTCTCAACTCTCTGCATCACCGATTGAAATTCACTAAGGATCCATTCGTCCTCAGGTGCTAAATTCGTAGGTAATTCCTCTAATCCATTGGGCACCTCGAACTGACTAGAAAATCTAGCTACATTGAATAATTTTGTCAAAACTCCGAAGTATTTCTGTTCAATATCTTCTGGGTTGATTTGGAAGTCGTCACCGACTTGGGCATCACAGGCTTTCCATAAACGGAAGCATTCTGAACCAATCTTATTGGCTCTCAGATTTACTACCTTATCTGGGCCTCTAATTTTCCAAGAGCCCGTCCTACCGCCAGCCCCACATTCTAGAACCGAATTCGCATCTATGCCATTTCCGAGGGATTTAGACATCTTTCTACCCCAAGGGTCCATACCCAAACCATCGATCCAAACATGTTTGAATCCGGGTGAATCTAACAACAAGGAACTCTTCAAGAGAGTGTAATACAGCCATGTTCGAACTATTTCTTTACCCTGAGGCCTTATACCTGTAGGGAAGGCTTCTGAGAATAATTCTGGATTGGAGAGATAACCCGAAACATACAAGTTAGAGTTAGACGAATCCATCCAAGTATCGAATACTTTCTCCTCACCAATAACTTGTCCTAATTGGGAAGAAAGCTCATTCCAACTACCTAGGTCTTCTCTGCTTTCTCTGTGTAAAACTCTACTTCCAGAGGGAGGATTTTCTCTCCAAGGTTGAACATAAACTCCAGCTGGTGGGGTGATAATTTTCTCACCGTCTTCGGAATACCAAATCGGAACTTCTGTGTGATACCACCTTCGACGACTAATTGGCCAATCGATGCTGATATTATCCATCCAATCTAATAAAAATTGTTTATTCCTTATTGGATGAAATTCCATATCTTCAATTAATTCACGCATACGGTCTTGGATGTGTGTCTGTCGAACATACCATTCCTTTAGGAGAATAATTTCTACGGGGTTTTTCCCTCTCTCGCTAACTGGTACATCCTGTTCCTTTTCGATGATGTTGACTATCTTATTTGCCGAAGAAAGGTCTTCGATTACTCTCTCCCTTGCCTCTGCAACTTTCATTCCAACATAAGGTCCGGAGACCTCGGTCATATTGCCTTCCAGGTCAATTGCTTGAAATGGTGTTAAACCCAGTTCCCGGAATACAGCAACATCGTTTTGGTCACCAAAGGAACAAACCATCAATACCCCTGACCCAAAATCCGATTTAACTGAAGGATGAGTGGTAATTTCAACGGATTTTGAACGCCCTTCGGTGTCGACGGGAAGTACAATCTTTTTGCCGATTAAATGCAGATATCTATCGTCGTCGGGATGAACCACAACTACCCCACAAGCACAAATTAATTCGGGGCGAGTAGTTGATATAACAACGTCATCGCCGTCTTCAGTGGTCCATCGAATATCGATTAATTTTGATTTTCGACGCAATCTTTCTACCTCAGCATCAGCGATTGTCGTACCTTCAACGGGATCGTAAATATTAGGCCGAAGATCTTCTACAATGTCACCCCGTTTGAATAGGTCGACAAAAATAGATTGGGATACCCCTCTATATTCATTAGAATCTGTAAGATATTCTTTGTCAAAGTCACAGGAAAGCCCTACTCTAGCTGCCGTCTCCCTCATCGCTTGAGTGTATTCTTCTATTGTATCCCGACATAAATCCAAAAATTCAGCCCGTTCAAACGTCTTCATCTTTCTGCCGGTATTTTTCTCAACGGTAAATTCGATGTTGATACCATTGCGATCAACTCCCCAGGGGAAGTAGACCTCCTTACCTAACAGCCTTTGACTTCGAGCAATTACATCAATCATTGAATATTGAGCAACCGCACCGATATGCCATGTGCCACTGGGGTAAGGTGGAGGGGTATCTACTACGAAAATCTCCTTACCTGATTTAGGGTTGAACGCATACCTCTGGTTGTAAACTTCGGAGTTTGAATAGTGTTCCTCTTGAATCCTTTTCTCGAGGTCTATAGACCATCTTTTATCTTCAATCAAAGGAGTCCCCATAGACACATCCACCACAAGTTACAGTTTACCCTATGACCTCTCATTCTTGACGGTTCCCAATCATTAACTAACATCTAGAACGATATTTTCCGACCCACTAATAGCCGTCGGGTTCAAGCACCTTCGGTGATGAGGCGAAACCTAGCAAGGAGTTGGTAGGACTTGTCTGAGGACGAAAAGCAAGGAAACATTGCATCCCGTTTCGTAAAACAAGCGACTGACAAAGGTCGAGAAATCTACTCCAAATTAGACGTTGATAAAAATTCATTAGAGAGTTACGGAAGACGTTCGAAGAACCAATTTCGTAGAGTTTCCTCTGATCTCAATTTTACAGACCTCTTGACAAAGTTCCCCGTTATCACGGTTATTTTCTGCCTCATAGTTACTGCTTTCTTTTCTTGGGAATCGGGTTTGGTAGATTGTAGAAAGTCATTAACGAATCCCGATGGATTTTGCCCCATCGAAGGAAAATCATCTATGAATGTTAATGGTGATTTAGAAGTATATCTCCCTCAAGATTCTGATGTTTCGGCGTTATTGAAACAGGTAGAGGACGTCGATGGGTGGACTACCAATGTCATGGTAATTTACGTAGAATCAGAAATCGTCTATATTGAGAATGATGATGGGACTAGGGAAGCCGTGGATGGTTCTGGCAGAAATATTACAGAAGTTTCAACCCTAGAACAAATAGAGAAGCTAGAAAATCTACTAAATCCAATTCAAAACGATAAGGGACTGGACAATGTAATCTATGTGCTTTCAATATCTACTGTTATCAAAGAAGTAAATTCCTCAGCCGGAAGGGTAGCGACATCTTTTGGATCGGCAGTTTCCGAGGCAGTGGATGATCCAACGATTTCCGATTTTATTAATCAAACAATTGAAGATAATGAGGATCTTTTCGGAAATTACGCTATACCTGATGACCAAGCTAGGGTGGATCAAATCCTAGATGAGATGCCGCCTAATGCACTCAATAAGTTGGTCAGAGATGTAGGAACATGGGAAAACGAGGTACAAATTGGAAATAAGTCTGGTTTTGGTTGGAATCGAGCCGTTGTAATTATCGGTATTTCTGATCAACTAAAGGACGATAACGGAGATGAGCTTACCATTTCTGAATTTATAGAGAATACTCAATTGGGAATCATCGGCCTAAGCGAAGCAAATGACTGGGACCAAAGAGGATTATCCATGACCCTTACAGGACCGGTTCCAATTACAAACGCCGTCACAGAGGAATCATTCAATTTATTTTGGAATGTATTCCCTATAGGGGTTGTTTTCGTAGCCCTCGGATTATTCCTATTCCACTGTGATTTGTTCCAGACTGGAAGAATAAGATTTGTTCAAGGGTTTAAGGTGTTAGTTATTGCAGGGCTACCAACACTTTGCTCAGTTTTCATCACTATGGGAATAATCGGGTG
Organism: Euryarchaeota archaeon UBA105; assembly: GCA_002496905.1. Classification (GTDB taxonomy): domain Archaea; phylum Thermoplasmatota; class Poseidoniia; order Poseidoniales; family Thalassarchaeaceae; genus MGIIb-O1. The sequence continues at coordinate 748 of DALV01000098.1, read as the reverse complement.
GACAAATTACGAAGTCACAATGACTGTGATTATCGTAGGGCCAATTGTGCTAGCATTGGGAGTTTCGTATGGTCTTCACATAACTAATCGGTACGCAGAATCCAAAGGGACACCAAGAGAAAAAATGGCTGAAGCATTGGAATCAACAGGTAGGGCAGTTTTACTATCTGCGATAACTACAATCATTGGATTCATATCATTAGCACTAACCCCTATGAAACCAATACAAACTGTAGGTTATTCACTCGCAATGGGTATTGTCGTTGTATATATTATGACAATGGTGATGGTTCCCAACCTGACAATGATGTTGGACCTAAAGAAACCCTCTCACCCACCACCCAAAGCCTTCGTATCTGCCGTCAATGTTCCAATAAATTGGACTAAACTAACACTCAGCGTATTTCTAGTAGCGATATTAATCTCTGCAGGATACAGCAGACCTAATGTTGAGGAAAACGTCGATTTACTTGAGATGGCCCCCGAAGGAGTCGGCGCTGTTGACAAAATGAAAACATATTCTACTGAATTTGAGGCTGGTCAGCCTGGATTTTTATTGATTGATGCAGATGTATCAGCCTCACCTGAAATATTCAATACCGACCTAAAGAGGAATGACCCTTATTCAAGATTGGTCGGAATAGAGGAACTGGAAGCAAAATGCAATCAAGTAAATCAAACCACAGCAGTATCTATCGTTTTCCTAATGAAAGCCATAGCTGTAGGTGTCGATTTAGATGGAGACCCC
>DALV01000120.1:4269-4413 GCA_002496905.1 Euryarchaeota archaeon UBA105 | reverse complement strand
ATGAGTAAAATCGGCACTGTAGATAGAATACTTTCACACCTACCCGACGGAATGTTTGGGATGGGTTCTATGTCCGCTGGACAAAAGAAGCAGATGCAAGGTAATCTAGCTAAGTATCGTGTTATTATGGATTCGATGACTCAA
>DALV01000120.1:0-3856 GCA_002496905.1 Euryarchaeota archaeon UBA105 | reverse complement strand
AACCAATGGAATCGTAGTAAGAAAATGATGCGTGGTATGAAAGGAGATAGGCGCATGAGAAAGCAAATGCAATCGATGATGGATGTCGATGATTTAGACCTAGATATGAGGTGATGGATTGCAAAGGCGCTTCGCCATCATTGGCCATCTAGCGCCTAGTTCGGGCAAATTGAACCTGAATGACTTGGCTGGCGGTTCGGGCAGAACGGATGTATTGGTCAGAGCGGTAAATGCTGCGCTTTTTGTCTCGCACGGAATTAGGCGTGATACCGACATAACTTTGCATCTGTGTGGAGGACCAGGTCCAGACAGGAGAATCTGGTTCAATGGTGAAACACTGTCAGGCGTAAGGCCAGATGAACGTTCAATCGCCGGTCAAATCAAAGCCATCCTGAAAAGACCGGTTCCACCAATTGGAGTATTAGATGAGGTCACACAAGGAATTTTTGACATGGGTGGAGGATTAGCAGAGACGCTAACTGAATGGCATCAGGAAGGCATTTCGACCCATGTCCTTGACGCTGGTGGGCAAGCACTAGAAACATTAGAAGGAAATGAAAATCTAGGATTTATTCTATCCGATCATCTACCATTTTCAGAAACAGATAATCAACAAATAACAGATTTTCCAAAAATTAGTTTGGGCGAGAAATGGCTACAAGGACATGCTTGTATTACTATAATTCAACATACTTTGGATAGATGATAAATCAATTTTCTAACCAAAATGGAATTCCGTTTGCTCCGCTAGTAGTAGCCTTTTCTAGTAAATCTTGAGAAATCCCGAGAGGATGATTTACTGGCCAGCAGGATAACGGAGTAATTGCAACAGCCCCGCTGTTTACAGCATTACAATCTGTATTTGGAATATCTTCATCTTGAATTTGTGCTGCTTTGAACCCATAAGCAACACCATTCCTTTCAGAATTAGTCAAACCAATTGCATTGTGATACCACCGAGCTCCAAGCGAAACTGTTTGGAATCCATTCGTCCAAGACTTCGGGGCGTTAATATTCAACATTAGATTACCTTGCTTAAATTCAGAAAGGATTTGTTCATTGATATCTGCTCCAGTTATTGGTTTAGTCGACCCGTTTGGCCGGAGCATATTCTCCGCCACTGACGGCAATACTGCTACAGCTGCCTCAATAACATCTGCCGTTGCATTTGCAGCCTCCTCGAAATTAGAGTGTTCATACGTGCACAAACTGGTTGCAATTGAAGGAAGACCGTAGAGACCGGATTCTCGTGCTGCAGAAACTGTACCTGAATGCATGACATCAACTGACAGATTTGGACCTTGATTAATTCCAGAAACACACAATGCTGGCTTCATTTCTGGAACCCAATGGTCTAAACCTCCATCGATCGCTACGATAACACAATCGCATGGTGATCCATCCAACGAAAACATACGCAAAGGTGGACCGTCGGGTTTAGAGATGCTATCAGCAATATCTTCTCTTTCTTCGAATTTCAAATTAGAACCCAATGAAAGTCTCATGCTTGTAGCCGATTGTTCAGTAGCTGGGGCTATGACTACGATTGGAAAGTCTCTTTGGTGTAAAGCCCGAATTAAGGCGTGTAAACCAACGGCCTCTATGCCATCATCGTTGGTCAACAGAAGGCAAGGCTTGGACACAAGCCGCCCACAGGCAAGCACTACATCAATCGGAGGGTTGTGCGGCTTCCTGTGATTCAGAGCCGAATGTGACTAATGCTAAACCGGATATCATCAATGAGCCTCCGATTATAGTCCATAGTTGAGGAATAGAATCCACACCTACAACCCACCCTATAATTGAACCAATTACGGGTTCCATAATCAAAATCATAGAAATCGTCAACGGAGGGATCCAGCGCAATACTGCATTTATTCCCGTATGTCCTAGTAGACCAGGACCTAAAGCAAGATATCCAACATAGAGTATCCATGTGACACTTAGCCAACCGAATGCACCAGACATTTCATCTAGGTTGAATGTCAAATCTTCCACTATGATTGCCCATAATGTTAGGACTATGGCAGAAATCAATGTGACCGGAAATGCGTAGAGAAACAGCGGCATCCATCCCCTAACCATTCGACCTATAGCTAGGTAACCAACGATGGTCACTGCGCCCATGAAAGCAAGAAAATCCCCATAAAGACTCACTCCGCTCTCACTAGCGCCACCACCAACTACAACAGCAGCCCCAACGAAACCAACTAATGCCCCAATTGATTGCAGCTTTGTTGCTGGTTTACGGAGTAACCATAGTCCAATGATAATGACCAACGGGTGAGCGGTTACGAATAGAAGAGAGTGAGTAAGAGTTGTTCTATCGAGCGACATTAACCAAGTGCCGAAATGTAAGGCTAAACAAAACCCTGAGAATGCTAACAAATGCATAGATTCTTTCCAACGCAATTTGAGAGAACCCTCTGCTTTCTGATATTGCAACAAAAAACCAGGGAATAGCACTAATGAAGTAGCTTGTAACCTCCATGCTGCCTTGCTAAGTCCTGAAACATCCTCTATCATTTCAAAGACTGCACCAGCACTTGAGACTGCGAATAATGCTACACCCATGATTAACCAAGCGTGCAGAGGAATTGCAGCAGAGTCGCTCATATCAGTGATCTCGAGTGATTTTGTAGCGGCCCATGGCCTCTACCCACTGAATCTCGCCACCGGGTTCCAAATTGAGTCCTTCTTCTGTGGGCAAAATTAGGTTAGAGTATGTCTTATTGTCCATTGCATGAACCTCATTACCCTGAACGTGAGTAATGATGGCTGATCCTTTCTCTAACAATGGAACTTGGATGTTATCGGTGACAGTTCCGACGTGAGATCTCTTCTGCTTAGTGAATAAATCTTCCAGCTCAAGTCGTGCTTTGGCACTACCATGTTTACCAGGCTTTGATTTGGAAATACTCAGAATTTTGAACGCGCTTTCGTCTATAGCAACGTATCTTCCTACCTTTAGAGTTCTAATTTCTACACGGGTTGTTCCGGGCATTTGGTCACCTACGAATCGAAGCCGGTTGCATCGTCTTATGATGATTGTGTGTAATCCATCACTAACATGGCTTACGCACAAGGAAGTAAAGGTCCCGAGCCGAGGACCGGAATCCCCGGCCCGGGTTTTGCGTTAACTGAACTAGGTTCAGTCGTTCTTTCTGCGGCCTGACAGACCGACACCAATTGCTGCTCCTAGAAGAGCTAGGCTGGAGATGACCGCTGTGAATCCAGGTAGGTTATCCTGGAATCTGTCGAATCCAGACTTGGTCTCATTTCCATCAGATTGTGTTGGATCGAAGTCAGTGTCTAATGCGTCACAGATTCCATCGCCATCAGCGTCACTAGGCATGCTAGATGCAAGCAATGTATCTGTGCCACAAGCATCTTCGTCAGCGTCTGAGAATCCGTCATCGTCATCGTCAGTGTCTGCATTGTCACCAGTGCCGTCTCCGTCAGTGTCATCCCACTCGTTGATGTCGTATGGGAACGCATCGGTTACGTCAGGCTCACTGTCAGCGTCGTCGTCTGTGTCAGCATTGTCTCCAACACCATCAGCATCGTAGTCAGAGGATTCTTGTGGGTTCAATGGGAACGCGTCGTCGCTATCTGCAACTCCGTCGTCGTCATCATCCGCGTCTGTGTTGTCACCGATTCCATCGCCATCACTGTCGACCCATTCGGTTGAGTCCATTGGGAAGTCGTCTATTCCATCGTTGACTCCATCACCGTCGTCGTCAGCGTCTGAGTTGTCACCTTGACCATCGCCATCTGAGTCTACAGTTTCGAATGGATCTAGTGGGAACGCATCGGAGGCGTCGTCGACTCCGTCGCCGTCGTCATCCTCGTCAGT
>DALV01000005.1:5170-7308 GCA_002496905.1 Euryarchaeota archaeon UBA105 | reverse complement strand
TTAGGTTTAAATGAATCTCCGGCATCGGCTGACTGTAAGCCAATTGGCATTATAGAAGAAGTGTGGAAAATATGCCTAAATTCAATCCTTTTTCATTATCAAAAGAAGACTTTGAGGGCGTAATAGCATCTGGCGCCCTCATTACTTCTGCCATTCTCCCACATGGTCAAGTTGACAGTTTGAATCTATGTCCTTGGTACCATTTGACTGGCCATCAATGCCCGTTTTGTGGGATGACAAGAGGATTTGTTGCTATGACTCATATTGACTATCAAGCCGCTATTGATTTTAATCTAGGAACTCCTCTTGTTTACATTGCATTTGTTTACTTCTCTTTACGTTCAATTATCCCTAGAATTATCGAAGGAAAAGAAATTCAAGTTCCAAAACCAGCCTACAATATTTGGTTGATTTCTACAATTGCTGTCTTTGTAGTGATGGCTTGGGACCGGGTTATCAGACATCTGGTTTGACTTTAGGACAGTATTTGACCTAGAGGCTTCACCATCAGGTTCGGCGCTTTAGATGAGTAATGGAAAACAACTTGGCGTCCACGGACTAATGATCCTAGTTGTTTTCTCTTGGGGAATGGCCTGGGCAGTCGGAAGAATACTGGCATTAGGATTACCTCCAATGACTGGTGCTTGGCTTCGGTATGTCCTAACCATGGTTTTGTTCTATGCTTGGTTTGCTGGCCGTGCTCTGAAAGGAAAGCAAGTCAATTGGCTTCCTTCTGGTCGACAAACATGGAGAACGTTGACTTTGATTGCGATAACTGGTGTTCTGGGTTATCAGTTATTTTTCATGAATGGAATGCGATTCACTGCTGCTGGTGATGCTTCGTTGATTATTACTTTCAATCCAGTATTCACAGTACTATTGGCCGCTCCTATGCTTGGCCAACAAATAACTCGCAGAATGTTTCTCGGCCTATTCTGTGGCTTCATCGGAGTAGCTGTAGTTACCGGATGGAGTCCGAATACTGATATCCCATTTGAAGATAGAATTCTTGGTGATTTTATGATTCTTTTAGCCGCTCTATGCTGGGCAATGACCACCAATAATACCAAGCGAATGATGGAACAAAGAAATGGTGAACAAGATGCGACAACATTGGAAATTGTTGTATGGTATTCTCTAATTGGAACTGTCCTACTCACGCCATTGGCGGCTTGGGAAACTTGGCAATACGGAATCCCTGAGCCGACCGAAAATGATTGGTATGCTATCATTTATCTCGCTGCTATTTCTACTGTCTTAGCTTACTATTGGTTTGCTATTGGAGTTGAGAAACTTGGTGCAACCGCTGCGGCCTCATACATCTTCTTAATGCCGGTTTTCGGAGTGCTAGGTGGCGTTTTGCTACTTGATGAGAATTTAGGATGGACTCTATTCCTTGGATTCATCCTAATTGTTGTGGGCGTTAGAATGGTTCAGCGCGAAAGTGATAGGTTGAGGGCTGATTAACCGGCTTTATTAGCCCCGTAGGGGCTGCACCTATCGTTAAATACGGCAGGTAGGTCGGCCGAGTCCGAGGTAGTTGATATGGCACGCAAGCCAGCAAAGATGTATCGTCAGGTCAAGGGTCAGGCATACACACGTCGAGAGTATACTGGCGGTGTCCCAAATAACCGAATTCTACGCTATCACATGGGTAACCGAAAGGTAGCCGAAGCAGGAGGATTCGAGGTAGTAGTCGAACTAACCGTAGACAATGCTGTACAAATCCGACACACAGCACTCGAGGCCGCTCGAATGGTGTCCAACTCAACTATCAGAGACGCTTCTGGAGATATGGGCTATGCTCTCCGAGTACACAAGTACCCTCACAACATTCTTCGTGAGAACAAGCAAGCTACTGGCGCTGGAGCAGATAGGGTATCGCAGGGTATGCGCCTATCTTTTGGAAAGAATGTTGGAACTGCAGCGCGCGTCAAGAAGAACGACGTCATAATTTCGATTCAAACAAGCCCTGAATTTTATTTGGCTGCTCGAGACTCCCTTCGAAAGGCTGGAATGAAGTTCCCAAGCCCAACCACTATTCGAGTCAAGAAAGGTCACGAGCAACTTCGTGAAATGGGATTAGTTTGAGGCTGATCGTAAATGGGATCCGCAGATCCTCTAACTGTTCTGCAAGA
>DALV01000005.1:775-4801 GCA_002496905.1 Euryarchaeota archaeon UBA105 | reverse complement strand
CCAATTTCGGATGGAATTCCTCGAATGGACCCCGATGTTCTTCGGGCAACACGCGACCTAATCGTATCTAGTGTAGATTGGTCTAAAGTCGACCTAATCGTTAGCGTTGAAGCGATGGGGTTGCCACTTCTTGCAGCGGTCGGAGATGCTACTGGAAAGCCAACGGTGGTTGTCCGCAAGCGCTCGTATGGGATGGAAGGCGAAACTCGCGTTGACGTGGCAACCGGGTACTCTCAATCCACAGTCTACATCAACGACATCAATGCTGGAGAAAGAATCGTAATCGTTGATGACGTGATTTCTACAGGTGGAACTCTTGAGCCTCTCATTCAACAACTAGAGGATATGGGAGTTATCTTACAGGATATTGTCATCGCTATCGAAAAGGGCGATGGGCGAGAGAGATTGAACCGTGAGAAGCCACATTGGCCGATTCGATCACTTGCTAGAATAGATATCATCGACGGAAAGGTCGAGATAGTCGGTTGAAATTTAGACGATTAGGTATCGTCGTTGAGACCAATGATTTGAATATAGCCGCCATAGCACACACATTCAATGGGTGAGCCTAATCTTGATTCAGGGCCGATTAAGTTCGGAATACACACCTTCGGGGACGTCACAAAGGACGCAGATGGGTCAATGTTGCATGATGCGGATGTTATTCGTAACGTGCTAAATGAGGCAGTTTTGGCAGACAAATTAGGTATAGATGCATTTGGAGTAGGGGAACATCACAGAGCGGACTTTGCAATTTCTGCGCCAGAAACTCTGTTGGCAGGATTAGCAACTCGAACTGAGAATGTTAGACTCAATACTGCGGTCACCGTACTGAGTACCGATGATCCCGTTCGAGTTTACCAGCGATTTGCCACAGTTGATGCGCTATCTAATGGACGAGCAGAACCGATTTTAGGAAGAGGGTCGTTCACAGAATCCTACCCTCTTTTTGGATACAATCTAAACGAGTACAATTTACTCTTTGAGGAGAGACTGGAAATATTTTCTCAATTAAGGGACGGAGGTGAGGTAAATTGGAGAGGAAGTACTAGAACCCCCCTTGAAAATCAAAATGTCTTTCCAAAAATCGAAGCGGCGAGAATGAAATCTTGGGTGGGCGTTGGTGGAAGTCCAGAATCTGTAGTTCGCGCTGCAAGATACGACTTCCCACTCATGCTTGCAATAATCGGTGGTTCGCCATCTAGATTCAGGCCGTTTGTTGATTTGTATCATGAATCTATGGAAAAGTTTGGACATGAAAATCAGGAAGTTGCGGTACATTGTCCGGGATTCGTCGCCGAAACTGACGCTGAGGCTAAGAAGATGGTTTGGCCTCACCATCAAGCATTATTCGCGCGCATAGGTAGAGAGCGTGGGTGGCCACCGATGCAATACGACCAATTCGAATATGGAGCGAGTGAAGATGGTGCATTATTCATTGGCTCACCGGAAACCGTCGCCCAAAAAATAGTCAAAGTTTCCGAACAACTTGGTATTAATCGGTTTGACATGAAATACAGTAATGGCACATTACCGCATGAAGATTCTATGGAATCAATCAAATTATTCGCAACAGAAGTCATTCCTCGTGTTCATGAGCTCCGCGAAGAACTATGAAACCGCTCAAATACCAAACTCAGGACGGCAAGTCGGTTATCATGGACATGGAGCGTCATGACTTTCAGCTTGACGACCTAGTCGAGAGGATCAAAGACAACGACCATCGCTTGGTGGCGTTGCAAGTTCCAGAGGGTCTGAAAATGCAGGCTCTTGAGATGATGGACTCGATTGAAGGGGACTCCGAAGCAAAGGTCGTCTTGGCCGCAGACCCTTGCTATGGAGCATGTGATTTAGTTCATGATAAAATGCGTATGATGGGCGTTGAATTAGTCGCACATATGGGTCACAGTGCAATGAATATCGATTCTGGAATGCCAACTCATTTCATCCCTGTAACTTACGATGGAGACCCTGAAATTGACCCGGTTATTCCTATCCTAGCTCGACACAAAGCAATCGCAGAAGCTAGGCTGGCCGAGGCATCAACTCCTTTCGACCTCAGCGAGGATGAAGCAAAAGACCGATTCCTCGATGCAGTAGGTAGAGTCGCTCCTTTGTCCGGTACCAAATTAGGACTGGTGGGCTCTATTCAACACCTTCACCTTCTTGAAGAGTACAAAGAGCGTTTTGAGAATGCTGGATTTCAGGTGGAGATTCCTACCGGAGGCGCGCGTTTGACCTTCCCAGGACAAGTTCTAGGTTGCAATTACTCTGGAGATGACCCCTCGATTGGTCACTACATCTTCCTAGGTTCTGGAGATTTTCACCCTATTGGATTAGTCATGCACACCGGCAAACCACTTGCCTTACTAGACCCTTACACTGGAGAAGCCAGCGAATTATCCTTTGATCGCATCGAACGAATTCTAAGGCAGAGAATGGGATTGATTTTCTCTGTCGATGAGGCAAAGTCATTCGGTATCCTCATCGGCGAGAAGCCTGGTCAAATGCGACGCAATCTCGCTATCAGAATGAAGCGGCTTCTCGAAAAACATGGACGCAAAGGATACCTTCTAGCGCTAGACCACGTCGGCCCTGAACTAATCGACTTCTATCCCGTTGATGCCTTTGTCAATACAGCCTGCCCGCGTATAGCAATCGATGACGCGGTAAAATATGCTAAACCACTAATCACTCCCTTCGAATTGGAAGTAGCCCTAGGCGAAAAGCAATGGGAAAATGGTTACCAATTCGATGAAATTCCATAATCGGGATTGATTGAGTTCTACCGCGCGCGGGTCACAGACGCCTGTGTGCGCGCGCGTTGGAGCAAATATCTCTAAGAACGGCGAGAGCACGACTCCCTTGAATGGCAGGATACCTCGACCGCATCGGAGCAGGCAAAGTCCTGCTGGATAAGGCCCCCTTGTCGTACGACTGGGTTCCGCCATCTCTGATAGGTCGAGACGAAGAATTAGGCGAGATGGCGGGTATTTTCTCGCAAGTTCAGAACCATGAAACCAGTTGTCAAGCGGTTGTCATGGGACCGGTTGGCTCAGGAAAGACTGTTCTGACCCGTCGCTTTGCAGAAGATATCCAACGTCATCTCGAAGGAAGGAGAAAAGTCGTCATAACACACGTCAACTGTCGCAATCACCCAACTGGACCACAGGTCTTGCAACAGATTGCACTCAGCCTCGACGAACGGCATCCAGAGAGAGGATTTAGCCCAGGTGAAATCATCCAGTCTATTCGAAGAAATCTGATTACACACGATAGTCATCTTCTGTTGATTTTGGATGAGGCAGATGTCTTGATTAATCGTGATCAATCAGATCTAATCTACAAATTATTGCGAATCGACGAAGGAAAAGAAAATCAAGGAACGATTTCGATGATTCTGGTTAGTCAGAATTTGTCTTTGATGAAGCTCTTTGAACCAGCGATTATCTCGCGCTTGGGGCAATCGAATATTGTCGAGATGCGATCCTACGACGCTGAGACACTAACTGGAATCGCCAAACAGAGAGTAGATGTGGCCTGTAAGACTGGTTCTGTAGCTGAAGAAACTCTGACTAAAATCGGCCAATTCGCTTCTGAGTCAGGAGATGCGCGAATGGCTATTGAATTGCTAGATGCAGCCATTCGCCGAACCGAAAAAGATGGTCGTGGTGAAGTCCTGCCTGATGACGTGAGACCTAGTACCTTGAGAAAGGCATCACTTGAACCGAGTTCGGTTGACAATTTATCGCAACATCAAAAATTGTCTTTGCTAGGTATCTGTAGGCGTTTGAAGAAGGCAGAATACGTCTCAAGCGGAGATGCTCACAAGCTATACTTACTAGTCTGTGAAGAATATGAGGTGAAACCGCGGAGTTACACTACTTTCTGGAAGCATCTGAAGACGTTGGAAACCGAAGGACTAATCGAAACTAAGGCAGCCAATACAAACGTTGGAAGAGGTAGAACTCAACACATCACGATGAACAATACTGCACCTGCAACTATCGAAAGCAGAATTGAGAG
>DALV01000005.1:0-355 GCA_002496905.1 Euryarchaeota archaeon UBA105 | reverse complement strand
GGCGTTCAAGGCGGTGGTTAATGGGACCGTCGACCATCGAGCATACTCGGTAGATATCACAGGTGCAAATTACAACCATTTCTTGGGGAAGAAAATCGGCGATTCGGTCGATGGAATGTTCGTCGGAGATGGCGACCAAACACTTACTGGATATAAGTTACAAATCACTGGTGGCTCGGATGTCACAGGCCGACCAATGCGCCCTGACCTAGATGGTGGAGGAGTAAAGTCGGTACTAGTATCCCCTGGGGTTGGTTACAAGGGCAAGAGATATGTCAAGAAAAACGCCAACGAATATGTCTACAAGTATGACGGGATTCGCCGAAGAAGGAACCTTCGAGGCAATGTCATCAGT
>DALV01000038.1:1536-3200 GCA_002496905.1 Euryarchaeota archaeon UBA105 | reverse complement strand
TATGGTTGCCTCGGTTACGTTGATCTCGTATTCAGGAGGAGGGGTAGGTTCGCCTTCAGGGACCTTTGGAGGTCGCTTTTGAGCTACTGTTCCAGTGACCTGAACGGTCGATTCACGCGAGGCTGATTGGACTGCAGTGAACGCATTTTCGTCCATATTGTCCTTTTTCAGAAATGCTTGGATATACCCTGTTCCATCACGCAACATTAGGAAAGCGATTGCACCTCTTCCCCGAACCGTTTCTGCATATCCGGCAACCGAGACTTGTTCTCCAATCATATCTGCCCCATTACTAACAACTTGTCCAATTGTGTGAGTACGAAACGCGGTGGGGTGCCAGTCGCTACTGTCGCGCATGCCGTTGCGTCCGGTCCTCAATTTATGAATCAAATCGAAAGTCAGTTTTGCTACGTGCTAATGCTTGAGTAGTCGATGCCCGACACAGAGGCATGGGCAACGACTCGATGTACTACCGAATGATGGGCAATACTGGAATCCAAGTTTCGGTTCTATCCTATGGTTTCTGGGCAACCTATGGAGTCAAAGATAGACTGACAGGAGATGCAGGAGTGAAATCTGCAAAGGAGTTGATGCGAATCGCCCGTGAAGCGGGAGTCAATTGTTTCGATCATGCAGAGGCTTACGGTAATCCAAATGGAGAGGCTGAGAGAATATTTGGTATGGCACTGAAAGAATTACAATCAGAAGATGCCGAACTTTGGAGGCGTTCAGAATTGGTGATTACCACTAAGATATTCTGGGGTGGCCCAGGAGTAAATGAATCAGGACTTTCTATCAAGCATTGTCGTGAAGGTATGGACAAGTGTTTGGAAAGATTGCAATTGGATTATGTCGACATGGTATTTTGTCACAGGCCAGATCCATTCACACCAACTGCAACGGTCGTCAGGGCCATGACCGACATTGTCCGTTCTGGTAGAGCAACCGCTTGGGGAACAAGTGAATGGTCCGCGCAACAGATTACCGAAGCATATTGGATTGCGAAGAGCGAAGGTCTAGAGCCTCCTCAATTCGAACAACCACAGTACAATATGCTTCACAGGCAGAGGTTCGAAGAGGAATACTTCCCTCTTTACAACCCACCATATTCGATTGGAACTACGATTTGGAGTCCACTTAGGTCAGGATTCCTAACCGGTAAGTATCTTGATGGTATTCCTGAAGATTCACGCCCAACACAATCAGGTTACGACTGGATGTTGCAGGATTTGGAGGAAAGAAAGGCGCGTGGCGAGTTCGAGATAGTGGCTAAGTTAGTTGAGCTTGCTAACAGCAAAGGATGCACTCCAGCGCAACTCGCTCTTGCTTGGTGTTTGAAGAATCCAAATGTATCGACCATACTTTTGGGAGCGACTACAGAAGATCAACTTCGGGATAATTTGGGTTGTATCGAAGTCGCCCTTTCTTTGACCGATGAGGAAATGAAATCTATTGAGGAAATACTTGGAAACAAACCTGCAGATTGGATAGGTCCGAGCGGAGATGGAAATCGTCAACTGAAGACTCTTTGATGACGGTCATTCCTCTTCAACATTGGCAATCTTTGCCGCGATTAACAAAAATGCAGTATGTCCCATTGGCTGATTGCCCGGGCGGACACCACCCCTGCCGGCTTTTGACCATCTTCTTTCGATAATTTCTCC
>DALV01000038.1:0-1145 GCA_002496905.1 Euryarchaeota archaeon UBA105 | reverse complement strand
CAATAGCACGCAATCCTTCCTCCGATTCTGAGTGTTTGAGAAATTTCGGGCACAACGGTCCAAGGTTCTGCAATATCGATTATTGCAGCGTCTAAATCACCACATATTCCCACAACTTCGGAAGCCGCATTTTGTAAATCCATTTCCAATAAATTCCAAGAGGGAAAGTCTGTAGAAAAATCAGCCAGTCTTTCCATATTACTCCGGCCAACTTCCGCGTGTTCTGGACGGTTTTCTACTGAGATCAAATATCCCTTGGAGCCCATTACATTCGCAAGGTTCATCGCAAGTCCTGCAGAGCCGTGTCCGCCTTCCAGTACACGGCTTCCGGTACCAATTCCCATCCAAGAAATCAAAAATCCTGAGTCTTTGATTCCAATTGTTTGTGCCCTTCTATTCATGTTTCTTCGAGCCTCGGGTAGAGCGGCTTCAACTATGGTCAAAGATTTCTGTCCTACAGTGATTCTATCCCCCAGTGAATAACCTTCCAAAAGTACCGAAGGATCGAATCTTCCCAGCCCCTTTATTTTTACTTCACCGGGCACATTGTTGACGAGATATGCTCTACCATCATCTTCCCTCAGAGCCATCCATTTGGAGTCTTTAGATGACGCCTCAGAGCCTGCCATGATTACTGCTTGTAACGGTCATTTAATTCAATACCTTCGATTCTACATTCCCGTGATTATCCTTATTCTACGACCCCTAAAGGGTCGTGTTTTGATGTGAGACATTGTAGGGTTATGTATAAATCATTGAGATTACACCATTTGTTCATGATGTTAGTGGATCGGTTAGAGAAAATCTCAACCCTGACAATCGCACTACTAATTTTGACAATGTCTTCAATGGGATATTTCATGATTGAGCAAGAGACTACTGAGAGGCAGCAATTAGAGGCAAAAGAAATGCCTAGATTTGCGGTCAGCCCCGGTCACACAGTCTTTGGTGAATATGTTGGGGCACATTGGTGCGGACCTTGTATGGGTAGTGCATCTCCTTCACTGGTCAACCTGAAAAACAGTAATACAGATGATTTTACCTACATATCTTTCTTTGAGGGTGCCTCTAGCGGCTGGCCTTCTGATGGACCTACAAATAGGCGAAACCACATCATGGCTTCATCTAGTGGTTATCCAACCTTC
>DALV01000113.1 GCA_002496905.1 Euryarchaeota archaeon UBA105 | reverse complement strand
ACTGCTGTTGCGTACCGCAACGTTGGTTTGGTACCTCATCGGCCGCGGCGCCGGGACAGCGCCGCGGTCACACTATCGAGTGATTGCTATGTCAGCTGCAGGATTAGAAATTGTTCTCGGAATTGTTTTTCTATTCTTCAGTGGAATATGGTCCGCAATCAATTTTGTGGATGAGCAAACAGATAACAAGTTGGCTTTCTTCATTCCTGCAGCCTTACTATCTATCTTCGTACTTACTGGAATTGGAGATGACTTTGTTTTCTATGCATTCCTATTTGCTTTCGGACCAATTATAGTGATGCTAGTAAAAGTTGGACTTGAGCAAGGCAAGGTTCCACGGAAGAGGAGTTATTCACCTAGATCCAATCAAGGAAGAAAAACAAGAAAATCACTAGATCTCAACCGTGAGCTGGCTCCCTCTTACATTCGAGCCTATGACAGATTAATCGCATACATTCAAGCACGAGGAGGGGACATTATATCCCTAGAAGATGGAAGACAGAGGCTCGCGGAAATATGGGGTGTGTCGGATTCTGGACGATTCTTCGACAGCCCCTACGTGATCAAGGTGCTTGGCCTCAAAGAGGAAGTTGTTGAGGAAAAGAAAGAAGAAATCATCGGTGACGAATGGTGGGAAGAAGGTTACTCTGTAGATAAATCAAATGACGAGACTAAAGCAAAAACCGGTGAAGAGTCTTGCGGGCACCCGGGTTGTGAAAATTCAGTCACTGCATTTGACTTCAGGTGCTATACCTGTCGAAATCGATTCTGTAAACAGCACGCAGGAAATAGCATTGAGTGTCATAATTGTTCGAATTAATCAGAGAAAAATATTCTTCTGATTTATCGAAGACTGTGGTACAAGGCCTTGCTTTTTAATTTTCGAAACCATTTCTTTGCCGGACTTACTGTGACCATACATAACTGCCCCAGGACTAACTTTCTGATTCCAATAGTGTTGGAAAATAGCTGCATCTTCTTTGTTTTTACAGAGTACCCTTGGAACTGAGTGAAACATTGCAAGCTTATTCTTCTTTGTACGAACATATTTTGCTAGAACTTCTGGTAGCATTTTACTGAACCAATTGTCTGTGATTATTTTCACTTCTCTTGGAATAACATACCTAGGATTATCTAGGGGGCCTAGTATTTCCTGCATTGCTGATGCAAAAATTGCTGATTCCTCTTCATTGGCTTCTTTCAGATATGCTCGCATCCAACCACCACTTCTGGAACCACCTCCAATTTCTGCCCCGAAGTTAATCAATCTCAGTTCCTTTAGTGTCAGAGCAACAACTTCTCCTATTGAAAGTACCAATGAATCATGATTCCACTCTACCAAGCCAATCGAAGTTGGGGAGTAAAATTGGCCACCCCTCGATCCACCCCCTAGATTCATTTTGATTTCTACGGCCTCTTTTGGTTCGGCATTGAAAGGTTGTCCAATACCCCATAGTTCCCTTGTTCTAGACCTATTTCTTGCTCTCATTAACATCTCTTCGTTAAACACACTCATGGTTTCTGAGACGCCTTCTGGTTTTGCCTCGGTAAATGCTGCATGAACATGGCCAACTCCTTTTTCTATGGCACCATCATCACCAACACCGTAGAGTTGTTTGTGCTTTCTTTTGAATCGGAGATAATCATCGAAGCCTTTCTCAAATTCATCTGCAAGGCAGATAATATCCCAATTGTTTGCGACCTTCTCGGGCCAAAGTTTGTCTAGCCTGAATGATCTGCCTCTTAATTGATTGATGCTCATACTTGTAGTGACGGTTGTAAGATCAATCAGCACATTGATTCTACTCGCATCCCAACCTTCTCCAAGAAGTCCTCTGGTCCCTACAAGACAATTAGTTACACCTTCTTGGAATAATTCTGTAATCATCATCGTGTAATATCTGGGAAGCCAATCCTTACCCTTACCACGGATTTCAAAATATTCACCTCGCTCGATATAATCGAACTTAATCTCCAACCCCCTTTCATCAACCCATTGCTCAAAGCGGGGGAAAATATTCTGCAATAAATCATCATCAACAAGAACCGTTGTTCCGGTCATCAACACAGGATTCAGTCTATCCGTTGCTTCGGATTGTAGCAGCGCTCTGTAAGCCGCAACTGCCCCACCTGCCTCTTTGTCCAAAACACCCTCCACTATCGTGGTGGCTGATGTTTTCTCAAAATCGGTCACAATAACCGCACGGATATCAGGACCCAAAGCTTGCATTTCAGCGGTCAGAATTTCTCGAAGGGCATCATATTTTGCAGAAGCATACGCCATCACTCTTCCAATTGGCGAGGCACATAATCTAGCACCGGAGCCAGTTATTTGCACTCCAAGTAATCTTAATTTTTGTTTTGCTTCATCAGCCAGAGCGTGATCTTTTTTGTTGTCTGATCGCATTAATCCATTACGGATGTATCTATCGAGAATAGTAATCAAAGTGCTCATACTATCTCCTGAACGAACCATATGTAATTCAGGAGGAGGGACATCGCTTGGAAGACTCCTCCCATAGTGGACTAGAAATCCTCTCGCAGAATTTGCCAAACCGGGATCTCTTCTGCAAAATGAAGTCCAATCTGATGCTTTACCTGCTGGTAAATCTAACTCATCTAATGTTCTGGCAAGCCAAATATCTAGACCAGGTAACCTATCGTTAGAATCGATAGGACCTCGCCTTAGATTTTCGATTAATTCTTTGAAATCATTGGTTACATTTGCAATATATTTCAATTCATGATCTGAAGGTCTTACGAAATATGCTAAATCTTGGTATGGTGCTAAATTTCCATCTCTCACCAAGGCGGGAACTGGGACCTCATAGTCTACCTCTCCGAATAGGTCAAGATACAGATTTTCATCTTTGGGAGCGTCGGTTACCTCGGGTGGAGTAGCGGTCAAACCCAAAACTACTGGATTGTCTAAAAATTCAACAATTTCCAATAAAACTCTCCCCCAATGCTCCAATAGATGATGACATTCATCGAGTATGATTAATCCTACACCAGCATCTTTGAGCCTCATTAAATTGGCTTTTGCAGAGTCATGCAATACCCAAAGAGCATTGCCATGTTCAGACAAGTCATCTCGTACCTTTTTCCTGAAATGACTAATCCTTTCTCCATGGTATTCAGGGTTTTTTTCTTCCAAATCTTCAATCCAAGATATGGCACTTTCTCGATCCTCAGCCTCGACTAAGTCGTTAACCGGAGTCATCAATTGGCTAATCCAAAGTTCCATCGCGGATTGATCCAAATCATCCCCACCTCTTTTTGGCAAAGTAACAGATTGGTAAGTTAGAGATGTAAGTATTCCAGGGTTCTTTGGGTCAGTTCCAATCTCATCATCTCTACCGTCTAAATTGAACAATTCCTTTGCCCGTTCGACCCACTGAGCCTGTATAGCCGAATTTGGGCTTAGAACTAAAGTTGGCAATCTTACCAAATCAGACCACACATACAATCCAAGAACGGTCTTTCCTGAACCAGGGGGAGCCACAATGAGTAACTCTTTCGAATCATTTTCCAATTCCTTGCGGATTATGCCTGAAGATGCAACTTGGGATGGCCTAAGTTTACCTGAGAATCCGATATTACCGAAACCCGAGGCCATAATATTCACTCTATTGTTGCACCATTATCAAGAATAATACTATCTAATGATGAGCCGTCATTAATTATGCAATTTTTACCAATGAGACAATTCCTTATCAAACAATTTACTCCAATATTTGCACCCTCAAGAATAACTGAATTTTCTACAGTAGTTCCAGACCCAATACGAGAATTTTCTGCAACTGAACTAGAGGTTATTTTTCCTAAATTAATGATATTATCTCCAAACCATGAACTGCCCTTTGTCCCACCTTTGGAATATCTTCCAGAATTGATGCATGCTTGGGTTGCCTCAACAAATGATTCCGGAGTGCCCGCATCTACGAACATGCCTTCGAAAGGGAATCCGTTCAATACTCCATTCTCTGCAATTTTCTCATATACATCCCTCTCCATGCTATGCGGCCCCTCCGGCATATGATCGAAAATTTCGGGCTCAAGAAGATAGGTTCCTGCATTGATTAAATTTGAGAATGCTTCTTCGATAGGAGGCTTTTCTTGGAACCTCATTATTTTACCAGTTCCCTCGATATAATCCGCAACTCCAAATCTCGAAGGATCTTCTACAGGCCAAAGTGAAATTGTGGCTAGACCACCATTCTTCTTGTGAAATTCTAACATATCCTTTACTTTCAAACTTGTAATTAAATCTCCATTAATCACACAAAAGGTACCATCAGATAGATGTGGACGACAATTGGCAATTGCTCCTCCAGTCCCTAAGGGTTCGGTTTCTTCAACGATAACTACCTCATATGGAACCTCTATCCTTGAGAAATAGTCTCTCATTTGATCTATACCATAACCCGCAGCGATTAGCACCTTGTTCACTTCGGATTCAGGAAGTACATCTAGTACGTGTTCAATCATTGTTTTATCTAAAATTGGTAAAAGTGGTTTAGGAATAGAATTCGTCCAGGGACGAAGTCTAGTGCCAAACCCGCCCGCCAGAACCACTACGTCCATGGTTGGGCGGGCGCAATTACCACTTTCAGCACTTCGTGTCCCCGGCGCCTCGTGCATACTGGTTAGGCGCATCGTTGAAAGACGATTGTTGGGTCGCCGGAGCGTCGACATGAACATTCACGAGTATCAAGGGAAGAAATTGTTTCGTTCTGCAGGAGTAAAGGTACAGGAAGGAGTGCATTGTAAATCTGTTGAAGATGCACTTGCGGCTTACGATTCCCTTGGCTCAAAAGTTGTTGCTGTTAAGAGCCAAATCCATGCCGGTGGGCGAGGAAAAGGAAACCTGTATTGTCCAAATTCTGGAGAGCTTCTAATGGAGGGTGGCGTCAAGATAGCATTCTCCCGGGATGAGGTTGAAACCTATTCAGAAAATATCCTCGGCCACATACTTGTGACGAAGCAAACAGGTCCTGCAGGTAAATTAGTCAGTAATATCTACGTCGAGGCTGGTTGCGAAATAGCACATGAATACTATCTCGCCTTATTGGTAGACAGAGAAGAAAAGCAAGTACTAATTATGGCCTCGACTGAAGGTGGAATGGATATTGAAGAAGTTGCCGAAGAGACTCCTGAAGCTATCCACAAAATTTGGGTAAATCCATCAACTGGTTTACTAGACTCACAAAAGGAAGACCTTGGCACCTCTCTCGACCTCTCTGGTGCAGCATTAGAGGACTTTGTAGGTATGATTGAAAGTCTTTACGATCTATTCGTATCGAACGATTGCTCAATGGTAGAAATCAATCCATTGGTTCGTACAAAATCTGACGAAATAGTTGCTCTTGATGCAAAGGTTGGATTTGATGATAACGCCTCATTTAGACACAAAGAATGGGAAGAATTGAGAGATTATTCTGAGGAAGAACCTACTGAAACTCGCGCCAACGAAGCCGGCCTCTCCTACGTCAAACTCGATGGAGACATAGGTTGCTTAGTCAATGGAGCTGGCCTAGCCATGGCAACTATGGATGTAATCAAACTCTACGGTGGCGAACCGGCCAATTTCCTTGATATCGGTGGAGGTGCAGATGAAGCCAAGGTTCAGGAAGCCTTTGAGATAATCCTCGAAGATCCCAACGTCAAGGGGATATTAGTCAATATCTTTGGAGGTATACAACGCTGTGATATTGTTGCAAAAGCGGTACTTGCTGTCTCAGAAAAGATCGGGTTACAAGTTCCATTAGTAATCCGTTTATCAGGAACTA
>DALV01000018.1:11004-12314 GCA_002496905.1 Euryarchaeota archaeon UBA105 | reverse complement strand
AGAGTTCCTGTCTCTTTGTCTAGTATCTCAACCATCTTGTCGGAGACCTGTTGGATTGATGGTGGAATATCAAAGCCTCCGAGATATACAGACAACTCATGGATTATTCCTTGAACAGGGTCATCGGCTTCTGGCCAGAATTGTCCTATGAATGGGCGGCGCGACGTGGTAGAGGCTAGGGCGTTGAGGAATGAGGTTCTACCTGAACCACGATCTCCAACCAATAGTAGCATTCGTGGGGTTTGAGAAATTAGGTGCTCACGACATTCCGACAGTAAGCTATCTCGCCCAACTAGATATTCCGCGCGATTTGCTTCGATTGGACGTAGGTCGAAGGGGTTGCCTCGTAATGGAGGCAAATCGAGTATCGATGCGGGCCCTTCAGCCATTATCGCGTACGCGAGCCTAGGAGTACATAATATTCACGCATTCTCACGCATTAAAGATGTGAAATTAACGTATTATTAGGTATTTTCAGATAGTAAAAAATTGTAATTGTTTTACAGTAATACGTTTTATGGTTAGCAACATTAACGCTTTACTAACGCTTAACTAATGCGTTAACAATACGTTAACGGCTTAATTAACGCTTTTTTGGAGCCAGATAAGACTCTATTTTACTCAAATTAACCCCTATTTGGTTAAGATTATCGGTATTCTTGGCTTAGCACTCATCAGAGCCTCAAGTAGGCATTTTCGGATTAATCACCACGAAGTGCTTAGAACCGGAAGGTTCTCGCGAGGTTTGGTGAAACAATGCCTGTTGACAACAGCCGATTGAGTGGATTCTACAAACTATCAGTTCCGGAACGAAGAGCCATGCTCGCAGAGCTTGCTGGCCTCAGTGATGAACAAGTCCAGGCTTGGGCGGATGCTGAACTAGACGAAGGTACAGCTGACAGAATGATTGAGAATGTAATTGGCAGATACTCATTACCCATCGGTGTTGCAACCAACTTCATTATCGACGGTGATCACTATGTCATCCCATTCGTTGTCGAAGAAGCTAGCGTTGTTGCGGCCGCATCAAACATGGCCAAGAGATGTCAGAAGAATGGTGGCTTCGTCTCGAACAATACAGACCCAGTTATGATTGGGCAAATTCAGGTAGTTGGGTGTGAAGATCCAGAGGCATCTCGGGATGCTATTCTTGCTGCTAAAGATGAATTGATAGAATCCTGTAACGAGGTCGATCCAATTTTAGTGAAATTTGGTGGCGGATGTAGGGATGTTGAAGCAAGAATAATCGATACTGATTCGGGTCCGATGATTATCGTTCACATTCTGGTAGATTGTCGAGATGCAATGGG
>DALV01000018.1:2473-10628 GCA_002496905.1 Euryarchaeota archaeon UBA105 | reverse complement strand
ATCTCCGGAGGAACTGTGATTCTTCGAATTATTAGCAATCTAGCAGTTCATAGGTTGGCAAGAGTCAGTGCTACATTTACTCCAGAAGAGATGTCCGATACCGGTGACGACCCATCTAGAGGTGCGGAAGTGATTGACGGTGTCTTACAAGCCTATCATTTCGCGGCAGCAGATCCATTCCGTGCAACTACTCACAACAAGGGAATAATGAATGCAATATCGCCTATTGCAATTGCCTGCGGACAAGACTGGAGAGCTGTAGAATCCGGTGCTCACTCATACGCATCACATGAGCGCCGATATAGTTCAATGACTCATTGGGAAAGGGACGCAGATGGAAATCTAGTCGGTTCTATTGAGATTCCAATGGCTGTTGGATTAGTCGGAGGGGCGATTACAATCCATCCAGGAGCCCAAGCAAATGTAGCACTCCTAGGCATCAACTCCGCGGACGATCTAGCGAAGGTGATGGCGGCTGCAGGTCTAGCA
Source organism: Euryarchaeota archaeon UBA105 (assembly GCA_002496905.1). Lineage (GTDB taxonomy): Archaea > Thermoplasmatota > Poseidoniia > Poseidoniales > Thalassarchaeaceae > MGIIb-O1. The sequence continues at coordinate 10,139 of DALV01000018.1, read as the reverse complement.
CAGAATCTCGGTGCTCTTCGAGCCCTTGCAACAGTTGGCATACAGGCGGGTCACATGAAACTGCACTTGCGCAATATGATTGCCAGCGCAGGCGCCTCCTCAGATGAAATCGAGCCTGTGGCTGCTATCGTTCGGGAAAGTGGCGAAAGAATCACCATGGCAGCGGTTGAATCTGCATTGCAACAGGTTCGTGGCGAGTAATCACTCGTCACCTTGAGCCGCTTCCATCGCTAGAGCCTCTTCGGATGGTGCTTCAGAGAACTCTTCTATGGTCATCTGTTCATCAGAAAGTGATGCGGCTAACTGTGCACTGGTAAGTCCAGCCTTTCCAGCTTCTGCCCTAAACCACTCTCTTACCTTCTGGTATTCAACTTCAGGACAACCGAAGTATTCTGCAAATCTGCGAGTTGTGGTTAATCTCCTAGTCAATCCGTCCCTGCGTCTATCGATGAATCCCAATCCGGCTAATTCCCTGACGCGATCGTAAGCCTTGGGCCCAATCATATCGACAAGTTGCGCTTGCTTCATCGGTTGATGGTAAGCGATTAGTGCGGCCGCTGGTAGCAATCTTGCTGGAACATCCGGCCTAACCGACTTTGGAAGATGAGAGGAAAGTGTAGGTCTAACTTCGAAAATCCACCGGCCCGCTACTTCGGTTAATTGCAAAGCAGAATCTCTACGACGCTTGATTGTAGCACGCAGGTTCTCCAAAGCGCCGGACACCTCTGAACGAGTTTTACCGGTCTGCTCCATTAGTTCCTCTACCGTCATCGAGCGACCGGCACTGAACAGAATCGCTTCAAGAATAGTCGATAATTCGACAGAATCAGACATCGAGTTCTACCTCCATCTCAGGTTTCGGGTTAATCTTCTCAGTTAGTACATCAAAATCATTGTAATCGGGGTGTAAATCTTTGATGGAAATCAAACCATCACGGCCTGATTTCTGAGTTAAGTCTGCATAACCTCTGTGAGTTAGGAATAGTGCTGAGACCAAGGCAGTAACCTGCGCTTCCGCCTCCGCTTCATCAAACTCCAACCCACCTTCCATCGATTTGTCTCTAAGGTAGGTTGCAATATCCTTCAAGTCGACCGCCATATCACCTTCGTCAGATCTATCTCGAAGGGCATTCCAAGTTCGTCGGAGATCTGCTTCCAAATCTTCGATGTGAAGGCTACCGGAGAATCTAGCCCTTGCCTTTGCATGAGCTTCTCTCCTCTCCTTGGCGATTTCCTCTCTGAGTTTCAAATCCTCTGAGATTTGTTTAGCACTCTGTAATCCCATTAGTAATTCCCCAAGAGTTACAGGGCGGCTTTCCTCTCGATGAATTCTTCCTTCGAACATCGAAGGAAGTACATTGTCCGCCGCACCTGTCATAACTCCTACAGAGAAGTTGTAATCATCTTCGGTGAATTCTGTCTCCCAGCCACCTACATCAAAGTCTAGGAATTCTTCTTCGAGTTCGTCCCATGCTCGATCTTGTCTCTCGATAAGTGTGGATGATTGGCCTCTTAGAATCTGCCAAGCCATTCGGATAAGTCGACCACAGGTTGGCAAGTCGATATTGTCAGCAGTTTTGATTCGCTGCTCAAACATCTCTAGGAAACTTGTAAGGTCTACATCCCAAGGGTCTAGGTCCTTAGATCTGAATAATTGGAATACCAAAGCGACCGAACGGTCGAATGGGTCGATTAGGAATTGATGTTCTGCCTCTTCTAGAGTTGCTAACTCGACCAATCTGTCTAGATAACGACTGGTTTCCAGGTCCTCTTCGCCTTGCAGTAGTCGCGCGACGATATCGTCCCTCATAGCAGTGGCATCGAAGACTGTCATTCTTCTCTCTCCAACTCCTGCTCGACAACCGCCTCACTGTCAATCTCTTCTTCGTCATCTTCGGAAGCAGGAATTGCCGCTTCCTTCTCTGCGATATCTTCACTCCACTCATCAGTTCTTTCCTTCAGTGAGGAGATGGTTGTTTCGTTAGATTCCAGGTTATCTTCTTCGGCATGCTCGGATACTTCGACCCCTGCCCTATCTGCAAGACCACCAAGACTCAACGGACGATCCATTGGTTCAGGCACCTTTGGCATAGTCTCGGTACTCGGCAAATCAGTCATACCTTCCTTCGCACTTTGTGCCTCCTTCAGAGCCTCTTGCTCCGCCTCAAATTCTTCTCCAAGTTCTATTGCTGCAGCTCTGTCGAAGTCTGCAATTCGGCGGCTGCGGCCGTCTCCGGCGTGAGTTATTCCAATGTGATGGTCTGCAAGGGTTAGGCTGACCTTCCTTAGTGTCACCATGATGAATTGAGCGTGGGTGCTGCGAATTCTACACAGTGTAGCAATTCGCTCAGCGTTGAATGGATCTAGATTTTGGTCGACCTCGTCAAAGTAGTAGAATGGGCTTGGTTCGTAATCCTGGATTGCGAAAACAAAAGCAAGGGCTGCCATCGATTTCTCTCCGCCGGAGAGGAAACTTCTGCGAGTCCTCTTGCTCTTTCCTGGTGGAATACAAGCCATCCTGAGCCCACCCTCAAACGGATTCTTGGTATTCTCAAGTTGTAATTCGCCCTCTCCACCGGGCTGTAGCAGTCTGTAGGCTCGAGTGAAGTTCTTGTTGACTTCGTTGAAGACAGCTAGAAGTCTTGTCTTTCTCTCTTCTTCGAGTTTTTCTGCAAGGCTGACGAGCATTGCGTGTCGTTCCTTGCAGAGCTTTCCATCGGCGACGAGTCCAGCGATTCTCTCTACGGTTATGTCGTAGTCTTCTATCGCTAGCATATTCACGTCGCCGAGTTGGCCGAGGCGGCGATCTAGGCCCTGCACCCCCTTCTCCGCCTCGGCCACTGTTGGCAATTGAGTATCTAAATCAGGGATCTCGATTTGACTTTCAGCCAATTCTTCCTGTAATTCGGCCAAGATCTCTTGCTTGTTCCTTATGCTTTCAACGAGACCTTCCAATCTCGACTTGATTGTTTCACGCTGAGTCTGCATCTGTTCTACATGAGCACGAAGACTAGCACGTTCGTTGACTATCTCGTCCTTACGCTCGCTGAGAATTTGATGCTCTTCATTAAATTGTGAAGCTTGCAATTTTAGTTCCTTGAGACTTTCCTCTGCCTTGTCGATTAATGTTTGAAGACCCTCAATCGTGCTTGTGGCTTCTGTAATGATTTCGTTTTGTCTCTGAACAGACCTAGCGAGGTCGTTCTTTCTATCCTCTAGAACCTTGAGTTTCTCACCACCGGTCAGAATATCTGACTCGGCTCTCAACTTGGTACGCTCAGCCTCAGTCCGTGTATCCTGAGCGCTTCGAAGGATTTGTGAAAGATGATCTGGAGTGTGATTTTGTAATGCCTCCGCTGCTAATCGGCGAGCCTCGAGAGCGGCTCCATGTTCCCTTTCAGCATCAGCCGCCGCATCAATCGCTTGTTGGCTAGCGGCCTCCAATCTGTCATGTTCATTACGAGCATCGATAACCTTCTTTGAGATGTCATCTACTTGCTTCTGTGCAATCTTAACATCGGCTTTCCAATTCCTCACCCTTACAGAGTGGTCACTATCATCGAGTCCGTGAATTTGGTTTCGGACATCGTTCATATTGTCGCGGATTTCTTTCAGAGCAGCCTCTACTGTTGAATATCTGAGATTGGCTCTGTTTACTGCGGATTCAAGTTTCTCCATACCAGCCCCAGCAGCTCCGGCGCCACCGAATGATGGACGTGAGCCCTTTGCCGAAGAACCACCTGTCATAGCACCAGTCGCTTCGACTATCGAGCCTTCAAGAGTGACCATCCTAACGCCGCCCATGTTGCGGCGGGCCACATCCATGGACTGAACAATGAGCGTGTTCCTACAGGCGAAGCGGACTGCAGTTTCGATTTCTTCATCATAATCCAATAAGTCATGAGCGAATCCAATAATCCCAGGGTTTCTAGCGACCATTAGGGCTCTACCCTGAGCACGAGACGCACTGATTTTGTTCAGCGGGAGGAATGTTGCTCTACCACCGCCATTTGCACCAAGCCACTTGATACAACTTGCAGCTACCTCATCATCGCTGACAACAATTGAATTCATACCTCCGCCAAGTGCGAAGGCTAGTGCCTCCTCATGTGAACCATCCTTTGGTGAGGTTAATTCTCCGAGTGAACCGAGTATTCCCTTGATCTCTCCGCTCTCTCGGAGTTTGGATAATGCACGCAGGGTTACCGCAGAACCTGGTTTCGAAGCTCTTGCCTCCTGTGCGGCACGAGCGCGATCAAGTGACCTATTGGCGCCTCTCAATTGCTCCTCTGCACTATCGCGATCGCCGCGTAGTGCAGCCTCTTGTTTCTGTAATTGTGTTAATTTAACAGCCAATGATTCTCTATCCTCAACCGGCTTTTCTTCTTGTAGATCTTCGCCGGTTAATTCGAGGTCATCTCGTTCGAGTGATACGACCTCGTATTGTTCCTCTAAATCTGCCAAATTATCAGAGGCTATTCTTGCTGCTTGCTCAGCCCTATCAGATTCTAGTCTGACTTCAGCCATTTTTTCATGTACCTTGGATAGTTCCTCATTTGCCAATCCTAAAGCTCGATTCAAATCACGAGAATGCTTGTCGCCGGATTCTATTGCTTTGCGCGCTTCGGCCTCATCTCTTTCAGCCTCTTCAAGGGCATTGTCAGCATCTATTACGGATTGTTTAGCCGCCTCAATCTCTCCTACAAGTTGTGTAATTGCGGCTTCCGCTGATTCTAGGTCGGATTGGAAGAATTCGATTTCACCGACTGCATCTTCGGAGGCTCGGTTTTGGTCACCAATTCTGTCTCGGCTAGTTTCAACCTCAATCTCCAAGGTTCGAATCTCGTCCATAACCGCCTTAGATTCTCCAGTTGCCATATCCTCGAGTTCACGAGAGACGTTGACCAATTCTTCTTCCAATTCTAAAAGTCGAGATTCGTTAGTTCTGACACTTTCACGAACTTTGTTGCTTTTTTCTTGATACTTTTCATGATCTTCGTTCAGCATACGAATCTCGTCGACTCGATTGCGATACTTGGCCTGAGCCAAGATGATTCTAGCTTGATCTAACTGTTCCTTGAGATCGCGATATTTGAGAGCCTGTTCTCTCTCTTTTTCCAATTTCTTCAGGCGAGCCTTTTGGTCCGACTCAAATAATTCGATAGTCTCGATATCGTTTTCAACCACTTTACGTTGATTATTGGCCGAGCGGATTTCGGAATCATATGCAGTTACCCCAGCAACCTCTTCCAGAACACCTCTTCTCTTCCAATCAGTCATTGTAGCGAGATTGGTTACATCCCCCTGCAGGACAATATTGTATCCATCACCGTGTAGTCCGGCCTCGGCAAGGGTTCTCCTCATCTCTGTTGCAGTAACAGTTCTTTCGCCGATTCTGTAGGATGAAACCGGTTGGTTCTTTCTGCTCAAGCGAACGGCCCTTGTGAATGCAACTTCATCCTCAGCGATTCGAAGTCTTCGACGCCCTCCTAATTCGGGTTTGTTCGCGAAAACCAGTGTTACAGACATGTGACGAGCAGGTTTTCCACGCTTTCCACCATTGAATATCAAGTCAGCAACGTTGTCTGCTCGCATTACTTTTGTCGAACGAGTGCCGAGTACGAATTGAATTGCGTCACCCGAATTTGACTTCCCGGACCCATTTGGACCTGTTATCGCGGTAAACCCCTCATCAAATGGGATGGTCATTTCACCAGCAAAAGACTTGAAGTTCTCTACTTCTATTCTCAGTAAGTGCATCCCATCACCTAAATGACGAAGGAAATTTGCCCAACGTCATTCTCGCCCTGCCCCCTTCCAAGACTATGAAGGTTGAGGCAACACAGCGTTTTGGAGAGTGTTTGCAGACACTATTTCGAATAACCGAAGAGTGGCTGAGGGATGGTTATCTTCAATGCAGGTTAGTATGAGGAATGTACATGGCAGGGGATACTTCCAATCGTGACCTGCCGCCGGTCGATGTCGCGGTTATCGGCTCGGGCATCGCTGGACTGTTTCTTGGCTTGCGATGTTTTCGAGCCGGACTCTCCGTTGCAATCGTCACAAAGAAGAGTCTCTCGACATCCTCTACCAACTGGGCTCAGGGAGGAATTGCCGGAGTTCTTGATGTCGATAATGAAGCGTCTTTGGAGGCTCATATGCGGGACACTCTAGCTTCCGGAGGAGGTTTGTGTGACGAGGCGGTTGTTCGTTCAGTCGTGTACGATGCCGCAGATCGGATTCGTGATTTGGTCGAACATGGAGTGCAATTCGATTTGAGTAAAGATGGCATATATGACCTGACCAAAGAGGGTGGACACTCCGAGAGTAGGATTCTACATTCTCGCGATCGAACCGGAGCTGAAATCGAGCGAGCCTTGACCGAAGGAGCGGCGAATGAGTACGAATCCGGACTAAGGATTCTAGAAGATTGGATGGTTCTAGATCTTGTTCGACGGGATTTAGATAAGCCGGAAAAAGGAGTCGCGGGTTTGTGGTGTTTAGCCCCTGATGGCAAGGTCTACACACTAGCATCACGATGCGTTGTATTGGCATCTGGAGGAGCAGGTATGCTACATCTAGCTACCACAAATCCGTCGGTTTCCACAGGCGACGGAGTTGCTATGGCGCATAGGTTAGGCGCTGATATTTGCGATATGGAATTCATTCAATTTCACCCAACTGCATTAGCTGTCGATTCACAACATCCATTTTTGATAACGGAAGCAATGAGAGGGCACGGGGCGATTTTGATGACCCGTTCCGAATACCAAAAATGGAAGGAGGTTGGCGGCTCTCCTGATGATTTATCCTACATGAAGAGATATTCAGAAAAAGGATCACTGGACACCAGAGATGTCGTTGCAAGAGCCACTGATAAAGAATTGAAACGAAGTGGAGATTCTCATGTGCTTTTGGTGACAGATCAACTAGATGTTCAGGAAATCCGTGAAGAGTTTCCAACGATTGCAAATAAGTTGGCTGAATATGGAATCGACTTAGGACCTGATCCGATTCCTGTACGCCCTGCCGCTCACTATCTTGTTGGAGGCATTAAGGTCGACCAGAAAGGCAGGGCGATGCATGATGGTCAACTTCTACCTGGATTATACTGTGTCGGAGAAGTTGCTAGAACCGGACTTCATGGCGCTAACCGCCTCGCTTCGAATTCCCTACTAGAGGCGGTGGTATACTCTGAGAGAGCGGCTACTGAAATTATTTCGAGAGCAGAAGATGGATTACTTCCGGATATCGTTGAAGACATCATTTACTGGAGAGGCGAAGAACTTGAGGAATTAGCAGACCACGGCACTCTCGAAAGTGATTTATTGTCGCTTAGAACGATGATGACAAACGATGTTGGTTTGGTAAAGAGTGATTCTCGTTTAGAAAATGCCAGAGAGAAGATTGCGAAAATCAGAGCAGATGTAGTTCCTGTCTGGCATGCGACTAAACCTACTCAGGCTATGGTAGAATTACGAAATCTGATAATTTGCGCTGAACTGGTTATCGAAGCCTCGATTGCTAGAAGAGAAAACGTAGGACTCCACTACAATATCGATTGTGAGTAATCAGGAAAATTCGCTAGACCTTTCGATGCCTTTGACTAATGCATGCAGAGATTGATTTGCGGGAGTGGGGATTCCAAGAGATTCTCCTCTTTCTA
>DALV01000018.1:0-2138 GCA_002496905.1 Euryarchaeota archaeon UBA105 | reverse complement strand
TCAATTTCTGTGGCGCGTCCAGCCATCACATCTTGTAACATCGAGCAGCGATTTTCGGAAGTAGTCTCAACCACCTTTCGTAGATGGTCTTCCAAATCCACATCGCCCAAATCGACTCCAGAGGCTCTAGCCACTGCTGCTGCTTCTAGCATAGCGGAAATCGCTTGGTCCCAGAGTTCAGATACTTCGAGGAGGGCTCCATTTCTAACCCCTGCAATGGCACAAACAGGATTGATTGCAACATTCAACAACAACTTTCTCCAAACTATATTTTTCACATCTTCAGACCAAATAGGGTTTAGGTTTGCAGCCTCAAATGCTTGTAGCAAACCAAGGGATGTGTTTGAGGCTTCACCACCGTCGAGGTATCCCATTCTAACGGCACCTCGCCCAACCCAATGAATCCCTGATTCCCCATCCTTCCAAGCACCATGAGTAATCGAGCCACCAAGAATTCTATCCCTACCCAAACGATGAGCTAACAACTCTGTATGACCAAGTCCATTCTGTATACTGATTGCAAGTCCTATGGGAGTTAGTACTTCTTCGGCGATTTGCGCCAAAACAGAAGTGGATGACGCCTTTCCACAAATGATTGCAACATCACAAGTGCCTCTAATCTGCTCAGAAATTGGACCTTCTTGACTATCTACAACAGTAAATCTGTCTGGTGGGATCATCTCAATAGAACCTTCAGGCGTGTGAAGAATCAAACCAATCATTTCGAGATTACTCGCGGCTTGGCCACGAGATACCGCGACAAGGTCTGCATCGGTATCGGAAAGTGCGCCGAGAACAACTCCACCGATAGAACCGACACCAAGAACTGCGATTCGCATCTACTCACACCCATCAACCGGACAACGAGCGGCTAAGTTAACTGTAATTTCACCATCATCCACAGTTACCCAAACAGCACGATAGAGAGCGGTTGTGCCTGCAGTCTCTAGAATCATCATGGAATCTGAGTTCGGAGCTATTTCGTCCTGAATCGAGACACTCCATACATCTGCTTCCGGTGAGTCTCCAGTCCAACTTACGGTAATCGGGATTGTCTTGTTCATGCGATTAGAGATTATGTACTCAGAGAAAGCCAAATGCATTCCTATATCTCCTCCGTCTAAAATCACATCATCTCCTTCGACGATCATATACGAACGTAGCATAACTCCTTCCTTACAGAAGGCTAGCCAGCCATTAGATTCGAAGAATAGAGTTCCGAAGCCCAATTGACCGGCTGGGATTCTAATTGAAGAACGGTCGGTAAACGTCCAATTCCAGCTATCTCCTATTTCCATCTCTGGCATTATTTCGGTTGAAGGACAAAATGCACTCCCTTGAGAGCCGAAAGATATCGTATAATCGGTGTTGGCTGAGTACCATCCTGGTATTTGCCAGCCTTCGTCAGAAATCTGTAATTTAGCTTCTGTACCATTCACTGGTAACCACCAAGTTATCCTCTCACCATCTTCGAAATCTAATGCCAAGGCTGGACCCATAATCCGTCTAAACTCGTCTTTGTATTGTGATGATTGTAATGCACCTTCGTAACCGCGTAGACAAACGTCGTGAAGGCCTGCTTGAGTGAGGTTAGTATCGTTCTCAAACTCCCAAAATGGATTTGTTAGAACTAAAGATGCAGGCCTATCATCAACCTTCTGAATACTCATACAAATTCTTGGAGTTTCGGTATCCTCAATTAGTAACCAGAGAGGATCTATTGGAGAAGTTGTTTCAGGATGCCGAAGAACAGTTAGGTGCTCTTCGATATGGTCATCTACATCAACTAGAATTCTCAACCACATAGAAGCGTCAGGAAGAAGTGTTGTATCATCTTGAGCAATATCCATTGGGATTATTGACAAACGTAATTCGTCAGGAGAGTTCTGAGTTACTTCATCAAATCTGTAGATTTTATTTTCGTTAAACTGGGATGAGGAGATATCCCACAATTGCGAGTTTTCCCCCTCCAGTCTAATCTGTATCCATCCGGAAACCGGATTGATTCCTTCGGGGGTTAACTCCAGAGTTAGATTGTAGGATTCTGAAATGTTAAGTTCGATTTCCTCAACCCATCCCGAGGTGTCCAAGCCCTCGTCCCATTGGTTTATTGTGAAGGAGGGGGTCAATCCAGGGAA
>DALV01000119.1 GCA_002496905.1 Euryarchaeota archaeon UBA105 | reverse complement strand
GATCACGCGCCGCTAATCATTGACTTCAAATTCTAATTTTCTAGAGGATTCCTAATGCAAGAGTCTCAAAATCTCAGTAAACCAATCCGTCGTCATGACATAGATTGGCTCAGAGTGATACTATTTGCTCTGCTAATTTGGTTCCATTATGCTGTATTCTCTTTGGGCCAACTTGACGGCGAGAATAGTTCAATGGAATTATTCAATCTACCATTATTCGTTGTAATTTCAGTCATGCACCAATGGAGACTAGCCGCCCTATTCGTGATTTCAGGTATGGGTACAGCATTCGCTTTCCGGAGACGCTCTTGGCAACAATATATCCGAGAAAGAGGCACAAGATTGGGTCTCCCTCTTCTCTTCGGAGTCTACATTCTCTGGTTCGGTATTTTTGAATTCGGAGAGAAAACTATACTGTTGTTCACAATATTTCCAGGTGCAGACGATATGCCTTATGGGCACCTTTGGTTCATCTATAATCTACTGATTTACTCCGTTCTATTGACTCCATTATTCACCCATGTGAGAAACAATCCAGATGGCTTAGTCTTGCGTCTTGTTCGTTCGATTTTACGGGCTAAGTGGGGCCTCGGAATTTTGCTGCTACCGCCTCTTATTCTAGCCTTGAATGGAATCTTGTTCAAACCATGGCATTTTGGTGAAGTAGGTATGTGGTGGGAATTTCCTCGATACATGATTTACTTCTTATTCGGATTCTTGTTGATTTCTGCTAGGGAAGAATACTTCCCAGCCTTGGATTCTGTACGCATCCCGGTTACCATTATCACTCCAATATTGGCAATAATTTGGTTCATCATGAATGAAAGTAGTGAGATTCCTTTGGTAATGGAAGGGGGTTGGGTTGATCGTGGTTATGCAGCCTTCTCGAGCACTGCAACAATTGCCTCATTTTTGCAATCCTTTCACGCCTGGTTCTGGTGTTTACTGATTTTCAGTTGGTCTTCCAAGTTGTTGAATAAACCGAACAAATGGCTATCTTACCTCAATGAGGCTGTATATCCAACCTACATCGTTCACATGCACTTGACCTTCCTTCCGATAGCTATCTTGGGTGCTATTGGCGTGGGATACTATTCTGGAATGGTGATTGGCACAATCTTCGTCATGATTGCAGTAATGGTCTGCTTCGAAATAGTTCGACGGGCAAGATTCGCTAGGGTATTTTTTGGAATCAAGGGTGGAAGCGATGCTATCTACAAATTATTCCCATACGACAAAATTGAGGAAAATAGTCTGAAAATTTTCATTGAAGTGATATTCCATGGGGTGGCATTTGTAATGACAATTGGACTATTGATATTCCTAATTGCTGCGGGGGCAATTAGTTAATTCAATGGCTAATTATTGAGATATATTTGCCCCCGCTCCCTATGGGAGCGGATAATTATTGCAGTTTTACGAAACGCATCCTTTCAAGTGAGAGAGCGCAGGCGGATTCCCATGGCAGAGACGCAGTTCGAGAGGCTCGCCCGCCTGCTCCCAGACGGTCGAGGAGTGTGGATTCCAATGGACCACGGCATTTCCTCATACCCTGAAAAGGGACTTGAAAGGATGGACGAGGTCGTCGATGCCTGCATCGAAGGCGGTGCGGATGCGCTGGTTTTGCAGAAGGGTACGCTCAGCCATCACTTTGAGAGAACAGGCTGGAATGGCTTCATCTGTCATGTCTCAGTTTCTACGGTTCATGGCGGTGCACGCGCTGGAGAGAAGGTTCGTGTGGCCACCGCTGATGAGTGCTTATTTCGCGGTGCTAGTGGATGTTCGGCTCAGGTGAATCTTGGCGATGAAGCCGAACCAGAAATGCTCGCCGAAATGGGCGAATTGACCGGCGAGGCGATCGCTCTCGGGATGCCTGTTTTGGGTATGATTTACCCTCGTGGTGCGAATCTTGTGGTTGCCGATGACGATGTAACTGGGGGGGTTGCTCATGCTGCACGTGTGGCTTGGGAACTCGGTTGTGACGTTGTCAAAGTACCTTGGACGGGCGATGCGGACTCTTTCGCAAAGGTCTGTGCTACAGTACCGATTCCTGTGCTAATGGCGGGTGGGCCGGAAGGTGGCTCGTTCACCGATGTTCTGAGTGTGGTTGAGCAGGCGATTGCTGCCGGTGGCGGCGGAGTTTGCATGGGCCGTCAGGTATTCTCATCGGATAATCCAGCCGCTCGCGTTCGGGCGCTGCGTGCAGTGGTTCACGATGGTTTGAGCGCGGCCGAAGCGGCTGCTCTATTGAGGTGATTTGCGTGGAATTATGGCTTGAGGGTGAGGATTCCTCGAGTCTTACTGGTCATGCTGATCGTATTTGGATTGGCGAGGCTGCTGACGTCGCTGTTGTTCACTTGGATGACCATCGTGGTCAAGATGAGGCTCTTTCTCTAGTCGGGATGATCGATTGGATTCTGGTTCGATGTTCGGATTGGACGATGATCCCACTGGAGAACATCGTTGCGGCAGCCGCTGGAAGTGGAACTCGCGTGGCTGCTGCGATATCGAAGGCTGTTGATCTGAATGGAGTCGCCTTCGCTTTGCAACATGGAGTGGATGCGCTGCTTC
>DALV01000010.1 GCA_002496905.1 Euryarchaeota archaeon UBA105 | reverse complement strand
ATGACTGAATTTCTACCAAAGGAACAACTTGAGGATATTCTAGTCTATCGTAATCATGAGGACGAAAACGAACCAAGAATCAGAACTGTTCCCGCAGGACGAGGTTCGAGTATTATCTCAGAACGTCGCGCACACATTAAACAACAAAGAGAGAGAACCAATCGCACTTTGCTATTCATCGCCCTAGTGGTTGGTGCGGCCTTGTTACTCGCCACATTATCGTCAGGTGAGATTCTGACGTTCATATTCGGGTCCTTCCTGCTTGTTTTCGGATACTTTTTCCTAAGAACTCGCCTAAATTCTGGCGATGAAGGCAACATTCCAAAATTACTGGTAAAACACGAGCGAAACGAAGAGGTGCCGTTCATTGATGCCACAGGAACACTCGCTGGTGCTCTGCTTGGTGATGTTAGACACGACCCATTCCAATCTGGAGCAGATTTGGCGACTCCAGCACATGAAAGAGTAGAGCCGGGTGCTGTTCACCGAGCAAACAAGGGTGTTCTCTACATCGACGAAATTCGCATGCTAAGAATGGAGGAACAACAAGCTCTCTTGGTGGCAATGCAAGAAAAGGCATTGTCAATTTCAGGGCGTTCCGAGCGAAGCAGTGGCGCTCTAACCAAGTCAGAACCCGTGCCTACTGACTTCATTCTCGTGGCTGCAGGTAATCTGGATAGTATCCAAAACATGCATCCTGCATTAAGAAGTAGAATCCGTGGATATGGTTACGAAGTATACGTCAATACCGACATGCCCGATACCGAAAGAAATCGTAGAAGATTAGTTCGCTTCGTTGCCCAAGAAGTAAGAAACGAAATGAAGAAAGATAGTGGCAAGTCAATCCCACACTTTGACAAAGGCGCCATAGGATTGGTACTGAAAGAAGCTCAGCGTCGAAGTGGCCGCCGTGGAAAGCTTTCACTCCGACTTCGTGAATTGGGGGGCTTAGTACGAATCGCTGGTGATCTCGCTGCTGAGGAAAATGCCTCGATGGTATTGGCAGAACATGTCGTACGCGCGCGAGCGATTGCAAAACCACTTGAACAACAGGTCGCAGACAGGTATCTTGAGCGACAATCAGAATATGCAATGCTAGTCAATACAGGGGAACGGATTGGCCGAGTTAATGGCCTAGCAGTTCTCGGTGCAGATTCTGGTCTTTCCGATTACTCAGGAGTAGTCCTACCTGTCGAGGCCATGGTTACACCCGCACAGGGTCGTTCCGGCCAAGTCATAGCTACAGGAGGCCTATCCGACTTAGCCAAAGAATCCGTCACTAATATCAGCGCTGTAGTAAAGAAATTGACAGGCAAGGATATCCAAGACTACGACCTACACGTGCAGTTTCCAGGTACTCACAATGTCGATGGAGACAGTGCTTCGATTACCATGGCTACCGCAATTATCAGCGCCTTTGAAGGAGTTCCAATCGATCAAAACCTAGCAATGACAGGATCACTGTCTGTCCGTGGTGAAGTTTTGCCAATTGGTGGGGTGTCAGCAAAGATAGAGGCTGCAGTGAAGTCTGGAATAGAGAGAGTGATTATTCCTCGCAGCAACTTGCAAGACGTGCTAATCGATGAAAAGTATGAATCAATGGTGGAAGTGCTTCCAGTTGATTCACTAGATGAAGTACTGCAACATGCCTTGGTTGGAGCAGAAGAGAAGGTAACTCTTGTAGAGAGATTAGCCAGTGTAATCGATACAATCTCAAGTGGAGCCGACACTCAACCTTCTGCGTAGTTTTGCAGTTTTATCCGAGTTCCTCCGAACGCCTAATTCAAGGTCCGTCTTTACGCCGTTAGTTAGGGGATTGCATGCCGGCACCAGCAATAGTAGTTCATGGAGGAGCAGGAGCAGGACCCGAGAGATTATCTAATCTGCAACCCGCAATTGAAGCGGCTCGTCTTGTTTTTGAATCGGGTGGAGATGCAATTGAAGCTGCCGTAGAGGCATGTGTCGTGCTTGAAGATGATCCAGTCTTCAATGCAGGAACGGGTAGTGTTATGAGAAATGATGGTTCTGTGCTAACCGATGCGTCTTTACAGGTCTCAGATGGAAGGATGGGTTTTGTTGCAGTAATGGAAAATACCCCCAATCCAATTCGTATTTGTGTCGACCTTCTTGAAGAAGAAATCAATGGCCTTGCTGGAACAGGTGCTCGAATATGGGCAGATGAACGTGGTCACCTGAAGGCACCTGTGGTTGGAAGGCCACCAAAAGGCAACAAAGGTGATGTTGGTAAGTTAGGCGGCTCTATGCCAGAATTACAAACTGACACTGTTGGCGCTATTGCCAGAGATTCATTAGGATTAATCGCCGCCGCAACCAGTACAGGAGGGACCTCCCATAGACCCGCAGGTAGAGTGGGGGACGTGCCATTACCTGGTTGTGGTTTCTGGGTACAGGACGGCCTCGGAGTCGCCTCTACTGGGGTAGGTGAAGCGATTACAACTGCCTTACTTTCATATCGCGTGCATCAAAAAATTCAGAATCTCGGTGAAGGCAATCTTGAATCTGGAATGCGATGGGGGATTAGGGAATTAATCGAACCTGAAACAGCAGTCGGAATCATCTCATTAGCGTCTGAAGGAGAAGGTTCTGGAGCCGCTAATACCGATATGCCTTGGGCGACCTGGTGTTCAGCTTCTTGAATTATGATTCTGCATTGACGGGGATGCGCTTAAACAGGGGTCGCTGGTGGGCGGGCCGTTGGAGGCACAACATGTCAGACATAGAGACTCGCGTTCAGCAAATCGCTCAAGTTCTCGGTCAGTTAGAGGACACTCAAGTTCCGCGTAACATTCGTAACTCCGCCCGGGATGCAGTTGAGAAATGGCTTCTCAACAAAGATAAGGAGATAGACATCCGATTAGGGATGACTGCTAGTATCCTAGATGAAATTTTCAATGATGCAAATTTACCAACTTACTACGGTCCACTTTGCCTACAGATTCAAACCGCTTTAGAGGCTCTACTAAACGAAGTAAAACAAACTTAGAGCATTGGTAAAGCAATACCAAAAGCAATTGTAAACATTACAATTGCAATTCCTCCATCAATATATCTCCATGCCTTTGGATTCTCCATCAATGGAGATAGTAGTCTTGCTCCATATCCTAAACTAAAGAAAAATATGAATGAAGCAAGGGCTGCACCAATTCCAAAAATTTCACGTTCAGGTCC
>DALV01000118.1:8396-9895 GCA_002496905.1 Euryarchaeota archaeon UBA105 | reverse complement strand
ATGCGGCTGATGATTTGGGACTACCTCACTTATTCATCGGGGTAATTTTGCTACCACTATTCGGTAACGCAGCTGAGCACTTTACTGCTGTAGTAGTGGCTGGTAAGGATAAGATGGACCTGTCATTCGCAATTTCAATGGGTTCATCCACACAAATTGCGGTATTCGTTGCTCCAGTAATGATCCTTGTTGCTTGGGCGATGAACGTACCACTAACCTTTGAATTCGGAATGTTAGAAACCGTCGCGGCTTTCCTTTCCGTACTGATTGTCAATGTTATAGCAGCTGATGGTAAATCGAATTGGTTGGAAGGAGCGTTGTTGCTTGGAACCTATATTGTTCTTGGCGCAGCCTTCCTAGTACATCCGTAAATCAGAGGGTAAACATGCGCTCGCTGAGATTTAGTCTATAATGCAGGAGAAAATTTAATCATCACAAGGCGAAAGTAGGCATTATGGCCCGTACATTGTTGATTCGGATGCTGAAGGAAGAAGTGAGAGACCAAATTCTTAATTATATTCTAAATATGATTCCAGAAAAGGTTCGAAAAATCGTTGGTTGGATTCTGATAATTTTCGGTGCTGTAGCAATGTTGGGTGGCTGGTTCGTTGCATTTTTCTTCAGCCCCCCTGAAATGGGTATCATCATATTCATTGTTGGTATATTTTCAATTTTTTTGGGTATACCAGTTCGGAGAGGAAGAGTACTCACATGGTTGTAGGCAGCCTTCCTGGTACATCCGTAAATCATAGGATACCCTATGATTCGAGAATATTGACTTCGATATTTCCATTAATTACTCGAGTTTCATAGATTTGCAAATCTTTCTGTTTGCTGAATTTTCCAACCAATTTCCCATAAGGAGGGAATATTGGAAACGGTGACCATTCAATCAATTCTCCAGTTTCTATATTGTGAGTTGTTTGGTGTAGTGGGCATGTGATACAATCATCCTTTACCTTGCCGCCGTAGGCGAGAGGCCATCTCATATGTCTGCAGAGAGCTTCTGTAGCATAGTACCCATCACCTTCGTCAAATTGACCGATCAGAATCATCTTTTTTCCAACGGTCAACATTTTTTTCTTACCCGGTTTCAACTTTGATGATTTAATTGCAATTTTCCAAGCCAAAATATCACCTCATTAAATCAATCATTATCGAATCTAATTCGCTAACCTTCTAGCACATTCTTCGAGACTTTCATCTTCATTTCTTAGACCTCTAATATAGTTGGGAATAGATGAATAAGAATTTTCCAAATCCCTCAGATCACCTATCCACTCTAATTCTGTTTTTGCCTTCTCAGAGTTTTCTTTCCATTCGTGAATACTCCAAACAGAACATCCTGAATCGTCATCACTTTGGACTTGTTTGAACCAAGGAATGACTTGTGGTTCTCGAATTAAATCGTGTCTTTGCACGAATCTAACCATGCAGTCGTCCTTGACGAACTTCCATCCAGCATCTTGAAGCCAATCTTCCGATATACCATCTTCTGC
>DALV01000118.1:7027-8173 GCA_002496905.1 Euryarchaeota archaeon UBA105 | reverse complement strand
GTTTTCCGGAATCGCTCTATCAGTACTATTCTTCACGGCTTGTGATGCTGTTAATAGAGCATCATTGTACTATTTTGCGAAGACCGGGGAAGCTCCTCCAATGGCTCAAAAATTAGGTTTAGAATTCTAGAATAATTCAATCCAAATTATTGCTTACATCAGGGCTTTCTATATTTCACTATAGTAATCTAATACAACTTCGTTTAGCCTCTCTCTGGCTTTTTGTTCATCCACGGTCAGTGTAACTCCACCCCTACGTAATGCTTCGCCATCAACAAAGACATCCATTACTTTACCACCAGAATATAGCAAGTTAGGAAGTAATCTCCGACCATCTCTTCCAATAGGTGACATTCGAATATCATTGAGATCCCAAGTAACCCAATCCTTGGAATCTTTAGTCGATAAACGCCAGGTTTCTTCTGGGCCTAAAACTCGAGCATTCCAATGATCATGCTTCTGAACCAAACTGGCCGCTTTTGCTTCTGCACGCATATCGAGAGAATTGTTACTCGCCGAACCATCAGTTCCTAACCGAACATCCACCTCTGCTTCCTTCATCGCAGGATAGGACATTGTGCCGCCACAAGCGAGCTTCTGGTTGGAGGTTGGGCAATGAACAGCATGAACTCCATGCCCTGCTAGAATCCTCATCTCCTTCTTGGTCACCCAGCCACAATGGGCACAAACAGTGCTTCCTTCTTCTGCATCTTGGAAGTATCCTATGGAGTCGAGATATTCGATTGGGTACATTCCATGTTCAGCGTGGCAGTCGGCAACTTCCTTGCGAGTCTCAGAGGTGTGAATATGCAACATAGAACCGGTTTTCTTTGCTAGTTCTGAACCCTTGAGCAGAGTGTCCTCATCGCAGACATATACTGAATGCGTACCTACTCCGTATTCGATTCTCCCCGGTCTAGGTGAATCTCCAGTAATCAAACCCTCCATGTGCCGCAGCGCATCTCCTGAACCAGGCTCAAAGTTGGGCGTTAATCCATCCGTAATAGGACCACAAAGCGTTGCCCTAACTCCAGTTTCTGCAAGCGTCTGCCCGATAGTTTCGGTATGGAAATACATGTCACAGGCATAGGTTGTTCCAGTTGCAATCATCTCTGCGGCAGCGGCTTTTGTACCAACTCTGATTAG
>DALV01000118.1:1165-6703 GCA_002496905.1 Euryarchaeota archaeon UBA105 | reverse complement strand
CCTCAGTCAATTTCTTCTCGACAGGAAAAATTGCAGTTTCTAACCATTCCATTAGGGGCAAACCTTCGCCCATGCCTCTATTGAGAATCATTGGAAGATGTGTGTGCCAATTTTGGAAGGAACGAGTAATGATTCGTCCAGATCCATCGATTGTTTCTAGGACATTCTCGTCTCCTTTACTAGTCGACCATGAACCATCTTGGTGAAGGATGAAATCGCCGTGCTGCGGAACACAATCGTGGTCCATCAGCCAAGCATTGACATACCGGCGGTCGCCGAATTCCATGGCTAGCCGAGGGTATATCACTCCTCAAACTTCTGTTTTGTAGTAAATTCATCATGACTACAAATTCTTGTAATTTTATCCTTGATTTAGGAAGGGTATCATTCCACCAACTGTGTCAGATACCTGCCTACTAATTAGGTTGTTGAATCGACTTGGAACTGGCGATAAATACACCTTTCCGGTACCTGAAATTACGTTTACGAAACCTTCTCCACCAGCCATCTTTGAGAGCAGTCCTTTTCCTAACAACTTAGTTTCATATTTCAGAGAAGCATCTCTTGCAACCGCGAAATTTCCATCAACAGTTAGTGTATCATTCTCTAGGGTTATTTCTTCAATAGGTCCATCTGAATAGTAAACCACTTTGCCAGTTCCAGAAACCGTAGTTTGCCAAATTCCCTCTCCACCAAAGAGCATAGACTTGACTCCTTTATTCCTCATGATTCCAACTTCAACCCCTTCATCTGAGCATATGTAAGCCCCTTGGTCTAACACCATTGAATTTCCATTAAGTTCCAATATGTGATATTCTCCAAAAGTTGGTGGCCCAAAGAACACTTCGCCAGTACCGGTATATGTTGGTCTGAAAATATCTTCACTTGATACCACTGATTTAAGGAAGCCACCAACGCTTGGTGCTTTAGTCACCATCTCGATATTTCCAATCATGTAGTGAAGGGCACCTGATTCTGCCCTTACAGTATCTCCATTCAAGGTCGCCTTGACCATTCGCAATTCTTCTTTGTTGACTATTTCGTACTCAACCATATTTATCGCGACAATCATTCCACTTTTAGTAGACACGTAGTCACATTTTACGATTTAACTTACCTGACATCTAGCCGCCAAGGAGCTGACTACCTCTCCTTTCTGATTAGTCAACGACGCTTCAACAATATCGCCTTTGTACATTCGTCCAACGCCAGCAGGGGTTCCAGTCCAAACTAAATCTCCTGGTGAAAGATCGTACCAACCAGACAGGTGCTCGACTAAGTCCTCAACAGAATGAATCATCAAAGACGTAGGGGCATCTTGTTTGGTTTCACCATTAACTTTCATACTAACTTGTAGAACACCATCTTGGTATTGTGTCCACGTTCCCAAAACACCACTTCCTCGGAACGCCTTACCTTCAGTCCAAGGCCATCGCTTGTTCTTCGCAATCGTTTGTCTTGTTCGGTTAGTAGTATCGCATCCTATGCACATAGCTTCTGGTCGCAAATCGTCCCCCAATCTGACGACTAGTTCAGCCTCGTGGTCGATGTGGTCCTCCTCGTTCATCAACTCAATTACATTGTTTCCATTTTCATCGGCTTCAACATGGGCGCTTGCGGGCTTAAGGAAGAACCTAGGATATTCTTCCGAGATGTCTCCTCCTATCTCTTCTGCATGCGCGACATAATTTCTGAAACAGCACCATCCTAGGCCCATGGTTCAATCGTGTAGGCTTCAAGCCTTGAGCGATACGGTGTTCTAACCTTAGTTTTCATCACGAGGATTCAAGGGGGTGCGTTGTCCGATTAGAACCAATGGCCGATGACCCCTACCGAGTCCTAGGTGTCCAAAAGGATGCAACGGACGCGGAGATAAAGCGGACTTATCGCAAGTTGGCAAGGCAACATCATCCTGATAGAAACCCAGACGATAAAGCGGCCGAAGAGAGATTCAAGGCAATTCAAGCAGCGTACGACCAGATTGGTACAGCCTCAGCTCGAAAGGAGTATGACCAACAGAGGAGAGTAGAGGAGATGTTTGCCAGAGGCGGCAATCCATTTTCCGGATTTGGCGGAGGCGGCGGCGGCTTCCGTAGCGGCGGACAGGGCTTTGATTTCTCAGACATACTCAACCAATTTATGGGTGGGGTGGGGGGAGCCGAAGCCCAACACCAACAACGAAGTAGGCAACAAAGACGCCCGTCTCAACCACCGCCCGTAAGAAAGGGTCCAGATATTGAGGCTGGAATTGATATTAGTTTAGAACAGGCCCTCAGTGGTACTAAAATCGAGTTTGGACATCGTCGATTAAGAATCTGTGAAAGATGTGAAGGTAACTCTTTCAACTCTCGAAAACCATGTCCTAAATGCTCAGGTAAAGGTGTTGAATCAAGATCCTCGACAATCACGGTTAGCGTACCTTCAGGTGCTCAGCACGGTCAACAATTACGACTCAAAAAAATGGGTCATGAACACCCTCAAGGAGAGGCAGGAGACTTGCTAATTACAATCCGTCTAGATGCGGAAGAAGGACGTCGTTGGGAAGATGGTAGATTGATTCAGGAGGTTCCAGTTCCTTACTCGACTTTGATGTTAGGTGGTGCAGTTAGGATACGTACTCCAGCGGGTAAGCGAGTACAAATCGAAGTCGTTGAAGGCACACGGATTGGCGATCGTCGCCGTCTTGTTGGCCATGGCCACGACGGCGGTCCTCTAGATATTGAATTCATTCTGGCCGAGCCAGAAAAAGTCAGCAAGGAACAGAAAGAAGCACTCGACCGATTGAAAGAATCGGGCCTTTGATTAAACATCAATTAAAAAACGCGCTTTTTCGCCAAGGGTTATGCGAGAAGTCAGAGATTTTGGCAAAGTAGCCGACTTCTTGCTTCCTCGCAGCTTCAAATTACACGCAGCGGTTCTAGTAATCAGCCTACTAATGGTTCCAGGGCTGATTGCTAGTCTGACTCCAATCGATGTGAACTCATACGATATGGAATCGCCCGAATTAACCGCTAATCAAGTTGTAGCAGATGAATTTGAAGCGGCCGAAAAAACTCATGGTTTTGCAGTATCGGTTAGGGGTAAGGATGCGATTTTTTCATCCGCATCTGCACCACATTTCACCTCAGATGGAGAGATAGATTACGCCAACTTACCCCATCCATCAGAAAGGGTGGATTACCAAGGAAGAAGTGCAGGTTTAGTCGGTGAGGATATTCCATTGGGAGGAATTCTCAATCTAACAATTCTGAGGGAGATAGAGAATAAGACTGCGATTGCGAGTACGCATTATCTATCCAATTTTACTCGACCATTAGTTACCGAATTAACCGGCACTGGATTCATGGGGCCAATGTCCCTACCCGATTTACTGCGAGCCTTCATGGCTGGAGAATCGTTACTAACTCAACCGACAATCAATGTATTTGGAATACCTCAACCTGCAAAAACAAATTGGGAAGATTGTGGAGTATTGGAATGTCTAACCTATGATGACCCAAACGTCACTCAAGCCCACATTGACTTGGCAGCACATCGGATGATTATGTACTCAGATGGGGCAATGCTTCGATGGTTCTCATCCGATAGAGGATTCACCCATGATGAGAATAGCACATTGCTGGGTCCGATTGGAGGAACAATTCGTGAGGACGGCACCTTCGACGAAGACGTAACTTGGGGCCCTGGTCGATGGTCAGCATCCACGACTTGGATTTTGATTCAATTAAGTCGAACCGATTTGGAGGAAAATGGAATTACGTATTTCTGGGCCGATGCAAAAAATGAGCCCGATGGATATCGATTCGAAGGTCTTGACTTGGTCACAACACCTCCTGAATTTACCATTGATGATTGTAGGGAGTTGCGTGACCAAGGACTAGAGGTATGTAGCTTTGAATGGGCAATCATCGATTTAGAAAAGCAGATGCGAACTACAGATCAACTTGCTGTAACCTTCTCAATAAATGAGGGTGTAAACGTAGAATTGAATCGCGAGTTGATCGAATCCAGTTTGCTGCTAATTGCTATGGCGTTAGCAATCGCAGTCCTACTCTGGTTCAGTCTACGAAGAGCATCTGATGTTGTTATTGTCGGAGCCACCTTGGTTTTCGCACTACTCTGGATGCAGGGTTCAATTGGGTGGATGATGGTTCTTGGTGAAAGGTACGGATTCAAGATAATCAGCAAGAGCCAATTTTCCAACTTACTTCCAATACTCGTCATTGCTCTTGGTATTGATGACAGCCTACACGCACTTCATCGCTACAAGGAGGAGAGGCGCCGAGGGCGTACGCCAGAAGAATCAGCTCACTCATCATTATCTAGAGTTGGAAGGGCAATCATGTTGACGTCTTTCACTACTATGTCTGCGTTTGCTGCAAACTTGACCTCTGACATTGCAGCACTAAGGTCATTCGGAGTAGAGGCAGCATTAGGGGTCGCTGCAGCATTTATTCTGACAGGCATCTGGGCGCCGTTAATTCGAATGGATTGGGATAAACATCTTCGAGGAAAAGGAAAGTTACCAGAAGAAGAGGAAGGTATAGTTCACATGATAAGTGAAGAAAATCTAGTGAAAGTTGCAGATAATTCTTCAAAGAATTCGGCCGTTTTACTCGTCTTGATTTTGGCAATCACAGCCGTTGCTGTGCCTATGATGCTCAGTCTTGAAGGAGATTTCAAGGTAGAAGATTTCCTCGATGAAGAATCCGATTTCGCTCAGGCGGTCGAGCTAGTCAACACTAGATTCAGTGACGAAGGGGAGCCAGCGGTAGTAATTATCGAAGGCGATATGCTAGATCCTAGGGTCTTCGCAGCGATTCAGGCAACTAGAGACAATATGGCCAATTCAAGCCCTAACGATCCTGGGAAATATACCAAGACTCCACTAGGTACACCCGAACTTCATGCAGTAGATGAGTTAGTTTGGGCCGCTAAGGCTAGTATGTTCGCCAACGTTACGCCATTTGTTGAAGCCGGTTGGGAATCTGACTCACTCGAATGTGATACACTATTCACAGGATTACCAGACGATGCCGACAGAGATTGCTTGCGATTCATGTATGGATTCGTCTATGTCTATGGGGTTCCAGAAGGCGGATATATCCCACATATTCCACCATCATTAACGGCGCTTAATATCGCTCCAAATTGCGAAATAGATCCTGAAATGGTACATCTTTGTCAAGATGGCAGCATTCCAGAATACCCTCGAATGACACTTCGATGGGGAATCGCAAACCCTGAACAGTTCATCGTTGTTGAACAGGTTTTGGCAGAGATGGAAATGGATATGCAACCCTTCCAAGAGTTGGCTGCTCAAGACATCTCACAAAGGGCAGATATAGAATCTGTTAGCGAAGAATATCCGGTGACATGGGCGATCGCTACCGGTGACCCAGTAACTCGTTTTGTCGCTGCCAATAGCATGCAGAATCAACTTCAAGGCACACTAGTCTTAGGAGTTCTATTTTGTCTAATCACACTATGGTGGGGATTCCGAAAGGTCGAGTATGGGTTTGATGACTATTCAATTAG
>DALV01000118.1:0-753 GCA_002496905.1 Euryarchaeota archaeon UBA105 | reverse complement strand
GTCATAGGCGCTGGATATTGGGGCACTAGATCTCTCTCGACTGCAATCTTTACGACAATACCGATTGTGATTGTCATAATTTGGTTGTACGCAATAATTGCAGCTGCTGGATATGGATTGAACATGGTTACCGTCGCAATTGCTGCGATGAGTCTAGGTGTAGGAATAGACTACGTTATTCACGTGGTTGAGAGGTATCGAGAGGAACGCGCAACAGGTGCAGATGTAGAGACCAGCATCAAGGCGATTGGAGGTGCTGCAGGCCTTGCCCTGTTCGGTTCAGCAGTCTCTGATGTAACAGGATTCCTAATCATTACACGCTCTGCAATGGGCTTCTTTGCGAGCTTCGGTTTGTTCTGTGCCGCAATGATTGGGCTTTCCCTGTTCGCCAGCCTAGTCGTTACACCAGCAATGCTTGGGGCTATGTCTCGGACGAGGAGCAAGGAGACTCAGCAGATTGAAGCGGTTGGGGCTTGACGGCTGGTCGAACCACATGGATGCATCCGATACGTTGACCGACCTCGAGAGGGGAAAGGAAGACTGTGTAATGCGGTTTGCCGATGATCAAGCATACCGAGTAGATTATCTCGATATCAGACTGGCATGTCCTTGCGCCAAGTGTGGACCTAGACAGGAAAATGAACAGCGAATTATTGAATTCCGTGAGGAGGTCATGAGATTACGATTGGACAAGCCAAAGGCCGAATTAGTCGGCCGCTATGGCTTACGATTTTCATGGCCTAGCGGCTGTTC
>DALV01000091.1:6865-15123 GCA_002496905.1 Euryarchaeota archaeon UBA105 | reverse complement strand
CGTCAACCCAGATATGTTGAATCTCGGCTTTACGGCAACAGCCGACTCTGCCTCAATAGGTATTCCTTTCGATGATGCACTATTCGCGACCGCAGTTGCTGCGTTCGTGGGCTGTGTTATCATGGGATTGTGGGCGAACTTACCCTTCGCCTTGGCTCCTGGAATGGGGCTGAACGCGTACTTCGCGTTTACCGTAGTACTTGGGGATAATGGAATTGGATGGGAGATGGCACTATTCGCCGTTTTCCTTGAAGGTATCCTATTCCTGATATTGTCGCTACCTCAAGTGGGTGCGAGAACCGCTATGATAAATGCAATACCAACCGATCTAAAGATCGCTACTGGGGCTGGTATTGGTATGTTTTTGGCTATTATTGGCCTTAGAGAAATGGGCTGGATTGTTAATGACAACGCCACCTTAGTACAACTAACTCCTGAGTTAGAAGGGATCGGCTTAGCCAACGGTGAACTATGGGGTATGCTATGTCTAGTCGCTATGGCAGCAATGATGGCAAGAGGCGTAAAGGGAGCAATTGCATACGGTATTCTTGGAACGAGCATTATCGCTTGGCTTCTGGGCGAGTTCCACAACCCTGTTGTAGACACATACAATGTGACAGATTTCAATGCAGCAGAAGTAACATTCTCTGCATCAGCACTCGTTGATGTAGCCAACTGGCCGGGCGACTCATTCATGGCAGCCTTTGGCGACAATGGAATGGGTAATTTGGGCGACGGTGTGAGTTATGGTGACTTCTTCATGATAATGGTAGCATTCCTCTTTGTAGATATCTTTGACACAGCAGGAACTCTCTACTCTGTTGGTCGCCAGGCAGGATATGTCGACGACGACGATCAACTACACAATTCCGACGAAGCCTTCATGGCCGACGCTGGAGCAACAGTTGTTGGTGCCGTATTTGGTACAAGCACCACAACGACATACATTGAGTCCGCAGCAGGTGTTGAAGAAGGCGGAAAGACAGGTCTAACCGCTGTAACAGTCGGTGTAATGATGCTATCTGGTCTACTACTAGCTGGATTATTCAAGCAAATCCCGACATTCGCAGCAGCACCCGCTCTGGTAATTGTTGGAGCAATGATGATGAGGCAAGCAGCAGATATTGACTGGTCTAACACAGGCAACTCAATTCCTGCATTCATTACAATGGTCATGATGCCTTTCACATACTCTATCGCAGCAGGTATTGCATGGGGTATAATCAGCTACGTAGCAATCAATGGATTGTCTGGTAAGCACAAGGACATCAGCATGGTAATGTGGGGCCTAGCAATTGCAATGGTCCTATTCTATGGAAACATAGTCATAGATTGATGAATAAAAACCCCCCTTTCAAATTTTGAAAGGAGCGCCCTATAGGAGCGATTAGCATGTCGAATGATATGACGCAAAAGTTGAGGGACGCCGTTCGGACGGTACCGGATTTCCCAATTGAGGGAATTATGTTCCGGGACATCACACCTGTCTTGTCCGACGGCACCCTCCTCTCTGCTACAACAGATCTATTCATCGAGAGGATGAATGAAGCGGGTTGGAAACCCGAAGCGATAGTTGGCCCAGAAGCTAGAGGCTTCATCTTCGGCGCGTTACTCGCCGCCGAACTGGGAATCTCATTTGTTCCAGTTCGAAAACCTGGCAAACTCCCAGCATCAAAGATGAGAGTCGATTACTCTCTCGAGTATGGAACCAACTCATTAGAGATGCACGAGGACGCGTTGAATCCGGGAGAAAGAGCAGTAATAGTCGACGATCTTCTAGCAACAGGCGGCACGGTAAACGCCTGTGTTGAACTCTGTCAGAAAGCAGGAGCGGAAGTAGTCGGCGCCCTATTTGTGATCGAACTTGATGGCTTAGATGGAAGGGGCGCGATATCACCCATACCAAGCATTTCACTCTTGGACTTCCCCGCCTAATCGGCATCAACGCCCCGATTCTTTCATAGCATCACCGGCTTTGCCATAGGAGGATTATCATGGCCGAGAAGTCGCCACCACCTCCTCCTCCAAGAAAGAAGGGCGGCGCTCCACCCCCTCCACCAGGCCCTCCCCCTGGGAAAAAGAAAGTACCACCACCTCCGAAGAAGAAAGCCTCCTCTGAAGCAGATATCAAACAACAAATAGCGAAAGCCGTTGAAGCAGAGGATTTTGAACTCGCGGCCAAACTAAAGAAGAAGCTACCAAACCCTCCTAAGAAGAAAGGCAAACCACCAGCGCCTAAGGGTAAGCGAACGCCACCACCGGGTAAGAGGCCCGCCCCTAAAGGAAAAGGAAAACCCCCCAGCAAGCCAGGCCCGCCACCAAAGGGAAAACCCAAAACCCCACCTACAAAGAAGCCGAAAGGCAAACCAAAATCCCGCCCGGCCCCGAAAAAGAAAAAGCGCCGCCGACTTCGAATTAAATTGGGCCTTCGGGAATCAGAAATTTCAGATGAAAGCGGCAGATACAAAGACGAAGTCGGTTGGACAGCGGCGGGAACAGTCTTAGACGATTTAGAAGACACTCGCCCCAAAGAACCAGAGGTCATCACTCACCAATGTTCGATGTGCGGCTCAATCTTACAAATTCCAAAACCAAAGCGCGATCGATACAAAGTACAGTGCGCATACCCTGAATGTGGCCATGCTGACATGATTGGTGTTTGAATCAAACAAGTAGTAGCATCCTACGAGCCGCAGCGAGCAACAATACCACAACAAGAACAATCCTGACGACTCTCTGTGGAATCAAATCTGCACCTAATCTAGAACCGATAAACGCACCAATTAGTACCGCAGAACCGAAGGGAGCGAGAGTATCAGTTTCAACCAACCATTCTCCAGACAGGTAGGACCCAGTTAGGGCAGCAGCGGAATTAACCCAAATGAACAGAGCCGCGGTCGCTGCTGCTGCTTTTGGTGTGGCCCATCGCTTCAATAAGAGAAGCGGCGAAAGAAAAATCCCCCCGCCAACCCCAACAAATCCGCTAACTAACCCGATGCCGGCACCAGCCGGTACTGCCTGAGAAACCGAAAGCCTCTCTGTAGAGCTCTCATCAAATTCAGATTCGACTTTGAATAATCTAAACGACGCCCAAACAAGAGTAATTGATAGCAACATATCATACAGAGTACCTTCAACCAACAAATATCCTCCAACAAATGCCATGGGAACACTTGCAATTACGAAGAGACCAGTCATTCTGGGGATGTGGTGCCCCGCCCTTTGGTAATGATAGAAAGCAATAGCAGCGACAATTAGATTCAGACTCCATGCGTGTTGCTTCAACCAAAGTTCTTCCATAGTTGCAAACGAGGTCAAGGACAGTATTGCCAAATATCCCGAAGCCCCACCATGGCCGACTGAGGAGTAAAGGGCTGCGACCACCAACAAAGTGAGCGCAATCAACGCTTCCTCAGTACCCAGCACGCACTCAGGAGGTGGGAATAACACTTCAACGAGGCGGTGTCTGGCGAATCATGGAGAAGGGCGTCTCTCTCGAGCGAGCAATCGAATTAGCCCTACAATATCCATTACCAAAACACTCCGAAACCATCTCATTAGATGCTGGAAGAGGGAGAGTCTTAGCGTCGGCATTAGCATCGAAAGTAGACGATCCTCGCTTCGATAACTCAGCAATGGACGGGTTCGCAGTAATTGCCTCAGATTGCCAAAGCCCTGGTGCTGAATTGACTATTATTGGAACAAGCCAGACAGGAGGAGAAACTCCTCCATCGATAACCTCAGGCCAGGCATGCAGAATCATGACAGGAGCCCCCCTACCAGAAGGAGCAGATGCAATTGTAATGGTCGAAGACACCGAAGTAAACCAAGACCAAGTAACCATCAATGGGCCAGCGAGAACCGGATATATTCGCAAAAGAGCAGAGAATCTTTCGATAGGACAAGAAGCACTACCTGCGGGCACTCTACTTTCATCTGCAAGTATTGCATTAGCAGGCACAATGGGGCACGGAGAAGTCGAGGCAATCAAGAAACCAAGAATCGCAATTCTATCGACAGGGGATGAGTTAGTTCAACCAGGAACAGAACTTGCACCGGGGCAAATATACGAATCTAATTCTCACGCCCTCGCCTCATTGGTTGAAACGATGGGCTGCGAAGCAGTAAGACACGAATCGGCGAACGATTCGATGGATGAATTGAGAACAACACTGGACGCATTATCGTCTTGCGATGCAATCCTCACCAGCGGAGGAGTTAGCATGGGAGAATGGGATCTTGTTCGGAAAATTATGGAAGAAGAAGGCGACTTATCATTCTGGAGAATGAAGCTCAGACCAGGGGGCCCACCACTATTTGGAACATGGAAAGGAACGCCTTTGTTTGGCCTTCCAGGAAATCCAGTGAGCAGCCTCGTTGTATTCCACGTTCTTGTCGCACCTTGGATATCACAGTCACTCGGACATCACTCCGAAATGGGCCCAAGACTAAGTCAGAGAGTTTCTGTAAAACTCGAAGAAGACGTTTCAGGCGCACCCGGAAAACTATGCCTAAGGAGAATCCGAATTAGGTCTGAAGAAGGGCAATTACTCGCCACAACTCACACACATCAGGGCAGCGGAAACATGCACAGTATGGTAGCCCACAACGGACTCACACTCCTACCTCCTGATATTGATGGTAAAGTGGGTGAAGTAATAGATGCAATATGGTTAATGTAAACAGCATATCATAAACTCATCAATTTACCCAAAGCTATGAACAACTTCGAAATCGCAGTTGGGTTATTTGGTGCAATAGGATTGGTGCTGTCGGCAATATTGCTGAACAAACAAAGGAAATCCTCCAAGAAAACAACATCCAAGGACCCATGGGGTAGTAAGGATGGAAGGAAACAGAATTCAGATTACTTCTACATCGATTAATGACCAATATCTGCATTTACAATACATGACTTCAAGGACAATCTCTCCCACCAACGACTACTGTAGGGGGCGCAAGACTTGTCTGCGAGAAGGAAGAATGGTGCCGCAAACGACGACTGGATAGTCGTCAAAGGAGCACGCACTCACAACCTACGAGATATCGATGTAGATATCCCTAGAGGCAAGTTCGTAGTAATTTCAGGAGTCTCTGGCTCGGGAAAATCTAGCCTAGCATTCGACACCCTATACGCAGAGGGTCAACGCAGGTATGTTGAGTCACTATCCTCCTACGCCAGACAATTTCTTGGCCAAATGAAAAAGCCCGACTGTGACAGTATCGAGGGGCTTTCTCCCGCAATCAGCATAGACCAAAAACAAGGTAGTCACAATCCAAGGTCAACAGTAGCAACAGTAACAGAAATCATGGATTATCTACGGCTACTTTGGGCTAGAATCGGCCTTCCTCACTGCCCCGAATGTGGTAAAGAAGTAGCTAGAAGGACAGTACAGGAAATAGTCGACGACGTTCTGTGGAGGTTCGAAGGCCATGCAATTTCAATTTGGTCTCCCGCGATTCGTGCAAGAAAAGGAACTCATGCCGATTTATTCAACGCACTAGTGGAACAAGGCTACCTACACGGGAGGGTAAACGGTCGAGATGCGGAATTCGAAGACCCACCAACTTTGGAGAAGAATCTCAGACACGACATAGATGTAAGAGTCGACAGATTGCGACTATCTAGAGCCTCAAAGCAGAGACTGACTGAGGCAATATCAGAAGGAATGCGAATCGGCGGTGGCGCAGTAGCCGTAGAGAGTCTAGAAGCACCAGTCGCAGGCCCCGAGGACAATCCCAAAGAACAGAAATATCAAACACAAATCGGTGAAACAATATCCTACACTGAGGAATTTGCCTGCCCAGAACACGGCTCTTTCCTTCCAGAAATGAGCCCACGTGTATTCTCGTTCAACAACCCATTGGGCGCCTGCCCATCTTGTCAGGGATTAGGAGTACAGAGAGAATTCTCCTCAGATCTAGTAATCGATAGATTGGCGACTGTAGAAGAAGGATGTATACGCCCATTCCGAACTTCAATGATGTCAGGGTGGTATCGCTCTCAGATGACACAAGTTTGCGAGCATTATGGAATACCATCAGAGGTACCATTTGGAGAATTAGATGAAGATGCAAAGGATATACTTCTGCACGGTAGCGGAAGTACGGCCATCAATTTCCAATTCAATTCCGATAAAGGATCATCATACAATATGACGAGACCATGGGAGGGTGTATTCGCAAGGATTCGGAGAACATACACAGAGACGTCCTCTGACAGAACACGCTCACGTCTATCCTCCTACATGACTGATGAACATTGTATGGAATGCAATGGAAGAAAGCTAAACAATGCTGTAAGTGGAGTCACTGTTGGCGACGTCACCCTTCCGGACTTTTCCTCCTGCAGTGTGATCGAGGCTCTTGCAGTCGTCCAAAACTGGCGCTTAGGAAATGTAGACGATACTTGGGATAAATTGGAAAGAGATGTGCCCAAAACAGATATTGTAAATTTGGTAAAGCACCTGGATGAAAGGAATCTATTCATCGGTAAGGAAATCATCAAGGAAATAGAAGCTAGATTACGATTCCTCGCTTTAGTCGGGTTGGACTATCTTACCTTAGACAGAAGAGCAAACACACTCTCTGGTGGAGAATCGCAAAGAATTCGCTTAGCAACGCAAATCGGCACTAGACTTACCGGTGTAATGTATGTCCTCGATGAACCATCGATCGGCCTTCATGCTAGAGATAATGACAGACTCTTGGAGACACTAAGGGAACTTACAGATCTAGGAAACACACTCTTGGTGGTCGAGCACGATGAAGCTACGCTCAGGCAAGCCGATTGGCTAGTCGATATTGGAGTAGGGGCAGGAAAAGAAGGCGGAGAGGTCGTGGCCAATGGCCCCCTCAAGACTTTACTTTCTTCCAAAGAAAGCATGACTGCGGCCTACCTATCAGGAAGAAAATCCATACCACTTCCAGAAGATTCTGCCAGCCCCGATGCCGAAAGAATGCTCACAATTAGAGGGGCTAGACAAAACAACTTGAGAGATTTAGACGTCGAAATACCACTAGGGTGTATGATCGCGGTAACAGGCGTATCCGGCTCTGGAAAATCTTCCCTAGTAACCGGAACCCTTGCACCAGCTCTGTTGCGAGAATTACACGGAGCCGATGTTTCTCCAGGGAGCTATGACCGGCTTGAAGGTACAGAGCATATTGACAAAACAATAGTCATTGACCAATCTCCAATCGGCAGAACACCTCGTTCTAACGCAGGAACATACACTGGGGCATTTACTCCCATTCGGGAATTATTCGCCGAGACAAAACTCTCACGCGAGAGAGGCTATGGGGCAGGGCATTTTTCCTTCAACGTAAAGGGAGGAAGATGCGAGGCTTGCAAAGGAGCAGGCTCAATGAAATTGGAAATGAACTTCCTCCCTGACGTCTGGGTGACTTGTGATATTTGCAAAGGGAAGAGGTATACACGCGAAACGTTGGAAGTCAAATGG
Organism: Euryarchaeota archaeon UBA105; assembly: GCA_002496905.1. Classification (GTDB taxonomy): domain Archaea; phylum Thermoplasmatota; class Poseidoniia; order Poseidoniales; family Thalassarchaeaceae; genus MGIIb-O1. The sequence goes on along the minus strand of DALV01000091.1, from coordinate 7,660 downwards.
CGCGGAAAAACGATTTTTGACATTCTCGAAATGCCTGTAGAAGAAGCATCAAAATTCTTCGCTAATCAGAAGAAAATCCATAGAATACTTTCCACCCTTGAGGATGTGGGTTTGGGTTACATCCGCCTAGGCCAACCAGCAACTACTCTATCTGGAGGCGAAGCACAGAGAGTAAAACTCGCAACAGAACTTCACCGTCCCGCAAGGAAACACACGGTGTATATCCTCGACGAACCGACAACAGGTTTGGCAATGTCAGACGTACACCAATTAATCGAGGTTCTACTAAGACTACGTAGAAATGGCCACACCGTTATCATAATCGAACATCATTTGGATGTCGTAAAGTGTGCGGACTGGGTACTTGATCTTGGACCAGAAGGAGGCGAACGCGGTGGAGCAATCGTAGCCGAAGGAACTCCCCAACAAATAGCAAAAAGTAAGGCAAGCTTTACTGGAAAGCATCTGAAAGAACTAGTCTAGCAGTCATTTAGCGACTCTAGTGCGAACGAGACATGTAACGCGGTTCCCAAGGGCAATGCGTCTTCATCTACTTTGAATTGGGGGGTGTGCACACTGTGTATGCAACCCTTGTCGGGGTTATTCACCCCAAGCACCACAAAGCAACCATTAGTTTTCTGAGTATAGAACGCAAAGTCCTCACCACCCATGACAGGGGGCAATTCGTTCACATTTTCCTCACCAATGAGCGATTCAGCAACGCCTTTGGCAAAATCCCAAGTGTCAGGATCATTGTATGTTGGAGGGTAATCGTTACCCGGAAATGCAACATCC
>DALV01000091.1:5761-6561 GCA_002496905.1 Euryarchaeota archaeon UBA105 | reverse complement strand
TTACCCGGAAATGCAACATCCACTTCACAGCCATTAGCCTGACCCACTAGTTCACAAATTTCTGATACCCTCGTTTGCAAACGCCTCAAACCCTCCATTGTCAATGATCGAACTGTCCCCTTTATCGCAACAGACTCCGGAATGACGTTGTGAGCATCTCCGCCATTCACTGCAGTCACACTTACTACTGCAGACTCCAAAGGATCCGTCTCTCTGGAAACGATACTCTGGAGAGAATCGATTATTCTAGAAGAGGCGAGAACTGGGTCCACGCAAAAGTGAGGAGAAGCGGCGTGGCCGCCAACACCTTTCACTTCAATATCCATAAAACTGGCAGCCGCCAAAAACGAACCCGCCCTAGAACCGACTTGCCCTGTAGGCATTCTAGGCCAAACATGCAATCCGAATATACGCTCAACTTCGGGATTTTCTAATGCGCCTTCATTGGTCATTTTTTGTCCTCCAGCGCCACCTTCTTCAGCAGGCTGGAATAGGAACTTTACAGTTCCTTGAATTTCTTTTTCACTGAGAATTTTCGCTGCACCTAACAACATAGCAGTATGACAATCATGTCCACAAGCATGCATTTTACCATCTATTTCACTCTTGAAATCTACATCTGCGGTTTCGTGGATAGGCAGAGCATCCATATCTGCTCTCAATGCAATACACGGACCATCTCCATTACCAATTGAAGCGAGAACGCCGGTTTCAGCAATAGGAAACTCATATTCAATTCCCAACTCATCCAATTTTTCTCGAACCAAGGCATTTGTACGATGCTCTTCATACATTAACTC
>DALV01000091.1:3185-5374 GCA_002496905.1 Euryarchaeota archaeon UBA105 | reverse complement strand
TAATCGCATCCAATTCCATGAACGTAGGTTGTGGGAGTTTGGTAAAAAGCCTACACAAGACAAAACAGCCCGGTTTCCGGCATTGGCCTTTTGAAGGACCTCACATTCCCGAATGTTATGATGCGTTCAGGAAATCCAGCGTTGAGCGATGAAACATTTTCTTCATCTGGTTATCAAGACAAACCATGGTGGGATGGTTTTGACCTTGCAGACGAGTCAACAACAATGTCCATTGAAGGAACAGCCGAAAAAACCGGCATTTTACTTGTAATTACAGTCCTTACCGCACTCTTCACTGCCTTTTCGATGCCGGAATCTACGCTTTTGATGGCGCTAGGGTATCTAGGCGGCTTCATTACAGCGATGGTTGTAATTTTCTCTCGTTCTACAAATCCTGTCCTCATATGCCTTTATGCTGCATTTGAAGGCATGGCCTTAGGCGGAATGACTTGGTATTTCGAATCAATTCCTGGGTTGGAAGGAATAGGAATCGTTGCAGCATTACTCACCTTTGGAATACTTGGTGTAATGCTGACAATATACAGAATGGGCTTAATCCATTGGGATGAAAATACACGTATTGCAATAACTTCGGCAGTTGTGGGAATCCTTGTAATATACATCGTATCAATAATCGGCTCATTTGCCGGATTTTCATTACCTTTCATGGAGCCTGGCCCATGGGGTATTGCATTCAGTTTATTCGTGGTAGGAATCGCCTCCTTCTGCCTCGCAGCGGATTTTGATTTCATCGAAAGGGGCGTTCTTTCAGGCTCTCCAAAAGAACTCGAATGGCGAGCGGCGTTTGGCTTGATGGTAACTCTAATTTGGCTATATGTCGAAATACTACGCCTACTGGCAATAATTGCAGCTAGTAAGTAGCGGTGAGTTTCGTGGAAACAGATCTAATTCTAGGTCTGGCAATTGCTGGCACCACTTTAGGTATAGTAGAGGGCATCAAACCAGGACCACTCCTAACAATGGTGATCCGTGAAACTCTATCTGGGGGCCTTCGAGCGGGTTTGTGGACTGCAGCGGCTCCAATTTTCACAGATGGACCACTAGTAATCTTCAGCCTATTTGCTGCAGCATGGATAGCAACAAATCCCTCAGCCTTACTGGTGATTACGCTTGCAGGAGCGATATTCCTAGCTCAAATGGGCTACGAATGCTTCGGTTTGGAACCCCCCAATATGGACGAAGACGCACCGCCCCCCACAGGTTCGTTTCTTAGAGGCATCATCACCAATCTATTGAATCCAAATGTGTATATTTTCTGGTTCCTAATCGGAGGCCCATTGATGGCCTCAGCGGCCGATGAAGAGATTCTAGCCCCAATCGCCTATGCGATAACATTCCTAGTGACAATAATGCTGACAAAAGCGGCAATCGCCTATGCAATTCATAGAGCAAGCGGCAATATTTCAGCAACACTTTATCGAAGATTGTTGGCCATTTGTGGCATAGTAATGATTGGCTTTTCCGCATACTATGCAATGCAAGCATATGGGCTTCTACAAGAGGCCGGAATGCTCTGAATCCTAGATGGTGGAGTTTCCACCAGTAGGATTGCTAAGCAGTGTAGTAGGTCCACCCATTGGCATCTCAGCGAGTGGGGCTAGAGGGCCACGCAGACTCGGGCCGATTGTAATCGTACCAAAAATCCCCTCGTCTACGATATTGTGTGAAAGTCCGAACCAAGGCCTTCCATGTTGATCGACCAAAATATCGATGAAATCTCCAAAACCACCACATCGGTTGTAACCACAGTCAGAGGATACATCCAATGGGTCTCCAAATTCGTTGACTTGAACAGTTGTGATAAGTGGATTATCCGAGAAAGCATCGGTAATTATCGAAATATAACCATTCCAAGTATCGTTACCCGAGTCACCGAGGTAAGCCAAGGCAACCCTACCTTCTCCACCGGCTGCAATTGCTGGAAAACCAGTGCCCTCTAGCCGGGTTGGCGGGGCTATCATTAGAGGGTCCGACCAAGTATCGCCCTCGTCCCTTGAGTATGAGTAGTATGGCATGTTATCGAATCCCATCCACATTGCATGGAGGTTGTTTTCTTCATCTGGATGAACTTGTGCTTCCTCGAAATTCCAAGTATCTGCAGTACCAGTAGTCTCTGTGGGAAGTGGGTGCTCAGTCCAAGTTATGCCACCGTCTGTAGTCCGATAAAT
>DALV01000091.1:0-2778 GCA_002496905.1 Euryarchaeota archaeon UBA105 | reverse complement strand
CCACTATTGCAGTTTAGAGGAGAGCCCGGAACTTGTTGAGTCCAAGTTATGCCACCGTCAAAACTCGACGAGCAGAGAGGAGATTGCCAATTCCCATTGATACAGAATACCCAAGTCGTTGGGTGTAAGGCTGCAGGATAAGGGGAAGAAGCAATTGTTTGGTGGTCCTGAATCGATGTTCCAGTGGCCACAGTTGGCGGACTCCAACTCTGTCCTTCATTATCTGACCATTCAACAGTCATCCCCAACAGCGCGTGCATATCGAATTTCATTATCCGATCAGTCCATGGGTCGACGTAGACATATGGGTCGTTTGAGTTTGCAACAGGAATAGTGGGCGGATTGTAAACATCTACACAATCGTACTCAACAGAACCAATCATTCCAATCAAACTAGAACATTGGACAATAGCCGTGGACCCTGAATCTCCATTCCCCCAACTTGTGATGTATAGATTGTCTTCAGATGTAATCCCAATCGTCGGTTCAAATGTTGACATTCCGATTCCGTAGTAACTTCCGATAGTGCACAGAGGGATATTATCGCCGACCAATGCATCGGTTCCGTTGAAAACACTCGAGGTATTTACAGCGTCAGTGGCGTTTGCAAAATGATACCAAACATTCCGGGCTATTCCATCAGGGCAAAGAGCATCAAACACACTATCCGACTCCTCGGGGACCACATCATCCCCTCCAAAACAACCCGATAGAACCGATGCGAGTAATAACATAACCAAGGCTACTGCTATGGTTCGCATGGCACGGGGTAATCTAATCTATACTTGATTTGAACGGTGCGTCTGTTCGCGGTCGACTTGGGGGTTTGTTGAAATCCAATCACTATCCCGACAGAAACATGCGACTCAATGCACTGTTCATGGTGGTGCTCGTTGCTACAATGTCAGGCTCAATAGCTTACACCAATATTAGCACCCATCCTGATATGTCTAAAATGAGTAATGAATTGATTTCAGAATTGGACTCTTCAGAAGAATTAGAAGTAATAATCCAGTTTACCGGAGAACAGGAAGATTCTGTTTGGAAGTCGCTAGAATCTATGGGGATAGAAATGATTTCACAAATGTCAGTCCTAAACGGCGGCCTTGTAGTAGGAACGGCCACAGAAATATCCCGATTATCCACGTTCTCAATAGTAAAACACATGGAACTTAACGTTCCGATAGAACACTTCTACCTCCCGGGAAATCAGGACGATACAGAGTCAATGATGCATGAAACCGTAAGGTGGGTAAATGCTAGTCTGGCCTGGCACCGCGCCATTATTGGAACCGATGGAGTTCTCAAAACCGAACCCGACCTATCCTTGAAAGAGTACGATGGTGAAGGCGCAACAGCAGTAGACCTTGATACAGGAATCGATGGAGAACATCCTGATTTTGATTGTGGAGAACCGTGGACGGGCGAGAAACTGATTTGGTCTGCAAAATGGACAGGACTCGCTTGGGTGGACGCCCCAAATTGCAACTCAGACACATCTAGCGGCCACGGAACTCACGTTGGAGGAACAATAGCGGGAAATGGCGATGCCTCAGGAGGTAGAAGGCTAGGAACCGCAAAAGGAGCCACAATAGTAGCCCTCGGAACGGGAGATGGAGCCTCAATCTTCGCAGCGGTAGAGGGCCTAGAATGGACTTACCAGCATAGTAGGCCAGGATTGAACGAATACAACATCCGAGTCGTGTCCAATTCATGGGGCACCAATGGCGATTACAATCCTTCCAATACTGTTACAATCCTGACTGATATGTTGACTTATGAAAACGACGTTGCAGTAATTTTCGCTGCTTCAAATAGTGGCGGTAATGGCGACGAATCTGAAAGCGATCTTAGAACAAATGTCTACGCAAACACACCGTCTGCAATATCCGTAGCGGCGCTCACCCACGACGGCAATTCAGTTACTTCTTTCTCGAGTAGAGGTTGGAAAACTCAACAGCACACATGGCCAGATATAGGAGCCCCTGGAAGAAATATTTGGGCAACTGCTCCTAGAGCAACGGCCATCGACGCCTCTACTCGCACTCAAGGCGATCTATACTACATGGCTATATCCGGAACTAGCATGGCAACACCCCATATTGGAGGCATCGCCACTCTTCTACTAGCAGCTGCCCCTTCATTAGGAGCCGCTGACTATCAAATCGAAGACCACGATGAAGGTAATAGCTCATATTTCGATGAGCCTGTTAAAGGACTACAATTCGAAGACTGGGAAACTAGAAACGAGTCGAGAGTGCACGAAATCGAACTAATCTTGGAACTTACATCACATTACAACACTCTAAGGAATTCTTGTGAGGAAGGAAATGATGACGATGCTTGTGACGACATTCCAGAGGATTGCTACATCTCCCAGAACACAAACAGATGCCATGATTGGAGAGTCGGCCACGGACTTGTCGATACAGATAGGGCATTGGCGCTTGCCAGAACTCTTCAGGTAATGAGAGACCCAGATGAAGACGGGTTTCTAGACCATCCAGAAGCTACTGTTTGGGACGCCTACGAGCACTATGAAGGCATTATGGACACCAGGGGCTTGAATCTCAGCACAGACCAACTCAGACATGCTTGGAAGGGAGAATGGAGCCATTTCAATAACGGCCCTACCAGCACTTTTGGAACATATGCTACCGATGATCGGCATTATGTTTGGGTCCCTAATGGAACATACGAGATGCAAATTGCATTCAGTTCTCTCGATTGGGATACCGATACGGCACAGATAGCCCAAATTAGACCAAATGTTGACCT
>DALV01000026.1 GCA_002496905.1 Euryarchaeota archaeon UBA105 | reverse complement strand
CTCGAATCGGAGCAGAAGACTCTGATTGAATCCCTACGACTGAAGGCAACAATGGCATATCCAGTAGCATTCCTTCCCGTTGCCGGCCAGTTGATGGATGGTGTTGCAACATACATTGGCATCGACTTCTTTGGATACACTGAGAAGCACATAGTATCGGAGGCAGTGGTGCAATTGTTCGATACCGCACTGACCTTTGCAGTCCTTAAGTTAGGAATAGGTGGAGTTGTATTCTGGTTCTATTCTATGGCCAACTTCGAGTATCGTCAACAGCACCTCCGACTATTGATTGGGCTTGCGCTAATGGTCGTTGGAATGGCCCCTGGATTGCGTAATGTCGGGCGATTGATGTTGGGTGTCTAATCCCGACATCTACGATGTCGTCTCCATTGGATTCAAAGTTCGCCGGCATTCTCGCGGGTTGATTGCGATGGACAGATTGCCGACCCGAGTCGACCGTTCCGGCGAAGATTGGCAGCGCAGAAGTGAGCAAAACCTCACTCTAGCTGCCGACCTCAAGGAGCGATTGGAAACTGTAAAACAGGGTGGAGGAGGAAAATATGTCGAGAGACATCGCTCTCGAGGAAAGATGCTTCCTAGAGAGCGAATAGCAGAAATTTGTGATCCTGGAAGTCCTTTCTTGGAATTGTCTAGTCTGGCGGCGAATGAATTGTATGATGGTAAAGCCCAGTCGGCCGGAATCATTACCGGAATCGGCTTGGTTCATGGTCGAGAATGCCTATTCGTTGCGAACGATGCCACCGTCAAGGGCGGTTCCTATTACCCTATGACGGTGAAGAAGCATATTCGAGCCCAAGATGTTGCAGATGCCAACAATCTGCCATGCATCTACCTTGTCGATAGTGGGGGGGCATTCTTACCGATGCAAGACGAGGTATTCCCGGATATCGGTCACTTTGGCCGCATCTTCAGAAATCAAGCCATGATGTCAGGCAAAGGAATTCCACAGGTAGCAGCGGTTCTGGGAAGTTGTACCGCAGGAGGCGCATACGTTCCTGCAATGTCGGATGAATCGATTATCGTCAAGGGCAATGGAACGATTTTCCTCGCTGGGCCACCACTGGTGAAGGCGGCGACAGGAGAAGAAGTCAGCGCTGAGGATTTGGGCGGCGCTGATGTTCACACCAGAGAATCTGGCGTGGCTGACCATTTTGCCGAGAACGAGGAGGAAGCCCTTCGCATGGTTCGTAATGTTGTTGAGAATCTCAATATTGAGCCAAAGCAAAGGTTGGACGTTAAGCCGGTGGAAGCACCCGCTTACGACACTGAGGAATTGATGGGAATAATCCCAACAGACAATCGTACACCGTTCGATGTTCGTGAAGTAATCGCTAGAATTGTTGACGGTTCCCGCTTCCACGAATTCAAACCACGCTATGGAAACACCTTGATTTGTGGATTTGCCAGAATACATGGTTATCCTGTTGGGATAGTAGCGAATAATGGGATTCTATTCTCCGAATCATCTCTCAAAGGTGCTCACTTTGTCGAATTATGCGGTCAGCGTGGAGTGCCACTAATCTTCTTGCAGAATATTACAGGATTCATGGTTGGCCGTGACGCTGAGTCAGGTGGTATTGCAAAGGATGGTGCTAAACTCGTCACCGCTGTATCTTGTGTCCCTGTTCCTAAATTTACGGTAATTATCGGTGGCTCTCATGGGGCCGGGAATTATGGAATGTGTGGCCGAGCATACGACCCACGGTTCCTATTCATGTGGCCTAACGCAAGAATTTCTGTTATGGGCGGGCCACAAGCCGCTGATGTTCTTGCTACCGTAAAACAAGATCAACGAGCCCGAGAAGGATTGTCTCCGATGTCGGGCGAAGAATTGGAAGAGTTCCGTCGACCAATTCTAGAGAAATATGAGACCGAAGGCTCGCCTTACTACTCAACCGCCCGTCTTTGGGACGATGGAGTAATCGACCCACGTGACACTAGGGATGTCTTAGGGTTGGCAATATCGGCGAGCCTTAACGCCCCATTCCCAGACAATGGATATGGCGTATTCAGGATGTGAAATTATGCAAGGCACGAAAATGAGTGACGCAAAACCCGTAGCCGAACTTTGTAGCCTCGAAATAGATGGTGCCATTGCGAGGCTCACACTACGTCGCTCAGACGTATTCAACGCCCTAAACGTACAATTGATTTCAGAAATGGTCGAAGCGCTAAGTTGGACTGCGCAGAGATCCGTTGGAGCGACTCAATCTCTGCACGATTCTGACGGCGCTGAATATCTGCGCGTAATTGTTCTTCGCGGAGATGGAAAGCACTTCTGCGCCGGCGCGGATATCAATATGATGCGAGATGCCGGCGCGGCAACACCAGAAGAAAATAGAGCAGATTCAGAAAGGCTTGATCGTCTATTCTATTCACTATGGGCTCATCCTTGCTTTACCGTTGGTGCGGTGCAGGGTGTAGCCCTTGGAGGAGGGGCAGGACTCGTAGCCTGCGTGGACCATGCAATTGGTGAACCACGCACAAGAATCGCTCTTTCCGAAGCCAAACTAGGTATTCTTCCAGCAGTAATTGGACCCTATGTGTATCGTAAGCTAGGCAGTGCCGAATTCCGCAGACTTTCGATGCTGGCTAGTAGAGTTGGCTCGGAAGAGGGCCTACGAATTGGTTGGCTAAACGAAGTAGTTGATTCACCTCTAGAATTCGATGAGGCTATCGGACGAGTAGTTGCAGATGTGATGACTACCGGTCCAATGGCGGTGGCTGAATCTAAGAAGCTGGCGATGACCTTCGATACTTGGAATGCAGGAGATGATGAATTACGACTTTGGACACTTGACAAGACAAGCCAAATGCGCGGTTCTAGGGAAGGTCAAGAAGGCCTCTCTTCCTTCCTTGAGAGAATAAAGCCGGATTGGGTACCAGAAGAGTGAGTTGGCATAATGATTCCAGATTGGATGACCTCGGCTCCTCGCCCATTCGACACGGTCTTGGTCGCTAATCGAGGGGAGATTGCAGTCAGGGTTTTACGGGCTGCCAAAGAATCTGGACTTCGTGGGGTTGCAGTTTATTCCGACCCTGATACAGGCTCTCTACACGTCGAAAATGCAGATCAGGCTGTGCATCTTCCAGGTACTACTTTAGCGGATACTTACCTCAATGGAGATGCCATAATCGAGGCCGCCCGCTCCACGGGTGCTCAAGCGATTCATCCAGGTTTTGGATTCCTTTCTGAGCGGGCCGATTTTGCAAATGCGGTCAAGGCTGCAGGTCTAATTTGGATTGGACCACCTGCCGATGCAATCGATACAATGGGTGACAAGATTTCTGCTCGCCGCTGTATGATTGAATCAGGAGTCCCGGTAACCCCTGGCGAGGAGATTTCCATGGGAGGTGATTCTGATCATCTAGGTGTTCTAGCGTCTGCAGCGGCACGTGTCGGATATCCTCTCTTGCTGAAAGCAAGCGCAGGTGGCGGAGGTAAGGGAATGCGTGCCGTGCACGAACCCAAGATGCTTCGAACAGAATACGAAGCTGCGGCTAGAGAAGCGACCGCAGCATTCGGCGACGGCACCGTATATGTCGAGAGACTTCTGAAAGGTGCCCGTCACGTCGAAATACAAGTCCTAGCAGATAGTCAAGGGAATTGTATTCACTTGAATGAAAGGGATTGTTCACTACAACGCCGCCATCAGAAAGTCATCGAAGAGGCCCCGAGTCCAGCGGTTACTCCCACAATTCGAGAAGCGATGGGTGAAGCGGCTGTTCAGGCGGCAAAGGCGGTCGATTACGAAGGGGCAGGAACAGTTGAGTTCCTACTTTCTGACCGAGGTGAATTCTTCTTCTTAGAAATGAATACCCGTCTACAAGTAGAGCATCCGGTAACCGAGATGATTACTGGAATAGATATCGTACAGAAGCAATTTGAAGTTGCAGCAGGATTACCACTCGGATTATCTCAATCCGATATAGGAATCACTGGTCATTCCATGGAAGCCCGAATCTATGCAGAAGATCCCAGCAAAGGATTCCTTCCAGCGATTGGAGACCTAGCAATGTGGCGTGAACCAGCAGGCCCTGGAATTAGGGTCGATACTGGCGTTCGAGAAGGAGATGCGGTCACCGTTGACTTCGATCCAATGTTGGCCAAACTAATCGTTCACGCCCCAACAAGAACTGCAGCCGCAAGACGCCTAGATAATGCACTCTCTGACCTGAGGGCTCTTGGAGTAATTACAAACATTGGATTCCTTCGTCAAATGACTACCCATCCGGATTTTATTTCTGGCGGAATAACTACTGATTATTTGGATTCCAGAGATATTTCTGATTTCGCTGAGCCAGATCCAGATCCTGCTACTCTTGTGGCTATTGCTGCAGCAGCAAGTCGATTCGGACTTGACCGTGCAGGCTCAGGGTCATCTGAGTCGTTTGTCGATGAACATACAGGGCACAGCGGAGACCCATTCAGGACCTTGACGAGGTCATTTCCCTGAGGTGAAAAAAGATGGAGTGGAGTATTGGAGAATCGGGTGTTCGTTACACCACCAAATTGTCCGATTCAGAGGGCACATTAAGCCTCGCGGGGCTGACTCGGGATGGACACGAAGCACCGCATTCTGAAATTGGCATTACCCGAGATTCCCAAGGAGCTAGGCTACTTGTCGACATAGACGGTTCCGCGCATATCGCGCACGTAGCAAAGGTTGGTGATGATTGGTGGATTCACATCAATGGGCGAATCCATGTCGTTCATGGTCACGAACCAGGAAGCGCTGATTCTACCGCAGGCGAAGGTGGTCTAACCGCCCCGATGCCTGGAACTATTCTAGAGGTGCATGCAAAAGCCGGACAAAGAGTCCGCGAAGGTCAAACTTTGTTGGTTATGGAAGCGATGAAAATGGAGCACAGAATCCAAGCGCCGAAGTCTGGTGAAGTACTTTCAGTGAATTTTGCTGAGGGTGACAGAGTCGATATGGGGGCGACTTTAGTAGAGCTCGGTGACTGAATTATGCCGGCAACGGATTCAATAGTGGCCAATGGTTCGCAATAATCGTGAACGAGTTCGACATTATACTGGCATTATGTATGGGATTAGGCCTTGCGGCAGCCTCGGGATTCCGTGTTTTTCTTCCACCTTTCCTGCTTTCTATTGCAGTCAGAGCTGACAAAGCGAATGTTGATTTGACAAATTCATCATTGGAATATTTCGATTCTAATGTTGCAGTAATTCTCC
>DALV01000073.1:22383-24963 GCA_002496905.1 Euryarchaeota archaeon UBA105 | reverse complement strand
TCGACGGCGAGGCTTGTTTGACTACACCTTGTAGCCTTCAGTTCCATAATGACCAGCTAATTGTTCGTGGAGCATCAAGGATTCCCAATGAATGATAGTGGCGCAGACGGAGAGATTTGAACTCCCGAGTCCAAGGGACACCGGATTTCAAATCCGGCGCAATACCAGGCTATGCGACGTCTGCAGTAGCCACCCGTAGCAGCACCTTTTGATGAATCTATGTGGTGGTCAAAGACCAATCAAAGGCCATAATTTCCGGGCCTACACCAATCTGGTAGACCGGTTGCAGCATCAGGGTGAGTAAGTCCAACGAATAACACCATGATGATGATGAAGAAGGCTGGGAACAACGCTGTCATAGTCAATATCTTTGAGTCAGCATCACCGTAGAGGTGCATGAAAATGGCTGCAATCATGATGAATTTTGGAATTGCAATTATTGTCAAAATCCAAAGTGTCACAACTTTCTCTGTAGTACCACGTTCTTCGGCAAATTGAGTCAGATCTAATCCAACAGCAGCCACTTCGATTAGTGTTAGAATCATTAATCCGTAGAAATTCATCCAATAAGGGTCTTGTCCAAATATCTTGTAATTTGCCATACCTAATCACCTCAATAAAGATAGAAGAATGGGAATACTAGTACCCAAATCAAATCCACAAAGTGCCAGTAAAGACCGAAGTACTCAATCGATACTGCATTCTTTGGAGAGTAACCGCCAAGCCATGCCTTGTAGGTCATGTAAGTCAAGCCAATGATTCCACCAGCAACGTGAGCACCGTGAGTTCCGGTAGTCACGTAGAACAGAGATGCCGAGACCTGTATGTCCGCTACCATATGTGCCCCTGTTGCTTCATCAACGTAGGAGTGGTGTTGGTAGTGGTCGGCATTAATTGTGTAGCCTTCATCTACGAGTGAGATGATGTCATGTTCGTGTAGTCCAATCGCACTTATCTCTGGAACGTAGAATCCAACAAACCACTCAACCATTTTCAGAGTAAGGAACAGAACTGCTAGGAACCATGTTGCTCCTAAGTATCTGTAGACCTTCTTTCTTCGAGCTTCATCGTCTAGGTCAGGCTTCTTTGCATAACGAAGTGCCTGGACAATTGTGAATGAAGATATGATTAGAGCAAAGGTATTGATTGCACCAGGTGCGATGTGCCACCAGCTGGATGCGATGAGATGGCTTGCTGGTTCGAAGCATGTGACGACAACACCTTCCTGCCATCCGGTTGGGTTTGTTACCGGGTCAAACATTCCTCTTTCGAATACGGTACCACAATTTTCGATTCCTAGCCTGTACCTCATGTAGGTACTGAACAAAGATGTGAAGACCATCATTTCGGACATAAGGAATACCCAAACACCAACCTTCCTAATCTGAATTCCACGGAATGGAACGCCTGTTGCAAGAGGTTCGTAGTGTCCATCAAAGGACAAGTCCTGTCTCCACCAAATGAATAGTGAAAATCCAACTACCAGTAATCCTACAAGAATCATAGGGATATTTCCAGGGTTGTATGTTCCATAGGACCAAGCCTCCGCCATTCCAAAGAGGAAGATTGCAATTCCCATACTCATGAATAATGGCGAGAACGAATTGTGTGGGGCGCCGTGCCCCCAATCGTGTGGACCCCATGGTTGAGGTGCATGATGGTCATCGTGGTAATCGCCGCTCAATGGCTCACCTCCTCATGATCTTCGGGCACCATCAATCGATTGAACCACTTTCCTAACCTTCCTGGCTCATGTGCAATGTGCTCGTTAGCATCCTTCAGAACTGGAGGGTTATGCCAATCGAAGGAAGGAGTCGGTGGTGGTGATGATGTCATCCACTCGAATGACCATCCACCCCATGGGTCAGCAGGAGCCTTTTCTCCCCTGACCAAACTAATCAACATGTTAGCAACCATGATGAAGTTAGAGAAGAAGAATAGGAATGCACTGACCGATATGAATAGATTCCACTCAGCAGCCCATTCGGGTAGATTTGTGAAATCGTCTGTTGTGATGAAGTAGGTGTGATGCCTTCTTGCCATTCCAACAACACCGAGCTTGTGCATTGGCCAGAAGATTCCATTGTAGGTTACGAATGCTGTCAAGAAGTGAAGAGTCCCCAATCTTTCGTCAAGCATTCGTCCAGTCATCTTTGGATACCAATAGTAAATCGCTGAGAAGAATCCGAAGACTGTACCTCCTACCAGTACATAGTGGAAGTGAGCTACAACGAAGTAAGTCTCGTGGAGGTGAGTATCCATTGCGATGGATGGGAAGAACATTCCAGAAATTCCACCAAGCGTGAAGGTAACCAAGAATCCTAGCGCCCACAAAGTGTGTGTGCGATAGACAAGCGAACCTCCGTGCATAGTTTTCAGCCAATTGAAGATCTTGATACCAGTAGGAACCGCGACTAACATAGTTGTCAGCATTGTTACGAATCTAAGCGAAGGTGACATTCCGGAGGTAAACATGTGGTGTCCGTAAACGATGAAAGCAACGATACCAATTCCAGCCATTGCGTAAACCATTGAGCGGTATCCAAAGATAGAACGCCTTGCGGATGTAGCAAGAACCTC
>DALV01000073.1:19475-22011 GCA_002496905.1 Euryarchaeota archaeon UBA105 | reverse complement strand
TACCAGAACAAGTGACTCCAGAGTAATGGGTCACCTCCAGCAGATATGTCATAGAATGCGGTGGAGATAGTTCTGTCAAGGTAGACTTGAATCAGCCCTACACCGAATGCTGGAATTGAAAGGAATAGCATTAGGTTAGCAACCAAAATACTCCATGTGAACAATGGCATCTGCATCCAACCCATACCTTCTGCACGCATTACTGCCATTGTTGTAAGGAAGTTTATTCCAGTTAGAGTGGATGATGCTACCAGCATTATCTGTCCAGCAACCCACATTGTCACACCGGTATGTGCGCCTTCTGTTACGATGTACGGAGCATATCCTGTCCATCCGGTATCTGCTCCTTCTCCGGTGAATACACCGGTGAAAATCAGTAATGCAGCGAACGGTTGCAGCCAGAATGATAGAGCATTCAATCTTGGCATGGCAAGGTCGGGTGCTCCAATTTGTAGGGGTACCATCCAATTTGCAAAACCGTTGATCAAAGGCATAGCAGCGAGGAAAATCATAGTAGTTCCGTGTAGAGTAAAGAAAGAGTTGTACTCATCTTGGGAAATGAAGTCATTACCAGGAACTGCGAGTTGAATCCTAATCATCATCGCAAGAATTCCACCAATTCCAAGGAAGAATAGACCCTGAACGAAATATAGAGTTCCAATCTTCTTGTGATCTGTGCTGGTGAGCCACTCAGTTAGCCAAGGTGCTAGGTGCTCCCAATCGAATGCATCAGGATTGGTTCTGTAGAATCCATACAGAACTGTGATTGTGAGAAGTATTCCGGAGATGATGATTAGTGTGGCCAATACCTTGTATGGGTCTGCTTCTTCTAATCCTGGACCCAATGACCCTGCTACCTTCAGAGTCATTTTATTCCACTGATCTTCGGGACCTGCATTTCCATCTCCGTTAACAGAGTTGACGTGGACCACGAAGTCAACATCTCTTCCATGGCTTGGCGCAATCCACTCGACTGTCCATGATGTGTAATCGTTGCCTGCCTCAGTGTGAGTAACCTCAGATGGGCCATTGGATTGAACAGTCGCATCTAGAGGAGTAATTTCACCGCCGGATGCCCATAGGTTAAATCCTCCAAGATTTGCATTTCCTTCGGCGGATGGGCCACCAGTGAATGAAATTGTGACCTGATAGGTCTCAGACATATTGTATTCTTCTGGAAGGCCATCCAAAGTCACCATGACTGCAGCATTCGGAGCAGCGGCGTGACAGTTACATCCACCAGCACTAATCTGATCATAATTTACTCCGGTCGGTAGGGAGTTTACAGCCGGTGATACGACCATCGCTATGGAGATTAACAGAAAAGCTACCATACTTCGTGAAATTGTAATGTTTCTTCCCATATCTTTCAACCTCCTCAGGCATGGATGCTAACGCCCGCCATCATGTAGGCGTGGTCATCTCCACAGTATTCAGTACAGAGTAGTAGGAAGTCCTCAACATCTTCGGCGAGAATCCAAACAGTGGTTGTCTGTCCCGGAAGAACGTCTTCTTTGACTCCTAACGAGACAAACCAAGGAGCATGAGTTACATCTTCTGAAGTCATGTATGCGAGATATGCATTCCCCGCCTGTAGAGAGAGATGAGGCACGGCTCTTCCGTCTGCTTCAGTGAATCCAGACTCACATAACTCTGCTTCGAGTGTCCCACAATCAAAACTCCAAACCCACTGCTTGGCTGTTATTTCGATGGTGTGGTAGCAATTTGCTGTGTACTCTCCTTTCAATTCCGCGTCAGGATCGAAGGATAAGTCCGAACCGTACGTTTGGTATGTCTCAGAATCGTAATCGCATTCATAGCCAAATTGCCCACCATCTGGGGTGGCCCAAATATTGTCTAGTGGCGCCCAAGAGATGTAAGTCAGGTAGACGATTAGAATAAACGGAACAATCGTCCATGCCAATTCCAATTTTAGATCGTCATTTTCAGCAGGAAAAACTCCAACTTCTAGATTGTCTATATTGGGGTTTTCACCATCTTTTGAGCGATAGAAAAATGAGTGGTGATACAGCCACCCGAAGGTGAACAATGCAACCAAAGCCGACCAAGCAAGATACTCGTTCCAGAGGCTATCGTATAGAGGTGTGATGAGACTCATCGTTATCTCCGGTCTGAGCGCGCGTGAAAGTCCCTCATAAGTGTGAGGTTTGTGATTCCTGAAGAGGTGTCCGACGCAGTCGGAAATGACTTCAAACGACCAACCAACGTGAGCCCATCCAGATAAGGTCTGAATTAGTCGCATAAACTGAGATTTTTGTTCAAGAGGCGGAGACAGATGGGTGCTGGTGATTGGGTCCAAGATAAGGGTAAAATTTCCGGCCCTCCAGGTCGTGAAGTCCGCTTTAATTTAGCAGCTCGTGCCTTCGCAGAAAGTCAACTCCGAAATCGAATGCCATCAGATGGAGGAGCCGGATGTCCAGTTTTGGTAGAGGGCAAGAGAGACAAAGCGGCTCTAAGGGCTCTAGGATTTGAAGGACCGATTGAATTGATTAATCGCGGCTGGGATAGATCTCGA
>DALV01000073.1:6183-19159 GCA_002496905.1 Euryarchaeota archaeon UBA105 | reverse complement strand
TTGTAGCATATTTCTACGATACATACGGAACTCGAAATACAATCGATGGCGGTCCACCTCTAATGTTGCTAATGGATTGGGACCGCACCGGAGGTCAAATTCAGACCACTCTTCGAGATCGACTAAATTCACTAGACGTTCCAATCGATGAAAATCTCAGAAAGGTTCTGTTGAAGACCATGAAGCCAGAAGGTAAAACCGTCGAAGCATTAGCACCATTTGCAAAAACTCTGAGGCCCTTAATTGAAGAACAGCTGGATGCAATCTAACTTATTTTGGAAATGATGTGGGACTCTCTTTGACCGTATTGAGTACTAAGTGAGTAACCGAACGTTTCACACCATCCATCGAGAGGAGATTTTTCGATAAATCGTCGAGGTCACTTCTATCGCTGGCTCTGGCGATAATCATTGAATCGAATTCGCCGGTAACATCGTAAACGCCGTAGACTCTCGGATCACGGGCAATAATCTCTTGAATTTCAATTAGACGCCCCTTCTGAATTCTTAGTCCAATTACGACATTTAACCCCCATCCAACCTTATCTGAATCGAGAATCACTCGGTACTCCTTGATGACTCCACTGTCTTCTAATTTCTTCACTCGATTGCTAACTGTACCTAGAGAAACACCGACCTCCTCAGCTATGCCGCGTAGCGATGTTCTAGCATCGCGTTCCAGCACCTCAATGATTCTGCGGTCGGTGTCGTCGAGCATCAATCTCCCTCGGGAGACTGTGCTCGAGGCATTAGGCTATTGAACATTCACTTCAAAATCTGTCATTAGATTGAACGTTTGTTCATTCTTCTTGATTGATTATGACACCTCTAATTAGTCGTAAAACATGTACTTCTGCGGTTCTCATCATCAGACTAACTCGTCCTCCAATCCAAACCGGAATAGTGGTTCCATCCGATTCATCGACCAACAGAAAATTTCCTCTCTTGGATGATAGTTTTGTACTCACCAAAGTGGGTTCTGGCTCATCTCCTGAGAGTAAGGAATCGATAACTTTCGATGGCACTTCAGTACATCCTTTTTCGATTCTATCAGCGAATTTTTTCGCCGCAGAACCAACAACTCGTTCAAACTCTCCACGGCGTAAATGAATTGCTTCGAGCCCGAGATAAACCACTTTCAAAGGACGCCAACGCCTACCCGGAATTCGGATCCTTCCGCCTCTACGACTCCTTTCAGAGGACCAAATTTCGTTAGCTTCGGATGTTGACCATAGAACTTTCTTGCCTCGCACCCAAAGGTCGTCAGGTAAGTCTCCCAATTCCTCTTCCAAGATTGTTCTAGTCTCGGATGAAATTGGTTGGGGAACATCCACGTTATCTACGGGTGCTTCTTCTTCTGTCAACTCACGATTAACCTGACTATTTGATTCTGTTTCTACTGAGGATTTTTTCTCTATTACAGCAAGGAAAAATCCTCCAGCTGTCGACTCATCATTCCACACTCTCATACATAGAGGCAGAGCATCAATAATTTCTTTTTCAGAAGGAGAAAGGAAATTGTCTTCTTCTTGTTCATTCTGAACGATTGAACATTCATCAGAAAGCACAGGCCATTGTGTCATTCCTTCAGATGCGGGCAATTTTGGGATCAAATCATGGGCTGAAATCAGTTTCAAAGAAGGGTCGTTTCTCAGAACCTCGGCAACTACAGCTTCGTTTTCGATAGGATCTAGAGAACAGGTCGAGTAAACAACTCGTCCTCCTGATTTAACGAGTTTTGTAGCCCGACTCAAAATATCAATTTGCAACTTCTGCATCGAACGTCCACCACTTGGCTTCCAGCGAGACCACACATGGGGGTTCTTGCGTGTGGTTCCAGTTCCTGTGCAGGGTGCATCAACCAATATTCGGTCATACCCAAATTCAGGAACCTTGGGAAAATGACGTGCATCGTGGTTGACGATGATATTGCTTCGCGAACGGTGTCTCTGCATATTGGAAACTAGTAGATTTACTCGACCTCTGACAATTTCGTTCGCGACAACGACTCCAGAATCATTCAGATGTTCTGCAATTTGTGAAGTCTTAGATCCTGGACTGGCGCATAAGTCGAGAATATATTCACCAGGTTTTGGGTCCAAAGCCAGTACAGGCAACATCGACACAGCCTCTTGACGAGTTAATCTTCCAGTTTCATGTAAAGCGGCAAGGGCAGATTTCACCTCACCTTCAGCCTTGCCGCGTGAGAACGGCATAGTCCAAGCAGAACCGACTCCATTAAACCACTCAATAGGCTTACAGTCTAACGATTTTAACCAGTCTTCGAGCCATTCTTGATCTGCTGATAAGGGGTTCACTCGTACTGTTTCAGGGAGTCTTTCATACGCGTGTGCGAACCATGAATCAGAATTTTTTCGCCAGCAACTTACCGCCTTCAATAACAGGCTAGCGCGCGCGGCCTTATCCCAATCGACCTCCTCTCGCACAAGGTCGCGTCAATCATGTTCAACATCAAGCGATTGGCTCTGGCATTCTCACTACCCCCAAGAATTCTCATTCTTCCCCCAAACAAATTCGTAAACGGTTAAACCTCTAACTATGCGCTCACGACTCACGGCCTATGCCGTATGGGATGCACATGACAGGACTGAGAAGAAGAATAGCGAGGAGCCCAACCGAACCTAATCGAACGACAAATACGGAAGCCACTCAAAAGCTGTTTGGCCTCGTTGAACGAGCACGGACGAATGGTAGAGAGCAAGGTCCACTAGTGCCTGTTGAGGCATTAATCACAGTCGATAAAGAAGAATGGGTTTGGCAGGTTGTAGACAGAGATGTACTGGAAGTCCTGTCTCACAGATTGGTGTTCGAATCATCGGCTGGAAAGCGCCGAGAAATTTTGATGACCGCCGGCATCGATGCTGCCATGGATGCGGCCTCAAAGATTGTCGAACTCGATGGCGGATGTGTACTAATTGAGACACTAGACCCTTGATTTTGAATCATTTAGGGTAATTTATCGTAAATTTGCTGATTTATTCTGTTTCGCCGTCTTGAAATAGTGCAGGTAGGTGCGACGGCCCGATGGCGAAGGAGAAGAAGGGCAGCGGCATCCAGCAAGCAGCGGGTTTAATCCGCTACTTCGACGAGGAGTCAGAGGATGCCATTCAGATCAGTAAAGGAATTGTCTACGCTGCATGTGTGGTCTTCTCTGTAGCAATTTATCTTCAGCACCATGGAGTATGGGCATGGATGGGCGACGTCCTTTCCGGAATTGTCTGATTACTCTTCACTGGTCAAATCGACAACTGGTAATTCATCATCTAGTAGGTGCGAAGCCTCTATCTCCTCTTCCTGCTGGTTCTTGTCCCACCAAGCGAGAGTTCCCGAACCGATTGCGGCTGCCTCCGATGACCTGACTTCGGTTGTTGGGTCTGCTTCCACTAGAGCCTGTGTTGCCCTTGCTAGAGCCCTTTCCACGGCTGGAGCATTGTGATCGGCAAGGGCAGCCCGAGCCTCATCCAAATTTTGTTCGGCTTGGTTTAGGATGAGCTCGATATCCTCGCTTCCACGAAGCGCCGATATTTTTTCCGATAGATTGGTGACTTCTTCATTCATCTCATCTCTTGCGTGATGAATGAGTCCTTCCCAAGCGCTACGATGTTGTGAAATTGTAGCGCCTGACCTTTTTTCAAATCTCGATGTCCATGATGGCTCCCATGGATTTCGACCTAGGGTGGCTGCTATATCGTGTATAATGCGCGCACGTAGAGCCAATGGACCAATGATTTCGATTCGATTGAGAAAACATCTTGCTACTAATCCGAACCCCCAATATGAGTCCGATTTTACAACCATAGAAACATCTCCTGCTGAGGTTGAAAACCTCCACCTCTGTTCATCATAACCAGGTTTTGATTCGAAAAATGGAGGGTCAGCAGGGCCTAGAGAGCGGAGAGCCGACCTAGCAACATCTCCGAGATATACAGTTGAATTGCCCTTGATTCCAGCGGGTCGCAGTCTTCCTTCAACGTCTATTGACATCTGAGGTTGTCCTTCTCTTACCTGAGCCCATAGTATGGTTTTGTTTGGATCGAGGCCGATTGTTCCCTCCTCTACCGACTCGGCCTCGCCATCCATGATGACGGCTGAACTGCCTTCGCGTTGAACGTTACGTGCAGACGAGAATGCTCAAGTCCCGTCTATTCCAACACTACTATGTGCCACGACGCAAGTACGGACGACTTACCAAAGTCGTAGAGATCCCACCAATGGATAACTGCTCACGCTGTCGTGCTGGAAAGTATTGTCCACTCCCTGGTCATTCGGGAAATAATGTTCAAGCTGAACGTGAATGGCAAGGGCCAGAAATTGTTGATAAGCGACAAAATAAGAAAAATCCAGCAAAAAAATGAGCTGGATTTCCCCAGAGAAATTTACAAATACATAGCAACATAATCAATTTCCATGTCGGAAGCACGTCAACAATACATCCCAGTATCTCGAGCCAAAGTTAAATCCGAAATTTTTCAATTTTTAGAATTAGAGGGTCATAGCAATTCTGAATTAAAACAAATTAGCACTCTACTTGAGGCTTTATGGCATCATTCCTCTCATTCCGGATTAGAAAAAATGAAAGAATTGTATGAAGACATGGATCCAGATCAGATTGGTGTGCCTGTTTTATTGGGAAAAGATGAGTTTTTGAAAACATTTACCGAGATGTTACATGACGGAAATTGGGAAGAAATATCAGACGACGAACTTCAAGTAGCACTCGAGGGAGAAGACGTATTCCCGATTAGTTTGGATGTGAGATTTGACGAACTAGAAACTATGTATTTATACAAGTTGGGAAAAGTGATTATCGAAGACAAAAGGAAAAAGTGGTTTGGTTTAGTTCAGGAGAGTGTCGAAATTTACGCCTATGATAGAGTAATTCAAATCATTGAATTCAAGGACGAAAGATGGTATCAAGAAAATAAAAAAATGAAGTATTATCAAGGTGATTCCGGCCAAGGATTGCATATTAGACTATTCAAAAATATTCCAACTCTAGACGTTGAAACTATTTTTCCAAACACCTCACCATCGATGAGAAATTTAGACAAAATCAAAATTTTTGCACCTCTTATAGGGGGTTTAGCCACAATCTTGTCTAAATATGGGCCTTTGCTATTAGGAGCAGATGCTGGAGATACAGATTCCTCTGTAGTCATTGGTCTTTTGACGGCTTTAGGCACATATATGCTGAAAACATATCTATCTTACCAAAAAACCCGTGAAAATTATCAAACTCAAGTCTCCAAAGATATGTATTTCAAGGGTCAAGCGAATAATGCTGCAGCAATTAACATGGTAGTCGATCTAAGCGAAGAGCAAGAAGTGAAAGAGGCACTCCTTGCTTATGCCTTCATACTCGTCGAAGATAACCATAGCGAGGAGAGTTTGGATGAAAGAATAGAATCATGGTTGGAAAATAAATTTGGATATGATATAGATTTTGAGGTAGATGATGCATTAGGGAAACTAGAGGATTTACGCTTGCTAAGTAGAGATAAAAATGGCAAATTATCGGTTGTTGGAACCTCAGAGGCATTATCAATTCTAGATGATCGTTGGGATAAAATATACGATTATTGAATAATTAACACTAATCTTGCTGAATCGCAGTCGCTGGAAGTATGAGATATTCGCTTTCTAATTCATCTTCAACTTCTGAATCAATTTCGAACTCTTCCAATTCTGGTAAACGCTGAGCCCTGTGGTAAATCTCTCTCAGTGTTTGGTCACTAATCTCCAGATATACTCTGGTTGTTGCGATACTTGCATGCCCTAATAATCTCTGAATGGTAACTAAATCTGCACCACGCTCAAGCAGACCTGTCGCGAATGTGTGTCGCAAAGTGTGAGGAGATAGTCGAGCGCGGGGGATTTCAGCCTCATCAGCCAATCTGTCAATTAATTTCTGAATAGACCTAGGATTGATTCTATTTCCTCTGCTAGAAAGGAAGAGGGCTCTTTCCGTGTCTTCATTTTCTAACATCTTTGAGCGCATAGTTCTGATCGGATTCCACGCTTCAATTGCTTCGGTGGTCTTCTTAGTAAACAGAACAGTTCGATCCTTTTCTCCCTTACCACCGATTACAAGAGCAGATAGGTCTTCATGGTCAACATCATCGATGTCTAAATTACATAATTCAGAGATTCGTAATCCAGTGTCCAACATTGTGGTAACTATTGGATGAGCTAATGGGTCTTCCATTCTAAGCGCCGCTGAACGAACTTTCAGTACCTCTGAACGACCTAATGGCCGTGGCAGAGGTCGGCGGCGCGCCGGTCTTTGTACCCATTCAGGAACACCATATCCTAGCCATTTGAGAAGATGAGATACCGCCGCTAGTCTGGCGTTTATTGTAGCAGGACGCAATTCTCCTAGGCTGTTTAGCCAAGCATCTACACGCCCAGTAGATGGATCAACACGCTTGTGGTAAACTCTTACTGGAACATCTTGAGCATTTTCCCAAGATAGTTCTTCTTCACCGGGTAAAGCAGTAGTCGAGAAATCACGCGCCGCTACAGTGTATGCCCGAATTGTGTGCTTTGATTTCTTTTCAGTGCGTAATTGCCCTGCCCAACACTCGAACCAAGGAAGGGCTGCCAATCGCATTAGTCTCGTAGGTAGAGGGTTTACCTGGTTGGACTGACTAATTATAGAGGAAGTTTCGAACCGCCCCTGCATAACCTCTTGGCTAGCAATTCCTCTATCTTCGTCTTCCATATCAAGGTCCCTCGCCTATTTCCGTCGCGAACGACGGGTGCATCCCTGCCCATACGGGCGAACCCAAGTGGGTCTATCCAAACTTGAATGCTTCTGATGTGGACAGCCTTACGGCTAGTTTTTCCTAGCAATAGCAAAAAAGCCGTTTACTGATTTCAATCAGCAGTCATTGAGGACTCGTCAGAGGCTGAATCTGGCAATTCTGCTTCTTCTTTCTGTTGTCTTTCGAACGCTTGCAGACGATTATTCAGATGTTCAGCAACCGCTCCAGCGACATTTACTCCAGATGCCCCCTCGATTCCTTCTAGACCAGGACTTGAATTGACTTCCAGAACAAGTGGGCCGTTACTCGATTCCAAGAGGTCGACACCTGCAATATCCATGCCTAGGATATTTGCCGCTGAAAGCGCTACTGAGACAAATTGCTCATTCAACTGAACTCTCTCTACACTTCCTCCAAGGTGGAAGTTAGATCGGAACTCACTTCCAGATGCTCGACGTCGCATAGCAGCGGCGACTTTTCCACCGACGACAAGAACTCGGATGTCTTTACCATGAGATTCCTCAATATATGTCTGGACTAATGGTTTCATTCCTCTTTCTAGCATTTGGCTTACGAGTTGTCTAACTTGAGGATAGTTTCTAGCGAGGAATACACCAGAACCTTGAGTCCCCTCGGTTGCCTTTACGACACAAGGAACTCCACCAACTCGAGCCAATGCACTGTCTACGTCTGTGGTAGAAGCGACATGGGCTGTTACGGGGATAGGAACTCCTGCATCCGCCATCAATTGGCTAGCTAGGAGTTTGTCCCGACTCTGTTCAATCGAAAGAGACTGATTGAGAACAATTACTCCCATTTGCTCGAATTGACGAACTATTGCCACACCTCTTCGAGTAATGGAGAATCCAATTCGCGGAATCACCGCTTCACATTCGATTGGCCATCCACGGTGGAATATTCGCCCACCCTTCTCATCAACCACTACAGTGAGCCTTAATGGATCGATGATTCGAACCGCCCATCCAGCCTTCTGGGCTTCTTCTGCAAGACGGCGGGTTGAGTACAACCTCGGACCGCGCGAGAGAATGACCAGGCGTGGGTACATGTTCCGCGCCCACCACCATCCCCTCTTGAGTCTGACGGATGCAGAGTGGGATGAGAATATTCTATATTTCTCCATGTAACTCAAAAATTTGTGAAAATTAGCCATTCTGGCGGCTTCCCTCACACGCGCGTATGCGCGTTCCGCAAAGCGGAACGCCGAAGGAGTTGAAAGCCCCAGTGTGCGACTCCCTAGCGTAAGTCGAACAGGAGGGATGGGTCTGGACCGTGATTCACTATCATCAATGAAGGTCTCAGAACTACGTACTTTGTGTAAAGAAAAGGGGCTACTCATCTCCGGTAAGAAGGAGGAGTTAATCTCTCGTTTACTCGGAGAGAAGACACCTGAAAGTTCACCTGAAACGAAAGTCCTATCGTCTAGTTCAGAACAAGACAAGGACGATGCAATAGATCGACTTCTTTCCCGTTTTGAGTCCGGTGGGGAAGGAGAACCACAGGAAGTAGCTGTAGAAACTGAACCCGAACCTGTAGAAATTCTCGAAGCAGAAGTCATGGAGGCCGATATAGTCGAGGCCGAAATTGAGATGGAGGCTGAGGAAGACCTAGATTTGGTCCTCGAAAGTGACGAGGAAGAAATAACTCCTGTAACAAAAAAACCAGAGTTAATCCTTGATGAAGAGGAAGAAGACGCTTGGACTGGAGGCGTAATTTCGGATGAGACTGTGCCTGCCTTAGTCGCTAGTGAAATCGAATCAGATGCGGAAGAAGCCTCGATTACGATTACTATACCTAGCCTATCTTCAATTCAATTCTCTCCGAAAGTTGTTGCAGCGATTACAATTACAGCCCTAATTCTTGGAGCAATCGTATTCTCCCTGTTTATGCAAGAAGACTCTTCATTCCAGGCAAGAACTCTTCATTATGGAGATAGTATGGAATTCAACATTTTGAGTTCCAGCATAGATGTCGAGGGCGACGATATGGTTGCGATATTCCGAGATGCTGCTTCTGGGCCTCTCGATGACGCCTGTGGCGAACTTTCGGCAAACATAGCCTCTGGAGTTGGAAGCATTAGTATTCGAAATGGAGATCCTGCGGATATTATACATCCATCAGATAAGCAATATAGCGGCGCAGTGAACGCCTTGGATGCATTTGGAAGAACACATTTGACCGCTCAGAAAGTTATCGACCATGAGATGAATATAGACCTGAGTGGTAAGACTTGGAGAGATGAAGGGGAATGTGGAACTGTAGGTTGGATTTTGGATGACAATAACTTGGATATGACAACCAGAACTTGGACTGATATTGGGGATAAACAATTGATAAGAACAGGTACAGATTTGACTATTTTGGATTCGGAAAACCAAGCCACAAACCTAGAAGCCACAACTTTTGGGTTAGAATCGATTTCAGGGTTAGGAGTGGTATCGTCCTACGTCTTCCTACCACTTACACCCTTAGATTTGCACGAATTCTTCGGCGATGAATCTTTGACTTCAGGCACAACATCTGAAGCAGGCTCAGAGTGGTCTTGGTCAGTAGGTAAAGAAATCAATGACAATGACCATGGTTTGGTATATCCAATTTCTATGTCTCATCCGGAATTTGATGCTTGTAATGGCCACATTACAATCAATATGTTGGTCAAGAGTAATGTCCCGTGGCCGGTAGAACAAACTGCTAATATCGTAATTGATAAGAGTCAAAAATCAAGTGATTGCGGCTTGATTGAAACATCGCTCTCCGACGCCGCAATCCCAGATGGACGAATTACAATTTCATTCTCAATGAGAGCCGTGAAAGGCGGAGTCACCTCTGGTTCAACGGCAATTGAATGGTTGGTGGATTACACCAGTAAACCGGGTCCCGGGGAAGATCGTCCAGGAACTAGTGCTCAGAGATCATGGGGTGCTGCTATGCCAGATGAGAGTGCGATTAGGTCCTGGGATCTCGAGTCAGCCTTGGAGTGCACTCTTGCAAACTATTCCACAAGCGGTGTTGCCACCGCCATAGAACAAGGCGGATATGTTTGGAGAGCATCAACCATCGATGTCAATTCAAACATTCAATGGAATATGTCTTGGGTGACAGAAGATGAGAGAGCTGGTTGGACCATTATTGAGGAAGACAATGGTGGTTGCTCGCTAATTGATGATGAAAATATGGACGATGGAACAGTTCAATGGAATCGTAACGCTATACCTGAGACATTAACCATGAATTCATTGGAGTCTAGATTGCTCTCATCCTCTAGATATCCTGGATTGAACACTCACATTAATGATGGAAGTGGAGGATGGGATGCTGGAGTCGAATATGGTTACAGACTATCAGTAACACAAGAAAATGAAATCTTGGACCTAATTCCAATTAGTTTGGGAGAAGGTGCAGTCACCGTCAATGTAGAGAAATCTTGGACAGATGCAAATAACAGAAATCACGATGTTGTTTGTGTTATGGATGCTGAGAATGCAAGGCTACTAGGTTGGTATCATTTCTGGGCTCCTCCTAACTGATTCGGCACTGCCAATCTAGTCTGCTAAAGGCATCTGAATTGTTCGTCAGTGTCGGCACATTGAACAGCCCTCCGAGCGCCGAAGGCGCTCGTATGTCCTCTGATAGAGAGGTGGAAGATCTGCCTGAGGCAGGCTCAGCACCGCTGATTATCGATGCTGAATTCACTGAGGTCGAAGACAAGGGTCTACCGACTTTAGACTCCGTTGATGAGATTAGTACAGCACGGGCAAGAACCCCTCTTGAGTTGCCCAAATCAGCGCCCACCCCAGATGGCAGGGCTAGGGTAGTTACCATCATCAATCAAAAAGGAGGAGTTGGAAAGACGACGAGTGTAATCAATATCGCAGCGCAATTGGCCTTACGCGGTCACAAGGTATTGGTTGTCGACGCAGATTCACAGGGCAATTGCGCAACAGGTCTTGGAGTGAACAAGAGCCGAGTCAAAACCACGACTCGAGATCTAATTCTAAATCCAGAAAGTGCGGTGGAAAGTCGTCATGCGACCGCGGTTGATGGTGTTCACATAATCGTAGGAGATCGCTCCCTCGTTGGCCTAGAACAGGAGATGCTGAGGCAACTTGGTAGAGAGAGAAGGTTGTCGGAGGCATTAGCTCCGCTTTTACCGCATTATGATGTTGTAATTATTGACACTCCCCCTTCATTGGGAATAGTGACAATCAATGCACTGGTCGCAAGTGATGGAATAATTATTCCAGTTCAGACGGAGTATTTTGCCCTCGAAGGACTAGCCATGTTGGCAGGTACAATTAGAGAGGTTAGAGGGCTTCTAAATCCGAGATTGGGAGTTGACGGGGTTATGCTTACCATGCACGCCCCGACTTTGCTCAATCAACAGGTTGCAAGTGAGGTAAAGGAGGCATTCCCAGAATTACTAATCGAGCCAGCAATCCGACGCAATATCAAGTTAGCAGAAGCACCCAGCCATGGCATACCAATCCATCTTCATGACCCTAACAGCAATGGTGGTCGGGACTACCAGCAAGTTTCCAGTGTGCTCGAATCACGTTGGGGGCTCTGAGTTTGTCTGATCCAGTTGATACACCCCATGTAGCTGTGCTATGGATGATTTTCGGAAGTCTTTGCTTTGGTACGATGAATGCCTTGGTAAAGTATACCAGCGGTTTGGAAGGAATCGATGTTTGGATGATTATCTTGGTTCGTTCAGCCGTCATAGCATTCGCAGTCGCTGGCTTTGCTGCAAGTCGTGGAACTTCCCTAAAGATCAATGATCCCAAGACCATGTTCCTTCGTTGTGCTGTAGGCCTTACAGCAATGATTCTCTATTTTTCCTCATTAGCGAAAATCCCACTCGGGCAAGCTGTAACCCTGCAATATACTGCGCCTTTGTTTGTAGCATTACTTTCGGGAAGAATAATTGCTGAAAAGGTACAGCCTTCTGTAATCACCCTGGTAATTACTGCATTTACAGGAATTGTTCTGATTGTATCGCCCAACCTAGATTCAGTTGAGCCGTATGCCTTACTTGCACTTGGCTCAGGCTTCTTTGCAGCTTTGGCGTATATCTACGTAAGAGAATTGAGGAAGACGGATTCTCCTACCTCGGTTGTATTTTGGTTTGCTGTATTTTCAGTCGCAGGTTCAACTATCCAGGCCGCTCCGGATCTGCTTAGTCTTGACCTCCATACTTTTGCCGCATTGGTCGGTGTTGGTATCGGAGCCGGTGGAGGTCAGGTTGGGATAACTATGGCTTATCAGAAAGCCAATGCTGCTTGGGTAAGCGCCTTTTCTTATGGTACAGTAATAATCGCGACAATGTATGGCTTCTTTTTGTTCGATGAGGCCCTAAGTATTGCTGATTGGGCTGGTGGAATACTGATTGTTGGTTCTGGAATTGCCTTGGTTTTCCTAGCACCACCAGCACAACCTCTGGATAAATCAAGTCAAAATTAAATACAGCCCACTCTTCGAATAAATGATGGAAATCACCATTATTTGGGCAGCTTTCTTTGTTCTTGGGGCTGGCTTAGGTTATCCAGTAATGATTTATTCAAAGAATCGAGGCCTAATTCCTTGGGTCCTGATTCCTCTAATTGGTTACTCAATTCCATTATTCACAATAGGTCCTCATCCGATTGTTTTGGGACTATACTTACCACTAGCTGGTTACCTGCTATACGTTGGTCAGATGGTGATTCGTAATCCGAGTGCAATCAATGAATTCTGGGAAAATTTCGGAAACCAAGAGTGATCGCAAGGGTACCCTTTGATTTACTCAAAAAATTCCGAAATATCTTCCAGAGATTTACGATCTAAATGCGGCACCTGCGCATCATCTGCAGGATATCCAACCGGCATCAGCAACATCGCATGTTCGTGTTCGGGTCGTTTCAAGATATCACGCAAGAATCCCATTGGTGAAGGAGTATGAGTTAGTGTTACCAATCCCATATTCTGAACTGCAGCAATGAACAATCCAGCAGCGATTCCACAGGATTCCTGAGAATAGTATGTTGGCCCCCATTCTCCATTATCTCGTAGCCGCTTATTTTGCCTAAACAGGACGATTACCCAAGGAGCATCGGTGATGTGTTCTTTGACAGCGTCGGTTCCCAAGGGAGCGAGAACTTCAGACCATGCTTCCGGCATCCGTTCAGAGTATGTTTT
>DALV01000073.1:4132-5807 GCA_002496905.1 Euryarchaeota archaeon UBA105 | reverse complement strand
GCCACGAATGTCCAAGGTTGTAAATGAGCTCCGGATGGTGCAGTTCCCGCGGTTTTGATTGCCGCTTCAATAAGCGAGCGCGACACATCGCGTGTTGAGAAATGCCGCGTAGTACGTCGTTTATTCATTTCTTGATAGAATGAAACAGCTCGCGAATTCATCTCCTCCGGAGTCAATTCTTCGAAGACCAAATCGATGAATCCCGACTCATCATTGGACTTTGCCATAGCAATCGCTCAGTCACGTCGAGCCATCAAGGCTGCCATCGATAGGCCTGCTACAGTTGCTGGGGCTATAAATCCGTGAAGGAATCCCTCATCCTCATCTTGACAATCGGTTGAAGGTCCACCCCAAGTGCCGTTGTCAAACCAGCAATCGGACCAAACTTTCCACCCGAAACCAGACTCTGGAACTGTCTCGGTGCTGTCATCGCTTCGGGTTATGTCGAAGCGCCAATTGGCATATGTTGCGTAATCGTCAATGAGTACAGATCCAGTGAAGGTAAGTCCGTCTCCAGAATCAACTAACTCGGTCTTTTGCGGCGGCCAGCAAATTCCAGTATTGATACAGACTTGTGTAATCCATTCGATTTTGCTAATGTTGTTTCCTTCATCCAGCGTAACAGAGATTTGGAATTCGGTATTTTCCCTTACCACATCAGCATAACTTAGGGATGCGATTCCGGTTCCATCAGTTGATGTGGAGTCGTTAACACCGCCTTCGCCAGCACCACTGACTGATAGGGCGAGCATCGCTACCATCAG
Source organism: Euryarchaeota archaeon UBA105 (assembly GCA_002496905.1). Taxonomy (GTDB): domain Archaea; phylum Thermoplasmatota; class Poseidoniia; order Poseidoniales; family Thalassarchaeaceae; genus MGIIb-O1. Next base: position 5,043 of record DALV01000073.1, on the reverse strand, counting down.
CAAGGCCAAGAACTGTCGCACAAAACAACGGGGCGGTGGTTATCTTTCAACCTCTTGTAGGAATCACGACTCAAGATTCCAGAGGTCATCTCCAACCCAATGTAGCGTATTGATTGCTTTCCCCTTGCTCATCGCTACCATTTCTTCACCATCCGCCATAGCGATTCCCAAGGCCAATGGTTTGCCATGTTCTTCATCACGAACCCAAACCAAATCTCCCGCTGTAACCTCTGGGTCGGCCATTTGCACACCCGCACCCATGCAATCCGCCCCATTCATCAGAAATGGGATAGCACCGTGATCGACTGCAGCCCAGCGACCATCAGGTTGCCAAGCGAGTATTCCTCTTAGTGTTGGAAACCACTTCTTTCCATCATCCGTTTCAACCTGCATTGCTAATGCTGTCTTGTCAACTAATATCAGGTCACGATTATCGAAATTTGCTTTCTCCAAGAAAGAGGATTTAATGTCGAGATCTACAGCAATTCTTGCTGACACTTCTGCCGCAATATCCCTGATTTGTTTGAATCTCACTGGAGTTCTGCGGCGTAATCTCTTGTCGCTCACGCGTGCTTGGAGTAAACCACGCTCAATGAACCTCGCGGAGCGATACTTGAGAATATCTTGAAGCGGACAGGCTACGGCGACGAATCATGCTGGTGGTCTGTTTCGACCTCGAAGGAGTGCTAATGCCAGAGGTATGGATCAACGTCGCCGAGAAGACGGGAATCGATGAACTTCGAAGGACAACTAGGGACGAGCCGGATTATGACAAATTAATGCGCTACCGGCTCGATATCCTCGATGAGCATGGAATAACAATCGACGATATTCAACAAGTGATTGCTACCATGGAGCCAATGCCCGGGGCAAAGGAATTCCTCAATGAAGTCCGTGCGCGATGGCAAGTA
>DALV01000073.1:0-3838 GCA_002496905.1 Euryarchaeota archaeon UBA105 | reverse complement strand
TCGTAGAGGATTACGCCGCACTTATGGCCGAAATCGAAGCGGCAGCGGCGGATTTAGGCGAGTGAATTACTCTGTACGACCCGTAGGGTCGCACCAGAAAGAATCACGATTTCCTCCGCTCCATTGAAATAAGGGTGNNGAAGTCCGTGCGCGATGGCAAGTATTGATTCTCTCAGATACATTCTACCAATTCGGTGAACCAATGATGGTAAAATTAGACCGTCCAACTCTATATTGTCATGATTTAGAAATAGACTCAAAGAGCCGTATGATTACCGGTTGGAAAATCCGCTTAGAAGATCAGAAGCGGGTGACAGTGGAAGGCCTACGTGCAATGAATTTCAATACCTTAGCAGTTGGAGATTCTTACAATGATACCAACATGCTAGCAGAAGCACATGCAGGCATACTGTTCCGCCCTCCTCAGAATGTGATCGATGAATTTTCTCAATTTCCAGTCGTTGAGGATTACGCCGCACTAATGGCTGAAATTGAATCCGTTGCTGCAGATTTGGGTGAATGAATTACTCTACACGACCCGTAGGGTCGACTCAGAAAGAACCGCCATAGTCTCCGTTCCATTGAAATAAGGATGGTCGGTCGGCGAGGCGCATGGCACAATGGCATGGTATCTCTCGACGCAAGCCAACCGGCGGACGCTTGAAGCGACCAAACCGCTATCGAGGCAAGCGCCGAAAGGAAATTTCCAGTGAGAAGCAACATGCTTTCATCGGGGATCAAGACGATAACAAAGTGTACCGAAAGCACGCTGGTTCAACTACCGTTCGAGTCATGCAAGCAACTTCGGTCAATGTTAACGATCCAAAGACTGGCAAGACCACTCGCTCGAAGATTACCAGCGTTCTAGAGAATGACGCTGACCCTAACTTCGTTCGTCGAAATATCATCACCAAGGGAGCAATCGCTCAGACTGAGGCTGGCAAGGTACGAATCACCTCCCGCCCAGGTATGGACGGCGCTGTCTCAGGTATACTTCTGGAAGACTGAGGCTCACGAAGCCCTCAAGTCGCACCATTGCCCCGAGTGGACTGGTAGTCGTGTCTTCGCGCAAGGATGAGATGTGGGTTTGGACGGGATATTTTGACTCCCGATTAAGCCGTTCCCAAGGTCGTCGCGTACCCAAGGAAGCAGCGATTCCAACCCCTACTCTGGAAACTGTTGCTTGGGCAGCCCGCGCTGCTGGAATAACCCGTATGCGAAGGAAGCCCGAAACAAGTCATCCTTCACGTCCGTTTACTCAAGAAGGACGGCTAGAAATTTCAACAAAGGATGCTTTGAGTTCGACAGGCTCTGATTCGAAAGAAGGAGTCCTACAATCGATCGGGCTTCGCCTTAGAAAACAAATGAAAGAGGCGAAGTCGGCAGAATCCCAAAGTGCAGCAAAAGGACCTGCTAAGGGCAACCGTCAACAGCGAGCACAGAGAAAATCGTTCAAGAAAAAGGGCGGCCAGAGAAAGAAGAAATTCGGCCGGAAGTGATTGACTGTTTTCCATAGAAGTCGCAGTTCCCCGTGTTGAGACATATCTACGTTTACGAGAAAAAGCAGGTATGCGCCCTAGAACAATTAGCGGAGCCACCAAAGGTTTGGGCTCAGAATTGTACTCTGTTTTACTTAGGCACAATGAATCTAATGAGATTGTGGGTATGGGTAGAGTTGTAGGAGATGGAGGAACTGTGTTTCACATCTGTGATATGGCAGTTGAGCAGGAATGGCAAGGTCAAGGAGGTGGTTCTATGATTATGGATTCACTAATGGATTACATCACCCGTGAAGCATCTGGCTATTCTTACATCAATCTCATGGCTGACGTCGATGGATTCTACGAGAGATGGGGTTTCAAACCAACAATTCCAAACTCTCGAGGCATGTACCTGAGATTATCAGATTCAGAAAGTTAACCCCGAGCGGCCGGAGGTTCCGACCACTCGGGTTACGTAATTCAGAATAATTTTCTATTCTTGAGTAGTTCTTTCTCAAGCAACCATTGCGGAAGCCTTCTTGGCTCCCATCCAGGCAACAACACCGAATCCGATCTTGTTGATCATATCAGCCGAGTTGTATAGTACTGCCATGGTTTCTTGGTTGACTGCTTCTGAGATAGCCACTTCAGGACTGAATAGATATCCAATTGGGTAGATTATCCATCCTACTACGATGAACCATCGTAGCGCGTTTGTGCTCCACATCAGTTCGGGTGCGATCTTACTGTTGTCAACGCCCAATCCACTGGTCCATGGAGTTCCTGTTGCTACGATAATCATAGCCCAACCCATTCCACCTAGAACTAGTGCTAGGTATTCATTCATCATACCAGCTTCACCAGCATATCCGAATCCAATCATAATCAATGCACCGAGGAAGCAGATTGCGGTGAATCCCATTCCAGCGAATTTATTGTCAGTGATTGCATCTTTACCGACTAGGGATGGGAACTTGAGTGCCATCAAAGGAACTGTGATTATCCAATCCATGTAACGGTACTCGATTGATACTGTTCCGTAGTCAGCATATACTCCTCTCATGTAATAGTAATGGAAGGCCGCGATACCAACAATTAGTGCAGAGATAGTCATGGTTGTTCTGTACTCTGGAGCAACGTTGTTTCTCTCAACAATGAAGAAAACAAATGCTGCACCCATTGCAATGTAACCTAGGAAGAATGTGAAGAAAGTCAACATCTCTAAATTGTCATTACCCTCACCATCGGTAAGGAACATTGGCAATCCATCTTCACCTATTTCCATGGTTTCAACCGCTGACACCGATTGTGTAGCGACAAGCGCGAGACATGTAACCGTCAGCGCCAATACGATCGTTCTTGTGCTTAGTCTGGAATTTATATTTTCCATGATGCGCGCGGGAGTGAATTTTGCATATAAGTGTCTGTTACGATTCACAAATTTTTTCATTTTTCCATTTTTTTCTTACTTAATGTGAACATTGTATTTTCAGAAGACTACAGCGATATATATGCTCGTGGAAATGCGGCCCGCTCATGAACGCTAAATCAGCACTTACCGCCCTGCTACTGACCGCCATGTTGTTTGCCTCTCCCGCAGCTATCGCGGACCAGCGAACAGCTCAGGAAGATATCCCGTCGAATGCCGCCGGAACCGGAATCCACGACTCCTTGGTCGCAGCTCTAGACCGAGCAGACCTAGTCGCAACACTCTCCGGAGACGGACCATTCACGGTGTTCGCGCCGACCGATGATGCGTTCACCGCTGCCGGTATTGATCTAGATTCGTTCAACACAGACGACGAAATCGCCACACTGGTAGACATACTAACCTATCACGTGCTCGCTGGGGCTGTCAACTCGTCACAGGTTACTGATGGAATGACAGCGACAATGCTCAACGGTGATGACGTAACTTTTTCCGTGACCGACGGTACTGTAATGATAGGTGACGCTACAGTCACTGCAGCAGATGTAATGGCGTCCAATGGAATAATCCATGTTATCGATATGGTACTCATGCCGCCCTCTGATTTGGTGGATATCCCTACTGTAGCTCAAGGAACCGGAATCCATGATTCGCTAGTAGCCGCAGTAATTCAGGCAGAATTATTGACTACTCTTCAGGGAGAAGGTCCCTTCACTGTCTTTGCACCTACTGATGATGCATTTACAGCCGCTGGAATCGACTTGGCCGCTCTGGATACTGATGAAGGAAAGGCTACCCTAACTGACATCCTACTCTATCACGTAGTATCAGGGTCGGTCGCTTCATCCGCATTAACTGATGGAATGATTGCAACTGCAGTGAACGGAGACGATCTGACATTCACAGTCGGTGAAGGAGTAATGGTAAA
>DALV01000023.1 GCA_002496905.1 Euryarchaeota archaeon UBA105 | reverse complement strand
TGCTCTCGGTTGGTTAGTTTAGAGTTCAGTTGATTATTCAAAATCAAAAATTACCTAACACAGGACCTACTAGTAGACTGATAAGTAACCAAGACCCCAACATTGCACTCGCTAGACCCCATGCTCTTGGGCGAATTCCCACACTCAGGCTACCTAGCGTTCTAGGAATTGGGCCGGTTATTCCGATTATAGCACGAGCTATTACTACAGTCAAACCTGCTGCGAGGATTAGACCTAGTAACATGAATACAGAGAGAATTATTCCAAAGATTCCTGTACGAGCCACGGCACCTACACCCTGAGCAACCAAATCAGGTGTACGCAGCCAAATCAACCACGCTACCCAAATTCCTAAATGAAGGTCGTCGCTAAACGAAGATGCACTTCTCCAATCTCGATATTCTTCTGGTAGTCTAGAATGAATCTTATTTGAAATCCAATCCATCTCTGGGATTCTGCCACTGGTTAGAGTTCGCATACCATGGTAGGTGAGAATAATGGCGAGTATCAATTCAATCCATATCCACCATGCCCCAAAGCCAAACGTGGCCATAAGTGAAATGGGTATTGCCCACAGGGAAAATCCCACTCCTGCTGCAAGTAATGTCAACAAAACTCCCGAGCCGGGGAGGAGGACCTCATTTGGCTGCTGATATTTCCTTTCTCGCGGCATTGCTAGAACGAACAAAGGAAGTAAGGCCGTACCCCAAAGTAAGGTAAGTGGGTCGAACACGCTATGCCCGGAGCCCTTCGTTGCTTCTTCGACCGCGTCGGCAATCTCCGAACTTGAGTAAATTCCAGGTGACCAATCAGTGATGAAACCCGCTGCATCGATGATAATGACTGCATCACTTGCCCCACTCGGGAAGGATTTACCGACACTAGAATCTGCATTATCCATCAATAATGGCCAAGAACCATTGATTAATTCGGAATGAGCGTCTAAATCGACTGCTCTGACCCCCTCGCCAGTAGCAATTTGAACAAATGAAATATCTCTATCTATCAGTGCATCAGCCATTTGGAAATCATTTGCTTGACGGTTTGCATTAGCTGACCCGGGGACATACAATCCAACAACAACAGCATCGGAATCTGATAGTAACTCAAACAGAGATACCGAACCATCCCCCCCATGCTCCAAGAGTGTGAAGGATGGTGCAGCGCCATCTGAACGTGGTGCATTGGCATCTATATCTGGCAGGTTGATGGCGGGTCCGATGCTCGCTATGGCAAGAACAAGAATTACTGCATAAGCAGGAAGAGGTAACATGGCCTCTCTCATTGAGGCACCGAGCCATGCGATTACCCCAAGTGGAATCATTATGGCGACCCATGTTCCGCTCAATAGAGCCTGAGGGTCTTCCTCCACTTTGAATTTCAGAACTCCTATCACATCACAAGGTTCAGCGGGATCTTGATCTTGAAGTTTGAAGCAACCATCTATCATGTACAATCCAGGTTCCAAGGGTTTTGATGTAGACCAAGTAAGAACGGTTCTATTTGCTTCACCAACCCTAAAGGAATGAGGAGATTCAAAGTGCTCCAATCTTTGGTCCTCTTGGCCGAATCCATGAACCATAGACTCGTAACTATCCATCGGCCCAACAACTTCGATTACTTGTTGTGAAAAATCAGAAGGACCCCATGGTGAAATAGGTGTGAATTCGATTCTTGTTATTCGGTTGGAATCAGTTACTTGTTCTAATTGTGGATCGATTAAATCACCTGAAAATGTGATTCCACTTTTTGCATCATAAGTCCCCCACCACAATGAGCCAGGCTGAACGCAATCGTGTTGCACTGAAATTTGCAGAGATAGTACATCCCCTGGCCCCAAGTCTACATCATCAACAGGCGCCTCAACTTGGAAAATATGGGATTGAGTATAAGATTCTTCCATAGTTACAACATTCGTTGCCATACCGTTGAGAAGGGTGAAAGAACCCCATCTTAGAGTCACAAAGAATTGAGTTGTTGCACCAGCGGGAGAACCAGGGATAACATTAGTTTGTCTGCAAACTGGAGATTTCGCCTCTAATGAAGCATACAATTCAACAGTTACTGTGCCATTCAGGGAAAGAGCCTCTACAATCGGTATTCCTTGAACATCGACGAGATTTTCAGATGCCCCTGCCGTCTTGGAGAAACTTGCGGAACCTCCCGGTATTCCAGTGAGGATTGGCCAATCTCTACGAAGTTCTGGTATCTCTTCCGTCCCATGAAGGAAAATATTGTGATTTTGGGGGATGCTGAGTTCTAGGCCAGGACCAAATTCTTCTACCTCTTGGCCACTGGTAGAGCCGGCTGCAAAAGTACCGACGAGAAGTAGAAAAATTGCTGCCGAAAGCGCTCTTGACCTCAACAACGGTTACACCTCTTACCCCACCCCTAATTGGACCGGCATTCAAACCTCGCGCTTCTGTGAGTTCGACTAAATCGTATTCTTTAGGTTTGACGAACGCTTCCTCTTAGAGGAAGCGAATGTGGAAAAATATAGCCATCAGCGCACCAGATAGTGTTGCTAGGAAGTTTACAGTGTGCTTCCCAATCAGTCCTTTGTTCTCAAAAAGGGCACCTAAAATGGAATCGACTTGGCAACCAAGCCAACCTATTGCTGTAAGAACTACCAACATTGTCAATAAAGGGACTTCAACATCCGTAATTGAAGCAAGACTGACCGACAGTGATGCAATTAGTACGGCACCACCAAATGCCGCAAAAGTGCCTATTACCGACATCCCTCCATTAGTTCCAGCAGGTACTGCTTCTAGATTGATGATACTTCGAGTTCTAGGATCTAGACTTCCAATTTCGGAAGCTAAAGTATCGGAGGCGGCAACAGAGATTGAAGCACAGGCCGCCAAGTAAGCCCATTCTGGTTGATCAAGAGCAAAATTTGCAATTGCGACTAATGAAGCGACGCCACCATTGGCCATTACATTCCGCCATCCACGGGCCCCTTTGTTGTCCTCTGCCAATCTTAAGGCGGCCTTCTCTTCATACTTCCACAATGTAGCTAATGAGCCTACAGCGAGGAATGAAATGAGAATTGTTAACCATGTCCAATGACCAAACAAAGACACTGTAAGTCCGACTATTGCGGCCGCAATTAACCCAGTTCTGTTCAGCATTCCACGCACTGCGGAGAGCATCATCAAGCCAAACACTAGGCCAACTGAAATCATCTGGTCACTTGTGGGGTCCATGTCCTACCCTACCATTACGACGTCAGAGGATGATGAAGGATTCCCCAATACGACTTATGTCGCAGGTAGAGAACGGACCCCCTTGAATATACCACGGGCGAGGATTAGTAAGACAATAATCAGTACTGAAACCCAAGCCATGTTTAGGAAAAACAAGCCACCCAATCCGAGCCCAAGGGACTCTCCCAATTTCTCGACACTCACCAATGTGCCATTCCAAAATGCATGCCCGCCGATAGCGATTCCTAAACAAGCCAGAACATTCTTTGCAGGTAATATTCTGAACCCATCTTCTTTCCTTAGATTTGCAGCATCCCACGGGGTAACCAATGAATGACTGACTTCTTTCTTCTCGACACCTGGGGCATCGATTAGTTCTCCTGTTTTTTTATCTATCAATTTCCAGTTAGAGTCGGCCTCGTCTTTCGCCAAAATTTCTTCAAAGGTTGGTCTAAATTTATCAAAGCCGGAATGGTCTCCATCCCCATCTATGTCGAAGCCTAGATTTTCTGCAAAGTCGACCGACTTAATGCTAAACCGATTAATCATCCACTTCATTTTCTTATCCGCATCTGTGCTTTGGGAGTAATAGCCAAGCCCAAATCCTGAGATTCCTGTCCACAATCCATGTGCTGGAATTGACCCAATACCTCTCATTAGAGCGGTTAGGGTTAGAGAAGGAGCACCACCAAAGGCACTTCCCAAAATATAGACAAGATTCTCTATTAACGCAAATCCTAACCCTACGGTAAATCCCACTTGGAACCCCTTTTTTGCATTACGAATTACAGGTAAAAACAAACATACTGCTAATAATTTGAAAATCTCTTCACCTATTGGTGCACTAATGGCTGCAGTCAAAGCCATTTGATCATCATATGAAAGGCCACCTGGAAGAATTAGAGGGAAGATGAAACTGTTGACAATTAATGCCGGAAGAGCTGAAGCCATACCAGCAATCATCCAGGCTTCAGCGTCCCTTCTCTTAGTTGGTAAACCGATTATTTTCGAGGACGTCGCCCACCAAGCAAAAACAGGAATAGAAAATGCCGCTATAGAGAGAAGAAGAACGGGGAAGAAAGAAAGCAGGTAAACAACGCCAAGTAAATCCTCTTCTCCCGATGCAAATGATAGAATTAGTGGAATAGATAGCATCACACCAATTACCAATATTGCAATGAAAATACCCCAAACCTGACCAAGGGGTGGCATGTCGAGAGACGAGTCATCTGTAATTACAAACCGTTGGAAGATTGTTGGTTGAGGAGTCTTGAGGGAACCACCCTCTGGCAACGGATGGTGATTCTTTCCAGACGGGTCTGGAGTTGCCAACCTAACATGTATCAATTTAGGCCTATGCAGGATAATTAGGAATGGAAGAGGAATTAGCGAACAAATTGCCCCCAGAGCAGTAATCTCAACCACTCGATACCATAAACCAGCAAAAACAAAACTAAGCCCAAACCAAATCAAAATAAATGCAAGAATAACCGTCCCCAGCATCCTCCAGTAATTCTTCCATGGCTTGCTTTTTGTAGCCAGTTGTATGTTCCCGGGTGCTTGGGTTAGAGGCACTGGATCTTCCAGCAAATACCTCTTTCCAGTTGCATCTGTGATTATCCTAGACATGAAATCACCCTAGTGCCGCTCAGATCGCCCATCACTCGCGACGCCCAAGGCATCCGGTGCGGTTCCTCATCACAGCGACAAGACCCGGTAGATGGCGTCCCATATGAGGTTCAGCCCTAATTTCTAGCGTGAACCCATGATTGCTCCGCAAGCGCCACAATACAACTCAACCCTATTGTTGTCCTTCTGCATCGACCACTCCCCACAAGCAGGGCAAGGAGGAAGGCCCTTTTCACTAGGAGCTACTCTAGGCCCAATTCGTCGCTTTTTCTTGCGGGGAATATACCATCCACCCTTGGGTTTTCTCACCTTCGGCATACTATCGGATATACTCGACATCAGGGGGTATCTCAAGACACTTTTGCACCATTATTGTGAAGTGATTGTTCAACTCCGGATGGATATGGATTGCGTGGTGATTGGAGCTGGAGTATCCGGCCTATCTTCTGCAATCCGTTTGTTAGAATCCGGTCATAGTGTTCGAGTTATGGCTAGAGAGTTTTCACCGGATTTGGTATCGGACGTTGCTGCCGCTTTGTGGTACCCATTTCTCGCTCATCCAATCGAGAAAACTGATCGCTGGGGTGCTGAAACTTATACTGAACTAATGAGATTAGGTGAAGAAGAACCCATGTCTGGAATTACAATGAGATTTGGCAGAGAATACCTTCGTGAGGTTGTGGAACTTCCCGGTTGGAGAGATAATATCACTCACTTCCGCGTTCTAGACTCAGGCGAAATTCCGGAAGGTTGGATTTTTGGATGGGAATTTGAATCACCAATTATTGAGATGCATCACTACATGCCTTGGCTATTACAACGAACTCGTGATCTGGGCGGAAAAATCGAAGAATGTGTAGTGGAGGATTTAGCCGGAATTACAGCTGAAGTCATTGTCAACTGTAGCGGAATCGGAGCAAGAGAATTATGTCGAGATACGGAGGTCAAACCAGTTCGTGGTCAGATTATCTACATTGATCAAGACCCAGGATTTGGTCGGTTTGACCAGCAACCAGAGACCTTGACTTATACCATAGCTAGGAGGGATTGTACAGTACTTGGAGGAACAGCGCAAAGTGACGATTGGAGCCTTGAATTACGCGATTCTGACCGTGAAACAATCCTACAAAAATGCGAAGCGGTTTGGCCGGAACTAGACCGTAGTAAGATTATCGGGGAATCCGTTGGACTACGTCCTTCAAGAAGTGAAGTTCGTCTAGAATCTGAGAAAATTAATGATACCCTAATCATCCATAATTATGGACATGGAGGCGCAGGAGTAACTCTCTCATGGGGTTGTGCTGACGAGGTAGTTTCACTAATTGAGGAATCCTAATGAATGAGGATTCTGAGATTTTTGATATAGTCGACGACAGTGACGAAGTAATGGGGTCTGCTAGTAGAAATGAGGTTCACAAAAGAGGCCTGAAGCATAGGTCTGTGCATCTACTAATTTTCAATAAACAAGGGTCAGTACTATTGCAAAAGAGGTCTATGGAAAAGGATACATTTCCCGGAACTTGGGACTCTTCTGTATCCGGACATGTTGATTCGGGTGAAACCTATGATGAAGCCGTAATTAGGGAATCCTGGGAAGAATTGGGCGTTAAATTCGAAGGAGTTCCTGAGAAGATTTTCAAAGTGGATGCTTGCAAGGAAACCGACAATGAGTTCTCTTGGGTTTATCGGCATTTTTCTGAAGGCCCATTTTCACCCAATGTTGATGAAATTTCTGAAATAAAGTGGTTCTCAACAGAAACTTTGGATGATTACATTCTACGCGACTCAACAGTATTCTCACCAGCTTTCTCATTAATTTGGAGTAAATTAATGAATAATCAAGAGGATGATTCTAATACGCAGATTTAGTAGTTGTAATTACTACCGCTCCAATCTTGTATGGATCTCCATTAGAGGATGGGCGTCTGTCTTCTAATCGGCCCTTCCAACCATCTTCGATTGTACCGATTGGAATTCGAATTGAGGCTCCTCTATCTGATACTCCATAGGAGAATTCGTGTATACTTTGAGTCTCATGAAGACCGGTTAGCCTCTGCTCATTGTGAGCCCCATATACATCGATGTGCTTCTTGATATTCTGACCGAAGGCCTCGCAAATCTGACTCATTAGCTCCTCTCCACCCTCATCTCTCATTCGTCCATCACTGAAGTTTACGTGCATTCCTGAACCATTCCAGTCTGTTTGTCCAAGCGGCTTTGGATGCCATTCAATTGCTAGCCCGTATTTTTCTGCATTTCTTTCTGCAAGATATCTTGAAACCCATATTTGATCACCGGCTTCTTTAGCACCCTTGGCGAATATTTGGTATTCCCATTGCCCTACAGCAACCTCTGCGTTGATACCTTCGACATTCAAACCAGCATCCAGGCACATGTCTAGATGAGCTTCGATAACATCTCTTCCGAAAGTGTTCATTGCTCCGACAGAGCAGTAGAATTGTCCTTGAGGAGTTTGGTCTCGAGGGAATCCAAGTGGTAGATTGGATTCTGGGTCCCATAGGAAGTACTCTTGCTCATATCCAAACCAGAAGTCGTCATCGTCCCCCTCTATTGTTGCCCTTCCATTAGAGGCATGAGGCGTTCCATCGGCATTCAAGACTTCACACATTACAAGATAACCATTGATTCTATCAGGATCAGGGCAAATGAAGACGGGCTTTAGGAGACAGTCGGAATCACCTCCTTCTGCCTGAAGTGTGGATGAACCATCGAATGACCACATTGGACATTCTTCAACGGTTCCACCGAAATCTGATCTGATCATTGTTTTGCTTCGCATGCTCTGTGTCGGTTCATATCCATCTAACCAGATGTACTCAAGTTTGGCCTTGGGGTCCATAGGATATTCCGAATAATATACGGTTAATATAATTCACCACTTGTTCAATAAATCAAATGATTACTTAGAAATATTACAAGATGTTTTCTATTTATTGAACGTGTGAACATAATTATTGTTAATTCTTATTTGAATTGCTAATTAACGGTCTTGAAAACCGCGTCAATTTGACAAACGAATAATTCTCAACAAATTGTAAATCTACTTGGTAGATGGTAAGTAGGTTGAAATGAAACTCATTGTGCATTTTTGTCATGGGGTTGGCCGAGGCATGGGATATCCCAGAGTTCCGTCGTTTGTTGATCGGAAACGGCGTCAATATGCTTGGTAGTTCCATCTTCATTATTGGTATGGGTTGGACCATAGCAGAGGTGGGTGGACCAAAGGCATACGGTATGGTTTTCACCGCCTATTTTCTTGGACATCTTCCTTTGCTATTTTACGGAGGCATGGTCGTAGACAGGATGCCGAGGAGAACTGTTGCTCTAATCTCAGATTTTTCCCAGGCAGTACTAGTTGCATTAGCGATGTTTGCATTGATGGCTGGCTTTGATGTCATCAATACACTACTAGTAATCACCTTCCTTACAGGAGGCGCAGGTGCCTTTTCGATTCCTGCAATTGGTGCTCTAGTACCTGACTTAGTAGAGGAGGAAATTCTACCTCAAGCTAACGCACTTAGAGGGGTAGCGATGACCGCGGCTTGGATGCTGGGGCCTCTCATTGGAGGATTCACCGTAGAACAGTGGGGCATTGAGTTCTGCCTTTTCCTTGATGTTTTGACTTTCCTCTTTAGCGGCGCGGTTTTGTGGACTATCTCAGAAATTCCAATTGATAGGGAAGATGGTGTAGAGAGTCTGAAGGAAGAAGTAGCCGAGGCATGGGCTTTCGTGAAAACCCAACCATGGTTATTAGCTGGAATTGTAATGTTCATGATTTGGCACATCGGCGACTCGGCGATAGAAATAGGGATCCCATTCATAATCGAGAACAAAGGCCTGGGGGCTAAGGAATTCGGAATCTTTGGCGCCGTTGGCGCTGGGGGAGCGATGATTGGTTCATTGTTTGCGGGATTCAGACCCATCTCGAAAAAGTCCAGAGGTCTAGTCTTCTACGTTCTGATAGGCGGTATCGCGTGGTGTATGCTCATGTGGGCGATGCCAATACCATTCCTACTGATTTTGCTATTCGTTCTTATCGAGGGATTCCTAGGGGGGACGCTTGGGGTGATCTGGAGAACTACAATGTCAGATAGTGTGGACCAGCACTTAAGGGGGAGAGTCAACTCTTTGGATGCGATTGGGTCCCTGATTTTCATCCCATTTGCACCCCTTATTGGGGGTTGGATGATAGAGACGACTAACGTTTTGACTACTTTTACACTAGCCGTCTCTATAATGGTTCTAACAACGATGGCCGGTTTAATTGTCCCCTCATTCAGAAGGTTCGAGAGGGTTAACTCTGACTTATTTCCAATCAATGATTCTCAAACTCAATCTGACTGATGTCGACTTCAAACCATTTCTTGTAAAACTCATACTGGAATCTGACGGCAAAAATCAGAATGAGTATGTATAGTGTCCAAGCCACTGCAGTGCGGTCGAAGTAAATTGGTAATTCTATCAGAATTAATCCATCGAAAAGAATGCACGTAATGACGTACATAACACGACCGACGGTGCGGAAAATACTCTCTCCCTCTTGGGCTAAGACACGCTTTACCCGATTTTCTCTCCATAAATCGGCTGCCCTCTTTAATCTCCAGAATGCCGCTTCCGCCTCCTCTTTCTTGTCAATGAATTCAGGAGGTTCGATTTCAACTTCAGAAGTTGATAAAGAATCGTCAGGCATCAAATCCCTCTAACCCGCTAAGTCGTTCAGACTGAGAAAGTCTCCGGTATGTCAATCGTTCAGCATAGGTAGACTTCCACCTGCTTCTACTGGGAAATGACAGGCTACCTTGTGTCCGCCGATTATGGCTTCTAGTTCTGGTTCGTCGACATCACACTTACCTTCTACCGCTATGGGGCAGCGTGTGTGGAAGCTACATCCACTAGGTGGATTTGCAGGACTAGGGACATCGCCTGAAAGTACGATTCTTTGCTTCTGATTTTCTTCTACAGTTGGCTGAGGGATTGCTGACAATAGAGCATGAGTATATGGGTGGGCCGGATTAGCAAATAGTTGGTCGGTCTCGGCTATTTCCACGATCTTTCCAAGATACATGACGGCAACTCTGTCACTAATGTGGTTGACAACATTTAGTGAGTGAGTAATGAAGATGAAAGTAAGCCCTCTCTCCTTCTGGATTGAGTCAAGTAAGTTCAGAACCTGTGCTTGAACTGAAACATCTAGTGCTGATGTAGGTTCGTCTAGAAGAATAAACTCCGGATCTAAGGATAAGGCTCTAGCCAGAGCAATCCTCTGTTTTTGTCCTCCTGAAAACTCATGGGGAAATCGGGTCATGTGATTTGGCTTCAAACCAACAATTGTTAGCAACTCAGAGACTTTCTTGGTTAATTCCGCTCCGTCGGCTAATCCATTCACAATTAGGGGTTCAGCAATAATCGAACGTACTGACATTCTAGGGTTCATTGAGCCTCCGGGGTCTTGGAATACAATCTGTAAACGACGTCGAAGTTCCTTACGCTTCATGTTGGAAATATCCATTCCATCGAATTCGATTGAACCCTCGGTTCTCGGAATAAGGCCCATGACCAAACGGCCAAGAGTTGTTTTTCCGCAACCAGATTCGCCTACTATTCCAACTGTCTCCCCCCTTTGGATATCTAAGTCGACTCCGTCAACTGCGCGAACATGGGCGGTGACAGGAGAGAACATTCCTGCCTTAATTGGAAACCACTTTCTTGCATTACGAATCTTAATCAAAGGGTTGATGCCTTCTGTAGGCTTGTTGTTTACAACCTCAGGGGCTTCTTCACTCATTGAACATTCACCCCCGATTGAAGAAACTCTTCTGAAGAAAATGCTTCCTGAGCCAAAACTACATTATCAGTTACTTCCGTATGGTGGCAGGCCGCATAATGACCGGGTGCAACTTCTTGCATTTGTGGCGGTTTAGCCCTACACAAGTCATCCGCAAATGGGCATCTTGGATGGAATCGGCAACCATCGAACTCCTCATTGGGATCGGGTACTTGACCAGGGATAATTGGAAGATCAACTCTCTCCTCACCGGCTTCTTTGATTCTCGGAATACTGTGGAGAAGGCCGATTGTGTAGGGCATTCTTGGAGAGCCCAAAACCTGCTTGAGTGAGCCAGTCTCAACTACCGACCCAGCGTACATGACGGTGACTGCATCACAGGTTTCTGCAATTACACCTAAATCGTGAGTGATCATCATAATTGCAGTTCCTTCTCTATCTCTAAGATCTTTCATTAAATTGAGGATTTGGGCCTGTATAGTTACATCAAGTGCAGTGGTTGGCTCGTCGGCGATTAGCAACTTAGGCTCACAAGCCATCATCAT
>DALV01000004.1 GCA_002496905.1 Euryarchaeota archaeon UBA105 | reverse complement strand
TGCCAGATAGCCCCTTCATTTCCAACAATTATCAGGGATTCTTCTCCTGCTAATGCGATACTCTTCATTCCCGTTTGGCTAGAGTCTATAGTAATCCATTCTGATTCTAACCCATCTTTCATGTAAATTATTCCATCAGTAGACAATGCTACCATAGTGTTCTCGTACGAGTCTGCTGAGATTAAATCAACTTCTCCTAAATTAGTATGATTTTGCCATGTTGCGCCAGAGTCATCGCTGAATCTTACGATTCCAGAATCTCCGAATACCCAGACTAGTTCTCCATGGATAATAGCCGCATTTAGGTCGTGGTCAGTCCAACTTTCGGCTTCGTTCCATCCGGTAATTGTCTCTTGTCCGGTTGAATGGGGGATTGAGCAAATTAACAATATAGAGGCTAGAATTACAACTCTAGACTTAGAGTCTATTGATGACCAAGAGAAAAATCTCTCGATACCCGGAGAGGCTCTATTCACAAATTGAGCACACAGAAGTTAGAATATAGAATCGACCCGTATCACATTGTGATTTATTTTAATATCATCAAAATTAAGAGCATTAGTATTAGCAATGTTCAAGGTTGTCTTTCAAGGGCGCTTGATGTATGGGCGAGATGATTTACCACGGTAAGGTGAAGCAAGTTTGGAGTACAGATAATCCGGATATAATCGAATTTAGGTATACTGACCAAATTAGCGTTTTCGACCAAATTATTCCTAGCCTAATTCCTCGAAAGGGTGAATCACTAAACAGAACCTCTTGTCACTGGTTCAAACTTGTTGAAGAAGCAGGAATTTGTGATACCCATGTTATCGAGATGAATGCACCCGATAGAGTGTTAGCGCGAAGATTCGATGTTATTCGTGAGCCGGGTGCAATATCGAGAGACCAAGAAAATGTCTTCGTCCCATTGGAAGTTATTTGTCGTCATTATCTTGCGGGGAGCGGTTGGAGGAGATATGCAAGGGGTGACGCTCCTGCTGAAGAATTTGGATTTGAACCAGGAACCATACTAGAGGAAGGGGTGAAACTTCCAAAGCCTTACCTTGAGGTGTCAACTAAGTTTGAAAAATTCGATAGATTACTCGATAGAGCGGAGGCATTGGAAATCTCAAATCTAAGCGACGAGGAATTTGACTCGATTCTCGAAATTGTTGTCAAGATTGACGAAATAATCGAGAGCGAGGCTGCAAAACGTGGATTAATCCATGTCGATGGAAAGAAAGAATTCGCCTTAGGCGAAGGCAGAGTTCCGGTCTTGGTGGATTCATTTGGAACATTAGATGAAGACAGATGGTGGGATGCTGAAGCATATGACAAGGGGGAGATTGTGCAACTTTCGAAAGAATTCGTCAGAGGCCATTACCTAAAGACCGGCCATCACTCTGAACTTTACGCGGCTAGAGAGGCAGGAACTGAAGAACCACCAATTCCTGCTTTACCACAGTCAATTATTGATCAAACCTCAACTCTTTATGCAGATATGTTTGAAAGATTAACTGGTCAAGAATTCTAGTTTTAGGAATGTCTCCTCATCAGAATACCACACTTTCTTTTTTCTGCGCCGCGTAAAATGATAGTTAGGTGTCGAAAAGCATCGGCAACTCCACCATCTATGGGTTCACTTGGGTCAACTGCCCATTTGCCTTTTTGGATTGCTCGACGGAGATTAGTTACATCTCTTGAATCAAGCCAGCCGCATAATTCCAAACCACCCATGCCAGAAGAAAATCCTCCTTCTCCAAGAAATTCTTCATCTAGGCCAAGAGTTAGTTTTGCAAGTAATTCATGGAGCCCATCCTCCCTCTTTTCAATTGTATGATTTAGTAGGTAGTCTATCGCATTACCTCCTTCAATTGGAAATCTTCCGATCCTTTCTCTACTAACTCCTCTGTCTAGTGGTTCCGGCATTCCACCATCACCTTTCCAATCGACTGAACATAGGAATAACATCATTGCAGGATCCATGATTGGATTTTTTCCTTCCTCTAATTCAAGAATCGATGAGGGGATTGCTTCTAACGATTTTATGTCTGTATGGTCTCCTCCTTGCGAGGATTGAATTGACGGAATCAATTCTAGTGGGTCATGTCGTATAGGCTCGAAAGTATAGAATGGACTAGGTGGGATGTAGCGGTTCATTCTAGCACCTGTGTTTAGTCGTCGCCGGTCAAACGCTTCAACCTGCTCTCAAAGTTGTCTAATTGTCGTTCAACAACTTCTGGAGTTTCCTCTACAATTTGATTGCTGATATTCTCTTTATTTTCAATTATTGTTTTTTCTTGAATATTTTCTTCGCCCAAATTCTCAGAAGGCACAGGGGGTTTTGGAAGCTTAGGTTCTCGCTTTTTCTTACTAAGGATGGACTCAGTCATATCCAATAATTTCTTCCTTTCTCGTTGATTGTAAAGGATCCATGTCAAGGTAAGTGCCAATGAAATTACAAGAATAGCCGAGCCAATTGCCGTAAACCATTCAAAGCCTGAATCATTATTTACAGAACCGCCTGAAAGAATCAATTTGGCTTCATTATCGGTTGGATCGGAATCAACATCCCAAGGGAATTTGCATTGCACCGTCACTATGATTTCCGTTCCATCTGGTGCATCATCTAAAGATGGCCGATCTAACTTTGGTTCTGGAGGATAAGTTCCTGAGAAATCGATTTCATGGGTCGCTGTATGGCTGCCAGCGATTACTAAAATGCTACAATCGGTATCAGTCAGTAGGTGGTGATACTCTCTCTTTGTCAATACCTTGATTTTTTGACTATCTCCTTGCCCATCAAGTTCAAGAGCAACCAAACCAATATTCCAATCATTTCGACGAATTTCAAATTCAGCCTGATCTGAAGCAATCACAATTCCTCTTTCATCTAATAACCGAATAACTAGGCTTCTCATTCCCGGCTGCGGGTCCCATGAAATAGCACTTAGGTTAACTTGACCCGAAGTCGTATTCGCTTCCATATTACCATCAGTTGAGTCTAACATTTTTCCTTCATCGTCGATTAGGATTACAGTATAACTGAATGGTTCAGTTCCATTGGCAACTGTACATTCTGCCCTTACTGAGTCCACAGTTCCTGTTATTGAGCAGGTAGCATACCTAAGTGCAGGTTCGATGACATATGCTGTGTATGGTAACACTGTGTCCGAATCCACAGTCACTTGAGTGCCACTAGATGCTGCATTGGCCTGCCACGCCCATCCGCCTTGCAAATCCCATTGTAGATTTGACTGGAGATCATCAACAACAGAGGAATCCGGTGAAGTTCCGTGGATGTCTAGCAGAACACTATCTCCTTGCATCGATACAATCACAGGTGAAGACGCCCATGAATGATCTTCATATTGCGTATCGAGAGAAATTTCCCTTTGATTACCGGCTTCATCTTGGGCCAGGATTCTGATGGTTCTGGATTCCCCCTCCCAATCTGAGGATGGAATTACCTCTAATGGAACCCCAGTTATCTCTCCGACTCCAATCACCACTTGAGTAGGCCCTGAAACTTGCCAACCCTGAGGTAAGCTAAGTACCTCTAGTGAAATTGTTGTTGGCGCATTACCCTGATTATGTAATTCTGCATGGGGATACCCTCCATTGTCTGAAACAATCCAATTCCCACTGCCCTGAAGGCTGAATTCATGAATCTCCGCAACTCTAAGCGGCAATGTAATTGTAGCCTCACTACTACCATCTCCTTCCCTCAATCTAACCAATAATTCAACAGTTTTTCCGTGCCTTGCAGTAGAGGGTGGCGTGATTTGTAAATCTAGAGTTGCGGTACTTCCTGGGTCTAAAATTGGCAATTCCTCTGGTGTTTCCACTTCCCATCCAATTTCACCATCTACCTGTACACTTACGAATGGGCGAGTTGGTGAATTTCCTTCCTGAACAACAGAGAGTGAAACCGTAGACCCAGACGGGTCAATCTCCAAATTCGCATTAGATGCTATGGCATTCCAACCCGCTACATGGGAGACTTCTATTGTGAATGTAAAGGTATGAATTTCTACATCAAATGCTACTATTGAAGCACTAACTTGGTAGGTTGTTCCATTCCAAGCACCAAGAGGAACTTCCACTATCAAATATAGTGTGGTGGAACTATTTACCGGAACTGATGAGGCATTATCTCCAAATATCTTCCAATCAGTTGCTGAATCTGCACCTTGTTGATTTAGAAGACCTGATGCAGATACGGAAAGATCATCATCAAGATTTCCAATATTTGTTGCGTAAATTTCGACTGCGAAGGAATCGCCGGGGCTGATTGCAAATGTATTCTCGTCGACATCACCAAGTGCTGAATAAAGTACTACATCCCAACGATGATCTTGTCTTGCTTCAAGCGTCAGAATAATCGAATCTGATATTGTTGTATTTCCTTCAGAGGTCATGAATAATTCAATATTAACCGGAGTTCTTGCAGGGGTTGTATCTGGTAAAATAATCTCAACCGGAAGAGTCCTCAAACTTCCCGCACTTAGAGTCACTCTTGAGTTACTGAAGGTGACAGATATACCCGGGTCTTCTGTAAGATAGTCATCCAATATTACTGCGTGAGACATGATGTAGGTGTCTTCACCATTTCCGGGATTGTACAACCGAACCGTTGCTGGTATAGATTCCTCTACTTCTACCAAATGAGGTGATTCGGTGGGTGATACCAATGTAAGAGATGTCCTGTAAATTTGCATGACCTCAACCGATAATCGAAGCGAATAATCCAAACCAAGGCTACTAGAATCTGTGAATGAGTGGAAAGCTGGAGGAGCATCGACTGGAAGTTCTACAGATAATATTCCAGTTACTCTCGAACCAGGAATTCCTTGCATAGTAATATCATCTCCACTTATCGATAATGAACCGGAACCCGACCAAATCCAATCTTCTATTCCCATTCCAGCGTCACTAACTTTCCAATCTAAAACTCCAGAAGAGGCTGGAAGGTCTGCAATAACATTCCATTGCAATGTATTCTCAGGCATGCTCCTTTGGTGATTGGTTTCGGTTACAACACTTGTAGCGATGAATTGTAATTGCACGGTTTGACAGGTTTCCTCCTCGCCGCTCCCAACACACATGGTTAGCGGTGTAGTAACACTATCTCCTAGCGATGCATCTGTTGGTACATTTAGTCTCGCAGAAATGATTTTTTCTTCACCAGCAGACAGAGTTAATGCGGGTATTTCATTTCCAATTTCATCGTATAAGGTTAAGCTATTTTCAGCAGAATCCCAGGATGTACTATCCCAGAACATTGAGATTGAATTTTCATCAGCGTTCCCAAGATTTTCTACGATTAACCATGCTTTAGCAGAATCACCAATCAGACCATAGCCGCTACTGGCGGTAGTCCCCGAAGGCCCCCTAATTGACAGTCCACGTGTGCGGTTTGCCTCGACTGGTAAAACTCCGCTGACGCTAACATTCTGATCTTCGTCTAGGGTAAGGGTTAGCGAGAGATATCCTGCATCAGACCCATCCGCATTTATTGGTGCGTTAATCCTCAGAGAAGGAGTCCAAGTTCCATCTGCTGAAATTTGTACCGACGTAATTCCTCCGGGTGTTTCATCACTCCAGGTCCACCCTTGTGGTAAATTACTTGCATCGACGTTCATGCTCCAAACACCGGCAAGACGGCCAGTTGAGCGAACAGTTGGTTGACCAATGGTTGATTCTCCCGGATTAACTCTAACAGGATTCGTAGGCATCTCAAATGTAGCATTGTAAGGTGGCACAATCGTCAAAGTGGTTGATTGTGCATCGTTGTCATAACGAGATTGAGTTACATTTTGGTATGGGTCGAGTACCAATTCGAAATTATATTCTCCAAGTCCACCTGACCATTCGACAGAGAAGGATTCGAACCCTGATGAACCAGTGGGGTCAGTCGGTTCTAAGCTGCTAGCGCGATGGCGCGCTATCTCTGTCCCATCAACGTATAGCACTGCGTCTACAGCCTCATCAATTTCAATGGTTCCAGCATTTTCAAAGAAGGCTGTAATTGTAACTTCTTCGTTAGGATTAGGTGCACTTGGATTGAATTCTATCGCACGCCCATCTAGCAATGGCCTAACGTCGGCAAGAGCCGTAGAGATTACTGTATCACCTAGAATTATGTCCAAAGTTGCATCTCCATCTAGATCTGCTAATGCTGGAGACGACCAAGTTCTGTGGTCAACTTCAACCTCATTATTCCAATTGTCGTTAATTGCGGCTTGAGTCCCAGTATCTCCATCCCAGGCCCAAAGAGTTCTTCCATATGCAATTAGCAATTCTGGCGCGCCGCTACCATCAATATCCATCCAGACGGGTTGTGCAACAGCAATTTCGTCATTAGGGGCGCCGCTAGATTGCTCTAAGTCGTTGTACCATTCAATTTGAGGATTATTTCCTGAAACATCGTGGCAGCCAGCATGACCATGCCTTGCAGTAGTCTCCTGATACCAGGTTACCCAGCAAACTCTATCGATGACACTATCATCGTCGGTATCTATTGCAATCGGCGGAGCATCAGCATATCCATTTACTGCCTCAAATGACCATATTTCTGAGCCATCATCAATCTCTAATCCTCTAAATTCTGCACCATCGACACTGCTTGAACCATCTGCGTCGGTTGGTATTGAAATTATCATCTCAGGGGTGGAATCAGAATCTAGGTTAGCAATTACTGGCCCTGGCAGTCTGATGTGAGGGACATCAGAATCACCATCTAAATTTGAAAGGCTGAGTGACCATAGTTGGTCCCCGGATTCGGAATTTAATTTCCAAACCCACATCGCTCCACTGGACGCTTCGGTTGTTGTGAGTAAAACATAGGCAGTTTGGTCATCAACTTGAGCAAATGATGGATCTGAGGGGTGGCTTCCGTCCTCTAGCGTCGATTGCCATATTGGAGTAGGCACTCCGTTTGCCCCAAGAGGGAGGGCTAAGACCACGGGATTTTCGTTATCGTCGATAACCGCAAGGACCAATTCAGCGTCCCCGTCTAAATCAAGATCGGCGAGCAAGGGTTGAGTTGTGGGTCTATGTCCTCCTAACCAAGATGATGTGTATGGCCCATTTGTACTTCCTATCTGGAGGTTATCGTCAGTATAACTCCAAAGCAACTCTCCACTTTTTGATCCCCCCGGCGACCAACCTGTCACCGAGCAGTGAAGTCTCGGAGAGTAAGCATCAACATACAGAGCACTACCAGCGTCGTAAACAATTATGACTTCTTGCATTCCATCATCATCAAGATCTACAATAACTGGTGAAGCCTTGATTATCTCGGTGGCTCCCAAATCTACCTCCCAAGCCAAATCAGCGTCTTCACCTTCGATAATTTTCACAACACTGTGATCGTTACCTCCAACTACTTCGGTTTGGATTAATACAATGAATAGGGAATCTCCACCACATCTTTCCATGGCTGCCTCATCAGTTACAATTTGTTGGCTAAAATCTGCTACTGGAGTTCCGAGTGCGTCTGTACCTATCGAGTAGGTGCCATATTCCCAATTGATCACTGGGTCGACAACAGAGGATAATTCCGTTGCATTGCTCGGTGAATCAGTCCCGGCTCCACCGGTTGGAGAATGTAGAGGTCCTTCGGATGTCCTTTGAGCTATTCTTCCGGGCTGGGGCCAAGGCTGCCCTCCATCTATCCAAGGGTCTACAGTTCCTGTGAATGACGAACCATTCTCTAAATCGTCCAATATTCGCACATGATTTGGATTAATCATGAGCATAGGAGATAGCGAAAGTAGTAACAAACAGACTACTGCAAGGAACGCTTTCTGCTTCCTAGAGGTTTCGAATCTCGGACTCTGCATGCTCACCAGATTCGAACTTGCGCTTTCCGAGCCACTTGAAGGTTAGGGGTAAACTCTCAATCAGACCTACGGTCTGAGGGTACTTTGCTCATCGCCGAGAGTATTTCCAATCCAGAATCTCATCCGCTGTGCTTATAGCAGGGCCTTAGTTCGGCGAATCGCACGGACCTCTCCTCTGGAGGCTAAGCCGATGAGGGACGGGAGGGTTAACCTGCCTTTCCTCCGACTGACCTCGGAGCGGTCCGGCGATTGGAGGAAACCGAATGTACAGCCTAGTAACAATGGAGGATACCATCAGAATCCCGGCGGAATATATCCGAAGGGGGCGTAAGTTAGAGGACCATATTGACGAGTTAGCCCATGCAGCTTTTGAGGGTCGATTTGATGAAGACGAAAACTACACACTGCTAACCTATGATCACGAAACCGTAGGTCGTGGAAAGATAATTCACGGAGATGGTGCAATCTATCAGAGAGTCCGCTTCAAGGCGCTACATTTCACAATGGAAGCAAACGAGGTAGTAGATGGGGCAGTTTCCGAGGTCTCCGAATACGGCGCATTCGTTCGTATCGGACCAATCGAGGCACTACTTCACAAGTCACAGATTCTTGATGAGCCTGTACAGGTAAACATGGGGATAAGGAGAATCGAAGGTTCTCAAACTGGCAAGCATATCGAAGAGGGTTCGTATGTTCGGTCCCGAATCGTATCAAAAGCGATTAACCAAAACGACCCAAGGTCTAGTAAGATTGGTCTGAACTGTAAGATGTCAGGCCTTGGCGCTCACGATTGGTTAACTAGAGGTGATTGAGAATGGCTAAATCCTTCGCTTGCGGAGAGTGTAACAGAATTCTTCCAGATCCTGAGAAGAAAAGCGACCCACCACAATGCATGCATTGCCCATCCGCGCCTGTAACCACAGACTGGTCTGGTTATGTTGTCATTATGCACCCTGATCGTTCTGAAGTAGCTCAGAAATTGAACATCAATGATCCCGGCTCCTACGCTTTGAAGGTGAACATACGATAAGGAGGAAATGAATATGGAAATTATTGAGAGAAAAGAAAATCCATTGCTTAACAGAGTAGAGATTAATTTCCGCTGGGATCACTCCCAAGGATCAACACCCACACTTTCTGACATGGTTGCTGCTGCTGCAAAGGCGGAACCGGGTTCAAAGAAAGAATTGACTTTCGTGAAGAACGTTAACACCCGTTTTGGTCGCCCGCGGACTACAGGAACCGCCGTCATTTACGGTGATGCTGATTCAGCAAAAGTAGAACCGGATTATGTTCATAACCGCCACAACGCGATACACTCACCAGGCGATTCAGAGCAGCAGTCAACTGCTCCAGAACCTGTTGCTGAGGAGTCCTCTGAGGAAGAAGTAGAGGCGGATTCAGAAGAGGGAGGCGATGAGTGATGTCCGATAGCCCGAACGCAAATGCGAAATGGTCGAAATACACAATCGAAGGTGACGAGTTAGTAAGGGCAGAAACCTGTCCAACCTGTGGACCCGGTGTTTTCCTAGGTCGACACTCAGATCGCAAAACCTGTGGAAAATGTGGCCATACTGTCAAGAACGAATAATCATAAAGTCACTCAAGGTCCCGTCATTTGTCAATACCTTGTCTGCAACAAAGCCAACACCTAGTTGATTTCTAGGTGATATAACTAGGTTTGAATTGCTTAATCGTCCATCGAATCTCCAACCCGTAAATTCCCAGCTGTCATTTCTATTTCTTGCAGCAAATAATGGACCAGGGGTGTTATGAGATTGCAAAATATTCTCTCTATTTGAAATTAGAAATCCTCCTTCTGATAAAGCCAGCAAATGCAAATCCCCTGAATGAAATACTCTTTCTATTCTATCTGAGATTTGCAAGCTTCTCCTATCGATTTCAACACCAGTATCTGCCGAAATATCCACTACTAATCCATTATCAAACCAAATGCTCAGAAAATCATCAGATTGGGAAATTGAAATTGCAGTTTCAGTCCCCCTTAATTTACCATCGATGGTGCTGGGTAGGCTAGATCTCCATACCTCATTTGCTTCCCTATCCATTCGATATACTCCTTTACCACGTAAGACAAAGAGAAAGTCATCCCCAAGGACTGCAAGGCATGTTGGTTCCGAGTCAAGAGCATGGGACCAAACTGAGTTTTTTGGGTGTAGAGACATAGGGTCGACAGAAGCCCTCAGTTCACCGCGTGAATCTCCATTTTCCCATAAATTATTCAAATTCAGACTAGAAATTCTTGCCAATCTCATTTCTGCTTCTAGCCAAATTCCTATCCAATAATCCCCCAAGCTAGTTGAGTGAGTAATCGTTGAGGGGAATGGAATGGAATAATCTTCAATCAATTTACCCTGATTATCCAATTTTGCTAATTCACCAAGACTTCCTGTGATAACATAATTCCCTCCACAATCATCCACTCGAGTTGGAGTGAAGGGGACAGTTCGTTCCACGACTTGACTCATCGGTTCTTGTGTTTGAACCTGTGGTGCGACTGACTCTCGTTATTCAATTCCTGATTGGATGGGTTGAAGTCATCAGGCTTCTAGCAGGCTTCTATGGTTACACTTCTGCTAGCCTCGAAAGCAGATAATGCCTCTGTAAATCTCCATGAAGCAGTTGTTGGTCTTGGAGGTTGGAATAATTCAGAAAATTTACCTCATGGAATATTGATGAGACACTCGAATCACCCAGTACATCTTCTATTGATCGAAAAGCTACACATATATGCGGATGGCATTGATATTATTCACGAAAAAGAGACTGCAGAGGCAGTAGATGAAGTCCTAGTCCTATCTCGTCACGCTGCCAAAAGTGGTCTCCCCTCCCTTACCGTTCATGCAATAGGTGTCCCTGGTGAAATTCCTCATGGAGAAGAAGGATTTGCTGGTGGTATAAAGGGCATTGCGGTGCCTCCCTCACCGAGATTTTCTGCCATATATTCGGTCCTTAGGGAAGAATCCTCTAGATCAAAATTAGCCGATGAATTTCAGGTCAGTTTAGAAACGACTCACCATGGTCCAGTTCTTACCAAACCTACACTTTACCTAGAGATAGGATCTACCGAATCCGAGTGGATTCGCAAAGATGCCGCAATGCTTTGGGCAACAGTAATCTCTAGGATTCTAGGATTATCTGATAACTCTCCGGAAGGTGAATGGTTTGGTGAAGGAGATGTTATGATTGGCCTTGGAGGCGGTCATTATGCTCCTCGTCATTCGGATATTGCAATTCGAAGCGGTTTACCATTTGGTCACTTACTGGCAAATTATGCTTTAATTTTTGAAGACAAAAACAAAGAATCACCCACTGGTCCTTGGCGACATAGTTTGTTGGAAGCAATTGAAAAAACACGTGTAGCATTTCCAGGAGGGACCATATTTGCTCATCTTGACCGTAAATCTTTCAAAGGCTGGCAACGAAATGCAATCATTGCAGAATTATCCTCCCTTGAAATTGAAGTTCGCCGAGGGAAGGAGATTATTCCTTGAGCAATCGTGAAAGTGTTCCTGTCACACGGCCACCAACATGGGGGCACTCGGCCGTCTCGTCATGTTGATGATGCCAATCACTCCAAGATTCGTAGTAGGGTGGGTGGCAAAGAGGTATGTTGCCGGCCCAGATTTAGAGAGCGCATTGCAGGTAATGCGCTCAATGAAATCTCAGGGAGCCTGTTTTACTCTAGACGTATTGGGCGAAGAGATAACCAACTTAGAAGAAGCGAACTTTTTCGTAAACGAATATCATAGAGCCTTGGATGCAATCATTGCTGAAGGTATGGATGCAAATATTTCTATCAAACCGACCGCTTTTGGATTATTAATTGATGAGAATCAAGCATTAGAAGACATAGAGAAAATTACTAGAATTGCATCAAATAACAATATCTTCGTAAGATTGGATATGGAAGATAATAGAGTTACTCAGTCCACAATTGACATTGTAATTGAGATGCATAATCGAGGATTAACCAACATTGGCACAGTCCTTCAATCTAGGTTGTTCAGAACCGGTGATGACATCTCTTCACTTTCCTCAAAATTGGGTGGCTATTCAGATGTTAGAATTTGTAAGGGAATTTACCTTGAATCAGAAGACATTGCTCACACGAAATATCATGATATTGTCATAGCAACAAATAACGCTATTGACGACTTATTAGATGCAGGAGCATACACCGCTATTGCATCTCATGACATACCCGTAATCGACCATTCAATAGCGGCATTAGAAGATAGGGGAATGGGTCCAACAACAGACGATCCGAGAGGAAATGCAGGTCCAGTAAGAAATGGTAAGGGACTGGGATATGAATTTCAATTCCTCCTTGGAGTCAGAGGCAATATACGAAGAAAGTTGGCAAAAGAAGGCCATCGAACACGTATATACATCCCCTATGGCAGTAGGTGGTATGAGTATAGTATGCGTCGATTAAGAGAGAACCCTGATGTCGCTTGGCATGTAGCAAAGAGTATCATCATGCCATGGACAAATAGACGATAATCATCGCCTATTTTGTCTTCGGTCTTCTTCCCTATTGTACGGAGGATGAAGATAAATTCGCCTAAGATCAATTGCAGTCCGCTTACCTCGAAGGGTTCTACCCTTTCCGGTATGCAGTGCGCGAATTCTCCAGCGGACTCCTTCTATTTCCATAATTGAACCACACGAAAACACCTCGTCGGGGGGGCATTCAATAGTTCTTGAATGACTTTCTTCTCCATCTGTCATTGTTAAACGAACTATGCATTTATCACAGCGGACAGCCCAAAGGGTTGAGATTTCTCTAGCTACCATGGTTTTTTTTGGTCTAGTGTCGGAATCATCTATTCTAGTAACTCTGTATAGTATTCCATTGTGTTCAAAAACATCACCTACAGAAATCAACTCATCATCATCTGATTCAATAGACTGTGTTTGACTTTCGGCTCCATCGGAAAGTATTGAAGTAATGTTGATTGCTTTTCCGGGTCTCAAGTGAAGGGTTTGCACCTCATTGCAACCAACACATTGGATTAGTAGGTCTTCTCCTTCTCCCTTGTTGAATCTTCGAAGTATTCGGTGCTCTGTGAAATCTTCACAATTAGAACATTCAGAGACGTCAACCGTCTCCTCGTCATCTAGCCCTTCGTTCACATCTGCGCGGCTGACCTACTGTTCTTGAAGCCATCCGCGCGTGGGATGGTTCAAGAGAGAGCTACTGGAGGCGCTATTATGAGTGAGATAGGGGGTGGATTAGGACTTCCAACTATGTCTCAAAGGGAGATGTTTGAGCAACTTCTTGGTGATGATGAATCAAGAAGTGATTCTGAACCTGAAATCGCTGCTGCTATTGGTGAACAAATGATTCACATGGATTTGAGGCCATTACCTCGATCTATTCGAAAAAGGATACGAGACATAGTGGGTCGAATCCCTGCAAAAAATGTAGTAATTATCGGCGGAGGTATTGGCCATCTTACCGCTTGGATGATGGATTTATGGTGCGGAAATCCTGCTATCGAAGATTCTGAGGGTAGCAACCGTCCCGAGACACTTCGTGTTATAGAAGAAGGTGGAAAATTCGGAGTAATCATTGATAGATTACTTCGCCGATATGATGCTTCTAATTGGGCACAGGTGATTTCAGACTCTTGGAGTGAAATTGCTGCTGAGACTGAATCTTGGAATGCCGCAAATGCTACACTTCCCGATGTTGCTAGAAGCGCTCCCCTTCCTCAGCCAATAGACCTAGTAATCATCGATTTACCAGAGATAGAAAGAGTTCATGCTGCAACTCTAGCCTTCAATCTATTAGCGCCAGGTGGAATAGTAATGGCCTTGGAGCCACAAGTTCCTACTGGAGATGTTGGTGAACCAGAGCAAGGCGTGGAAATGACTCCCGCACAACAGGTCGTAGCTTCATTCAATGAATGGATTGAATTTGTTCAGTCGGTCAACTCCAACCACTCTGCAGCCTTCGTTGAACTCGCAGGCGGAACTTTAGGCGTCTTCCTTCGTTCAGCCTGATTTGAATCGTTAATGTCGATGTGTTGTAAATAACCAGAGGAGTATTCCAACTCTTCTTCTGAACTCGAATTACTCAATACCTCTAGCATCAAATCAATTCTAAAAATTCCATAACCAAACTTGTCATCATGTTCAGATTGCCCATCGTCCATTTGTGAATTTTCGCTCAATTGAGTTTTGATAAATTCAATTGCATTTGGCCCGCCTGAAGCACCCTCTCTTTGCAACTCAGGGTGGGCTTCGAGAATTATTGCCAATCCTCCCGAGACCCAAGCGGTAGCGGCTGAGGTTCCACTCGCCCAACCCCACCATGCGCCATCTCCCGCACCTCCTGCAAATAGGATGGGTACTTCAGCTCCTGGTGCCAAAATTTCGGGTTTCATATCGGGATCGGAACGAGGTAACATTGGAGGCCAAAGTCTACCATCATTATCTCCCTGTGAACTTCCTCTCCAAACGTTGCCCAGCCTAGTCGCTCCACCAACACAGATAACATCCTCTACTGAGCCAGGAGAGGACACATCTCCATCGTCATCCTGTCCATCATTTCCCGCTGCCGCAACCACGAAGATACCTTGTTCTAGAGCGTCTTGAACTGCACTTTCCAGTTGGTCAGTAGTAATTCCACCAAAACTAATCCCTCCTTCTCCGCCTAGGCTCAATGAGATGATGTCTGCCTGATTATCGGCGCACCAATCCACCGCCTCAGCAATTCCTGTATCTGTGCCTTCTCCATTGGAATCTATTGCCTTTGCAACCAATAAATCAACTCCTTGAGCATTTCCACTGAGGCCATTTTTCGCAACTATAATTCCTGCCATTGCGGTTCCATGACCCTCGTCATCATAGGGCTCATTTTGCCCATTAATCACATCAAACCAACCAGTGAGTGTTAGATGCCGCAAATCGGGATGACTCATTTCGATGCCAGAGTCCACTATACAAACTACAACACCACTTCCATCCAAGCCAGAGACTTCATCAAATCCAGTTAATTCTTGATAAGATTGCTCCCAGCCGGTCAAGGTTGGTGGAGGCCCTCCAATCAATATCTCATCAGCCACTGATCTAAGCCAAAGGAAAATGACTGAAGCCACTAGGATAAATGCTAACGCAGAAACTGAGCCAATCAACCAGGGCAAGGCGCTATTGGAGTTTTTTTGGTTGTTAACTTCAGATGATTGTTCGATTTTTTCCTCTTCCATCCTAAATGACTCCAAATTGTGAAATTACCAGGCTTCAGAACGTGAAAAGTGACTCATTACAGTAGTGCTTGACCCACACTCTCTACAAGATATTCTTGCTGGTAATATTGTATTGCATTCCCCGCAAGCCGTACCGGGGGGGCCATTTCCTTCACAATTTGCACACGGCACCTGAATACTACCATCCTGATTTCTGACAGCAACGGAATCGGCACTACAAATCGGACAAGATCCTTGTCTCCGGCTCGCCTTCTTGGGAACAAATTCACCAGCAACTTCCCTTGCTCGAACGGATTGAATACGATCTTCAGCTGCGCCTAACATAAATTGTGGATACCATAATATATGGACCAGCAAAGTCATAGAAATAATTCCAAATAGCGCATAAATGATTACATACAGAGTCATATCATTTTCAATTGGTGGGCGAGGAGAAACCGCATGTGCTCCAGCCCAAGATGAAATATTCAGAAATATCATCCAAGTTGCTAAATTCAAGCTCCATGCTTTCAGACTATGATCTCTCCATGCCTTCTGAACTACCCTTGGGTCGGGATGAGTATGTCGCTCTTCGACATGTATATCTCTAGTTTCGATTACTGCTCTGTGTACAACAATTACCGCAAGAAAAATTAGAACTAGATTCCCTATAGCGAAACCTGCAAAATCTCCGGAACTTGTACCGAATGGGAAGTCGCTGGCTGATGAATGGCTGACTACAAATCCAAGTTGGACTGCCAATGTTGCTATTGTCAACCAGACAAGATTTTCTCTCATGAGGGGGAATCTTGTCCAAAGCAAAGCAAAGAACCCAATCCAAGCAATAATTGAAAGTAAAGCCAACATAAGTGAGAAATCATTGACGTGTAGAAATCCAGCTTCATCTCCGTAAAGACCCCACCTATTGTAATCGCCTCCAGATGCTATTTCACCAATACCTAGATCCCAAGCGCCGAGAATTATTGACAGAGAACCGATGCCAATAATCATGGCTTCAGTAACTCCCCATTGTTGAGATATCATCTTTCCATGAAATGTATATTCTTGAATTACTGAATCCAAAGGGGCCAATCTAGAATTACGTTCTCCTAACTTGAAAGGAAGTTCTACATCACTTAATCGAACTTGGCTCACATCAGCCAAATTCTCATCGATTGTATCGACCTCAACTTCTTCCACGTATCACACCGCGAAGAATCAACCATAAGAAATACACTTGAATCTGGGACTACTAAATGGTAATCTTAAGCCTTTACACGGGAGTTGAGTTTGAGTGGCGCCGAGAGGGAGATTTGAACTCCCGAGGGTAGAACCCACATGATTTCCAGTCATGCGCAATACCAGGCTATGCGACCTCGGCTTGTATCCTTCGAGATACGACCTTGACTTTAGTCTGACGCAGTATTCCTTTGCAACCCTTACAGGTGTCAAATTGCGTGGCCCAATCCGCAGTCGTTAAATCGGAACTTCGGGTGGCGCGCTCACTGCCACTGTGGCTTAGGGGTATAGCGTCGCCTTGGTAAGGCGAAGGTCGGGAGTTCAAATCTCCCCAGTGGCTCCAATAATCCTCATTTTTCTGCGAATTATTTAGTCTAAAACATATCCCATTTTTGCTCTACTTTCCCCCTGTTCGTAGAACAGGGACCGAGTTGTATATAATCTCACCATGCTTGTTAGGGTCATGCCCGCCAGCCGCCGAAGACTAGCAACCGCCCTTGTAATGCTGATGATATTTGCTCCATTTGCCAGTGCAGGAGTTACAAATTGGACAATTACAACACCGATTAACCCCGACGATGATGGAGTTACAACGAACGCATTTAGCGTTCCAAGTAATGAAACCATAGTCGATGGTTGGATTTCTGTCAATAGTAATCCAATGGCTTCTTCCAACCTAGATTCGATTTCAATAAGCGGTGATGATTTCGACAACGGCACATACGACGGGGCTACGGATTCTATCTTGGACGGCAACCTAACAATGTTTGACGATGGCTCTACATCGTCACTCTGGACTTTTGACGATAATGGCAATTTCACAATTGCAATGGCGGATGATTATCATTCAGGTCCAGGTTCTCATCTATGGATGTTAGAGAATCCTGTTTCACCTTCTACTGAATGTGGGGATTTACTTCTTTACAACCTAACTTCAGGTTTCGATCTTAACTTCGATAGTTCTCTTGATGCCGATGAAATTACATCTGTAGAAAATCTATGTCAAACAAATATGACAATTGAAAATGGAACTGGTTTACCTCCTGCTGGTGATGTGAATGGTACTGTTCAAAATGGAACTGTGGTCGTGGAGAACACCCCATTACAATCTGGAAACTCAACATGTCCTTATGGAGGGACATACATCCAATGGGGTAACGATTATTCGATGTATTTCGATAAGGTAGGTTCGCTGAATTCTTCTGAAATTGAAGGAGAATTCTATTTCTGCGATGGGCAGGAAATCTGGTTTGCTACCTTACTTGATTTAGGTGGAACAATTGTCGGGGATCAACAACAACTAGCTCACGGTGTAGTTCCATCTGCACCATCTGAGGGCGAAGTTGTGGTGGGTACTTTACCTGGCCAAGCGATAGACCCAGGTACAGATGCATGGCTACTCCTTCCGGCATCTGACGTTCCGGCCAATCCGGATACTCATGTGAATTACTCCTTCTCTTTCGATCATTGGCATGACTTAGAATCTGGAGACGGTGCATGGGTCGAACATAGATTGAGGAATGGTTCATCTGGTTGGAGTGGTTGGACATGGACCGATTTAGAGTCTGGTTACTCGCACTATATTTCGATGGGAGACCTTGATGTCTCAGGAACACCCTCTTCCAGCACAATCCCAGTTTTCGGTGGAGATGCAGTAAGCGGTTGGGTTTCCTCATCCACAAACCTATCTAACATTTCTGACATTGCTACATTCACAGAAATTCAATTCAGATTCAGAATAGTAACCGCGGCAACTTCTACTGGCTCTGCTGGTTGGTTCCTTGACAACATAAATTATCACAATGATGGCGATAATAGCGGTGCTTGGCATCATGGTTGTGACGTAAATGGATATGCA
>DALV01000055.1:5838-5962 GCA_002496905.1 Euryarchaeota archaeon UBA105 | reverse complement strand
AACTCTAACTCAGGGGATTATTTCCGAACTTAACAAAGCAGCTGCAGGTGACGTTGCATCATTTGCAGTTGGCAAGAAAGATGAGATTGAACGCATTGCAGCATCTGCTAGATGATCGCTGATT
>DALV01000055.1:3849-5513 GCA_002496905.1 Euryarchaeota archaeon UBA105 | reverse complement strand
TTTCTAAAGTCAGTATCGGACTTGTATCACGTAGTGATACAATCGGCTTTATGAACCAATGTCAGGTCGCCGGCCCATCCAGAGGTTGATAGAATGGGTCGTAAGGAAGACAACATCGCAAGGGCTACTGAAGTCATGCACAAGCGAGACAAAATAAGGAATCTAGCTATAGCAGCTCACATTGACCATGGAAAAACTACACTTTCCGACAACTTGATTGCTGGAGCAGGCATGATGTCCGAGGACCTAGCCGGGAAATCCCGTGTATTGGATTTCGACGAACAAGAGAGCGCACGTGGAATTACAATTAACGCCGCTAGTGCATCTATGGTGCACAAAGTCGGAGAAGAAGATTATCTCATCAACCTAATCGATACACCAGGTCACGTTGACTTCGGAGGTGACGTAACTCGTGCAATGAGAGCCGTTGACGGCTGTATCATTCTTGCCTGCGCAGTAGAGGGTACAATGCCTCAAACAGAGACTGTAGTTCGACAGGCGTTGAAGGAAAAGGTACGCCCAGTACTTTTCATCAACAAGGTTGACCGTTTAATCAACGAATTACAAATCGATGGACCAGAAATGATGGCTAGATTCGAGAAAGTTATCGTCAAGGTCAACAAATTGATTCAGACCTTCGCTCCTGAAGACGTAAGGAAAGATTGGCAGGTTTCAGTGCAGAACGGTACAGTAGCCTTTGGTTCCGCTTACTATAATTGGGGGATGTCCGTTCCATACATGACAAGGTCGGGACTTAATTTCAAGGATATTTTCGAGCATTGCGCTGCTGACGATCAAAAAGGACTAGCACAGAAAGCTCCAGTCCACGAGGTGCTACTGGACATGGCTGTAGACACTCTACCCTCACCTTTTGAGTCACAAAAATACCGTATTCCTAATATTTGGCAGGGAGATCTAGAAACACCAGAAGGCAAGGCCATGATGGAATGTGATTCTGAAGGTCCACTTTCTTTGATGATTACAAAAATTTGGATGGATCCACATGCAGGAGAAGTGGCGGTGGGGCGGGTTTATTCCGGTTCTATCAAACATGGAGAATCACTTTGGGCAATTGGTGCCGGCAAGGCAGAAAGAGTTCAACAAGTGGCAATGATGGTTGGTGGAGATCGAATCCAGGTCCCTTCTGTAAGCGCAGGAAATATTGCCGCAATTACAGGAATTAGAAGCGCGGCTGCTGGAGTAACCATTTCCCGCGATAAGGATGCAGAACCATTCGAAGCAATTCGTCACTATTCAGAGCCGGTAGTTACTGTGGCTGTAGAACCGAAAGCAATGAAGGATTTACCGAAATTTATCGATGCGCTTAGAGGTCTAGCAAAGTCTGATGCTTCACTTCAGGTTTTCACAAATCAAGAAACTGGTGAGGCATTGCTTGCCGGAATGGGTGAATTACATCTTGAAATCACAGTATATAGGCTAGAAGAAGAGCAAGGAATCAAGGTCAATGTCAGCGAACCAATCGTAGTATATCGGGAATCAATTGAGTCAAACAATAATGGTAGTGCGTTCGAAGGAAAGTCTCCAAACCGACACAATAGATTCTACATCGAGGCCGAGCCACTTTCGGCAGAGGTCGTACAAGCTCTCCGAGAAGGCGAATTTGGAGACGGCACCGTTAGAAACAAAGACGCAAAGCAAGTTGG
>DALV01000055.1:0-3463 GCA_002496905.1 Euryarchaeota archaeon UBA105 | reverse complement strand
AATGTGTTAGTCAATGATACAAAGGGTATTCAGAACCTACACGAAACTAGGGAACTAATCATTGAAGGGTTCAACGAAGTGTGTAAGAAAGGGCCTGTCGCAGAAGAACCAATGATGGGTGTTATGATGCGACTAGTGGATGCCAAGTTACACGAAGACGCGATTCACAGAGGACCTGCTCAAACTATTCCAGCAGTTAGGAATGCCTGCAGGGGCGCACTAATCAGATCAAGACCCGTCATTCTTGAGCCTATGCAAAATCTCCGCGTAGACGCCCCTAACGATGTTATTGGAGGGGTTACCAGAGAAGTCACCAACCGAAGGGGAATCATAGAGGATATGCCTGTTGACGGTGGTACGGCTTCTGTGATTGGAAAAATGCCTGTTGCTGAAACTTTTGGATTCTCTAACGACATTCGTGCCGCTAGCCAAGGTCGAGCTGTTTGGAATACTGAAAATGCTGGATTCGAAATGCTTCCTCCTTCTCTCTTCGAGAAGACTGTAGGGGAAATCCGGGAAAGAAAAGGTCTCAAGGCTGAAGTTCCTACCGAATTAAACTATACTGATTGATCAATTGATTCTTACCAATTGAAAATCAGTCATATCCCTTAGTAAATCGACAGCCGGTGTCTGTTCTAATTGGTCTAAGCATCCGTGCGCAATTCTGTGATGTTCCATTGCCCTATCTAGAGCATATTGAATTGAACCAATATTGTTCAATTCTTGCACCGCATCGGCGAGTTCGGAATCATCTGTTGATTCAGTACCGAACAATTTGTGGAACGTGGGCAAATCGGCACCGCTTTCTAAAGCATGAATTGCGATCAGAGTTCGCTTACCTTGAACGATATCACTTCCCGCCGGTTTACCTAGGGTTTCAGTATCACTAGTCATGTCGATATAATCATCCATGATTTGGAAGCACAGTCCTAGATTGAGTCCCCAATTAGCCATATTTGCTACAGTATCGCTATCCGCGCCTGCTAGAATAGCACCAGTTTCAGCGCAAGTTTCGAACATCGCACTAGTCTTTCCTGCGATCATGGAGATATATTCATCCTCTGTAACGGAATCTCTTTCTTCAAATTCAAAATCTTCTTGTTGACCTTCAGCTACATGTCGTACCATTTGTCCAATCGCGCTTACTACGTGTCTAAGTTGTGAATCCTGTATATGTGAACTATCGGCAAGCATTTCAAATCCGAGTGCTAACATTGCATCTCCAGCATTTATCGCGGTAGGGTCGTCGTATGCAACGTGTACAGCATCCAAGCCCCTACGAATCGGGTCTTGGTCCATAATATCATCATGAACTAAAGTGAAGTTGTGAATTATTTCGATACAAGCACCTAGTGTATAATGCCCTTGATGTCCATTTCCAACTGCTTCACCTACCAATCTTGGCATTATTGCACGCAACCGCTTCCCTCCTCCAGTGAATAGGTGCGACATCGCTCCTCGTAGTCGTTCTTGTTGAATTTTTGATAGGTTTTCATGTATAATGTCCTCAACAACTTCTCTATGCTGACTCAATGCTGCCAATACATTACTAGCAGAATTAGCTGGATGTTGAACGGACAAATTGCCACACCTGATAATTTCTGAAGTTGTATTGGAGATAATCCCATCGATAGAAAATTCGCCAGATCCCAGGAAATTATGGAAAATAGCCTCAAACCATGGAGCAATCAACTGACTTTTCCATCTTCCCTTCCTTTCCATCATTTGGATTAAAGAGTCATTGTCCAACCAGTCAACGGATTGAATCTCGTTTCGATTGAAATCAACTTCACAATCAGCCTCTACGATTAGAACATGGTCAATTTCGTGCTCTACCCAATCTGAATCCCATCGGCATTTATATTCAAATCTGCCAATATGGTGAAATTTCCAATCATTAGTAATCTTTCTAGAAATTCCGAGTTCTTGGTCTAATTTCCTTCTTGCGGCTTCTTTGACACCTTCAATTGGGTCATCATTTTCACCATCAATGTCTAGAGGATGGCTACAACAAGAGTTGGCCCAAACGGCTGGAAATGTAATCTTGTCAGAAGATCTCTGTTGCACTAATAATCTGCCTTTATTATCGAAAATCAGTACACTAAATGCTCTGTGACGAATTCCTTCTCCATGATGAGTTGTGAATTTGCTTGAACTATCAATCACATTATCGCCCGAGTCTAGGCAAAGAACCAATTCTTCCATCATTTCTGCTTGAGATGAGTCTAGACCATCTAAGGGAGTTGAAGGCACGACCATACCAAACAATGCTTTTGAAGAGCACTAACCATATAATCGAAATGGAATACTAGAGTGCTAATCTGACTTCATGGCACTATCTGTGTGCCTCTCGTTGTACCAGTTGTTAGCAATTCTAGAACCCTATCTGGTTTCCTACCATCGATAAACCAAACATGGGGGACTATCTTC
Source organism: Euryarchaeota archaeon UBA105 (assembly GCA_002496905.1). Taxonomy (GTDB): domain Archaea; phylum Thermoplasmatota; class Poseidoniia; order Poseidoniales; family Thalassarchaeaceae; genus MGIIb-O1. The sequence goes on along the minus strand of DALV01000055.1, from coordinate 1,033 downwards.
GAGATTATGGATGCGGATTCTAATTTTAGGAATATACCACCTGTTACATCTTGAGTCTTGTCATGTTCTCCAGATACTTGCTGATTTTTATTCCATATAGGAATCAATGTTGCATTGGGGTTAGCGGGTGGTGCTGAGAGTAAGCCTTCTGTATCACCTAACAAGAATATGCAATGTGTAATTCCTGGAATTTCTTTACCCATCCTTACCATCAAATCATCTCCGGATAAAATTCCGAATAATTTTGGTTTACTACAATCTACTACATCACCAAAAGTGATTGGCACTACACCTTCTGAACAGTTTAGGATAGGAGATAAATCTCCAGAAAAATCTGCTCCAACTTCATTAGCCCAATCTGATGGAGGGAAACTTTGGGTGTCTACGTTGTGATTAGCCAGGGAATTGCAAACTTCCCTATTCAATTCTAACATGTCTTCTCGAATAGAAATTACAGCATCTTTTTGTTGTTCAATGATGGACTCTAGGGCACCATCGGCTATTTTCCACTCTTTGGCTTTTAGATGACCAAAAGAACCTGCACCGTGTACTAATGTAACCTTGTGGCCGAGTCTGGATAATTCGCGAACAAGTCGGGAAAGTTTCGATATAGCTTCTCTATCTACAGTCTTCATCTTGGACTTAGTGGTGATTAATCCACCGCCAAATTTTATTAGAATATGAGCCATAGTTTACGCGCTGGCCAAGGGACTAGACATTTTGTGTTATCCGATAACTTGGACCAATTAGTGATGTTTCCATTAAGTCAGATTCATTGCTCACTGTCCTTTCCGAGAGCCATGAATGCTGAAGGGGAACTTGACAGATTCCAGCGCTGGTTACAAAGTAGACTAGCGGATGCTGAGAAAATAGAATCTGTAGATGAAAGATTACGAACTTCTAATCGGATTCAAAATGCTATACAAGAATGTATAAATTTCAGGCAAGCCATTAATGTTCAACAGACAGTTGCTAACCCATTTGTGACACGGGAACAACCTGTGCGTGCTGTTAATGAATCAGAGGTTAAACC
>DALV01000110.1 GCA_002496905.1 Euryarchaeota archaeon UBA105 | reverse complement strand
TAATCAACGCTGGAACCTACATCCTTGAGCAAGAAATATTCGACTTTATGCCAGACGAAGCTCATAGCATCGAGAGAGACATTTACGAGAAGATTGCAGAGACTGGAGCATTGAATGGCTTCCCCTTCGAAGGCATGTTTGTTGACGCGGGTACGCCTACTTCATTTGTTGAAGCCAGCCAAGCTTGCATCAATTCTGGCCGATTCGCAACCGGTCAAGTATCAGGCGATTCATGGATTGGAGACGGTTGCGAAAATTTCGGTGAAGCAATTGGGAGCTCTCTTGGCTCCAATGTAACCGTAGGAGAAGGCTCATCGATTCAAAACTCAGTTATTCTAGAAGGGGCAATTATTGGGGCTAATTGTCAATTGCATGGCTGCTTAATCGGTAAGGGTGCGGAAGTAAATGACGGCTCTAATCTTAATAGCGAAATCGTTGGTCACGGGTCTATAGTTGAGTGAGATAGAATGGCAAAGGATTTCGGAAATATTCAATTTTCCGGAAAACTCCGTCCCTCCCAGGTAGCCTCATCAAGCATAATTAGAACTGAATTAGAATCTAATTCAAAGGAATTACTTATTGTTGCTCCACCCGGTTCTGGAAAGACAGTACTTGGGTTGTATGTTTGGTCTGATTTGGTCAGACTACCAACCTTGGTGCTTAGCCCCAACTCAGCAATACAGGCTCAGTGGGTTGAGAGGGCCAAAGAACTCTTTGACCTCGATGGAAAGGTTTCGGAAATTGGTACTGATCCGAAGAATCCAGGAATTCTCACATCGCTGACATACCAATCGGTTACTTTGCCAAAAAGAGGCGGAGGGGAACTTGATGATTCAGCCATGGAATTATGGATTAGCAGTCTAATGGACCCCGATCCTAGCGACGGTATAGTTGAAGCTGAAGATCGCGAAAGTGCAATTTCTTGGATAGTAGATTTGGAGGAAAAGAATCCTGAATATCACTCAGATAGGATGGGCCATTATCGAAAGAAAGTTAGAGATTCACTATCTGAACATGGCAATGCGCTTTGGGTGTTGCATGAATCCGCAAAAGCCAACCTGAAGAGGCTCTCTGATGTTGGCATTGGACTAATCATTCTTGATGAATGCCATCATCTATTGGAGCATTGGGGTAGAGTCCTAATTGAGATAGTCGAATTTCTGGATAATCCAATCGTACTGGGGCTGACTGCGACCCCTCCAGAGGCTGGAAATGACCCCTCAGATAATCTCTATCTCGACCTATTTGGGGAGGTTGATTACGAAGTTCCAGTTCCTGCATTAGTTAGGGATGCTAATTTGTCTCCTTACCAAGATCTCGCATACTTTGTTCGCCCTTCACAAGGCGAGTTGAAATATATCGCAAATGTCGATCAAGACTTTGCTAACTTACTTGACGAACTAAAGAGAGGTCCAGAGAAACCAGAGGGAAGAATCCCTAGGCTTGAGGTATGGTTAGCTAGAGTATTGGATGAACTAAGCCTACCAGCTGGTAAAGCAAAAGATTGGGATTCCTTCCGTAAGAGAGACCCTCGCCTCGCTGATGCAGCAAGAGAATTTCTCGTATCGAGTGGGCTTAGCTTGCCGAAGGATGTCCCTCGTCCTTTGGAATCAACAACATCCGATGGAAGTAGTATGGATACGCTGATTACCGTACTCGATCGATACATCAGAAATGGCTTGATGCGGTCAAAGAGTAAGAAAGATCACGCCCTCGCTGAAGATGCAAAGAAAAAACTCAGAATGCTAGGTGTCCAGATAACGGGTTCTGGCGCAAGAATGTGTGCATCTCCTGTTGGTCGAGTAATGGCTTACGCCTCTGCTAAGTACGATGCTCTACAGAACATTCTAACTGCCGAAATGCAGGCTCTTGGGCCAGATATTAGAGCAGTTATTGTTACTGACTTTGAGAAAACCTCTGCCACTGCTTTGGTTGAAGGAGTGTTGGATAAAGAAGCAGGAGGTGCAGTAGCCGCTTACAGAGCAGTTCTAGGGTCGGAATCTACCGACAGGCTAGATCCAGTATTGATGACCGGAACTACCGTATTGGTTGATGACGATTTATTGGAGAGGATATTTCCTCGATTTGAGCAGTGGGTTTTCGAAAGGAATCTCGATATCAAGTTCGATTATGTTGAACGGGGAGATTATTTCGAAATTAGAGGTAAGGGCAAGGATTGGCTACCTCGTTATTACACCATGATGATAACCGAATTATTCCAAGAAGGAGTCACAAAGTGCTTGGTTGGAACTAGGGGTCTACTAGGGGAAGGTTGGGATGCTAGTCGCATCAATGTACTAATCGATTTGACCACGGTCACCACTAGCATGAGCATAAATCAACTCAGAGGAAGATCGTTTAGATTAGACAAACTTTGGCCAGAGAAAGTAGCTAATAATTGGGATATTATTTGTTTGGCTGACGAATTTTCCAAAGGCTTTGATGATTATTTGAGATTCAAGAGAAAGCACAAGCAGCTCTACGGAGTATGCGACGATGGTGCCATAGAGAAAGGGGTAGGACATGTCCATCCAGCATTCACCGAGGCTAAGCCGGAGGGAGTGTCCGAAACTATGGAAATATTCAACGAAGAAATGTTGATGAGAGCCAGA
>DALV01000031.1:19688-25599 GCA_002496905.1 Euryarchaeota archaeon UBA105 | reverse complement strand
CATGTCATTAGCACCAACAGACTACGACTTTGGACTTGAATCAAACTACTCCTTTGCGACCTCAGTGACCTGCAAAGATGAAGAAACACAGAAGATGTTTGTAGAAGGATACGGACACATGCTGAACTACAATCATGAACAAGCAATTGCTTGCTTCAGTAAATGCACAGAATTAGACCCCAATTGCGCTATGGCTTGGTGGGGTATCGCTTATTGTGTATCTTCGAATTACAATTGGGCCCCTGGACTGGGTTCCGGTCATGACGCAATCCAACAAGCATTGTCAGTAATGGGACACTGCACTGAGTTAGAACAGGATTTGATTCAAGCACTTTCAACAAGGCATTCTGCGGAAGCAAGAGATGCTGCAGATCCTTCAGTCCTTAACATGGGAAATAGTCCGGAATTGAACGTAGCTTTTGCAGAAGCAATGGCTCCTCTGTACGAAAAATACGATGGAAATTTGGATGTCACATCAATTTACGTAGAGGCTCTCATGAATTTGAAAGCCTGGCAACTTTGGGACAAGGACGCTTCAACAGGAGAAATTACACCTGCCGATGACAACACCCTCCTATTGGTTGAGGTTATGGAAAAAGCGTTCGAAAGTGGAGAAGAAGCAAAAGTACATCCTGCACTTTGTCACCTGTACTGTCACGCCCTAGAATTGTCACCATTCCCTGAAAGGGCTCTACCTGCCGCTGATGTGCTTCGAACCAGAATGCCTGGTCTTGGACATCTAGTTCACATGCCGTCGCACATTGATGCTTGGGTCGGGCAATGGAAAGAAGCAATTGACTGTAATATTGCTGCAGTTGAAGCCGACGATAGATACGTTGAAATCACCGGCAATGAATCTCAATTTTACAAATTCTATCGAATGCACAATCATCACTTCGTTGTCTGGTGTGCCATGTTTGACGGCCAGTATGAAACCGCTCTAAAATATGCCAGGAAGGCAGTCGATACATTGCCAGCAGGAGATGAAAATGGTGGAGTACAGTTCATGCTAGCAGGAATCATACCAATGGGTGCAATATTCCTGGAATCCTATGTTACTATGCCATGGCATGTAATGATTAGATTTGGAAAGTGGGATGAGATATTGGCAGAACCAATGTATACCGACGGCGATGTATTCCCAGCAACAATTGCTACTCAACACTATGCGCGTGGTGTAGCGTATGCCTCCAAGGGCATGGTGCCTGAGGCAGAAGCAGAACAAGTAATGTTCAAGCAAGCCCTAGAAAATCCTGCTCTAGCAGGAAGAATGATGCATAACAATTTCATGTATCAAGATCCAGCAGAAGGGCCATCAATTCTGAATGTTAATGCTTCAATTTTAGAAGCCGAAATTGAGTATAGAAGACAGTACCTCGCAAAAGAAAATGGTGATAATTTCGATTTCACCGCAGCATTTGACGAACTCCGCCGTGGTGTTGATTTGTCATTGAATCTAGCTTACAATGAGCCGTGGGGGCAAATGCAGCCAGTCCGTCACATATTGGGCGCCCTACTCCTTGAACAGGGACACGTTGAGGAAGCGGAGGAAGTATACCGTGCAGACATTGAACTTTGGAAAGACAACATGTGGGGCTTACTGGGTCTCAAATTATGTCTAGAAGCAAAGGGCGACTCCAGTGAAGAACTTGCAGAAGTAACTGCATTGTTCAACGAACGAAGTTCTCGCGCGGACATAGTGCCCGCCAAGACATGTTTCTGTGCACAAGATGCGTTGAAAGAGAGTTGTTGTTAAGAAATTAGAATACGTTGAAATTAGAATCTAATTTCTCTGTAATTGATTCACAATCTTCTACAACTACAAACATAGTATTGTCAGAAGTGTAGATCAACAATTTGTCTTCTGAGTCTATCTCTTGATAGGCACAAATTGCATCCATTCTAATTCTCGTCATTCCCATTTCAGTCAAGGCCTTGATCCAGTTGGTCTTCATGGCCGCCGCCGACAACCTGACCTATTTGATTCAAACGGTTGGTTGGTAGAATATCTCCAGAGAGAATTGTTTTTCCCAGATATTGGAAAACAGTCAGAATTTTTTCTGTAGATTAGCCTCATAAAGGGGAGTCAGGTCGGCGGGATGCTTGGAGGGACAATGATGGGAGTCATGAAGCACCTAGGTTCGGTCTGGAAACAGCCTAAGCAAAACATCCCAGCAGTAGCCCGTCGTGATAGAATGGCAGGCTGGAGGCGCGAGCCTGTTTTCCAGCGAATTGAGCGCCCAACTCGCTTAGATGCGGCCCGCCGTGTTGGCTACAGAGCAAAGCAGGGAATTACCGTAGTGCGCACACGTGTAAGGCGTGGTGGGCTACGAAAGGGTAAGATCCATATGAAGAGAAAGCCATCAAAGGCTGGTATCAAGAAAATCACCATGGCTAAGTCCATCCAAAGAATGGCGGAGGAGCGAACAAGTAAGCGCTATCCTAACCTTGAGGTTCTAAACTCATACTGGGTCGGTGAAGATGGAAAGAACAAATTCTTCGAGGTAATCATGGTTGACCCTCATCACCCAGCAATCAAGGCGGACAAGCAATTAAGTTGGATTGCTGAAGGAAACAGCCACCGTGGCCGAGCCTTCAGAGGAAAAACCAGTGCTGGTAAGCGTGGCCGTGGATTGTACAACAAGGGTAAGGGCGCTGAGAAACTCCGCCCTTCGTTGAAGGCCAACAAGAACCTAGGAAAGTAATCCTTCTCGGGGCTAACTTGATTTCTTGCTTCATAGCGGAGGCCTTCGATGGTGGAGAGCGAAGTCAGTCTAATTCGGGATTTGCCAGTCATCCTTCCCGATGGTCGGCTTCTCGGAACAGTCCACGATACCGTGGTCGAGACAGATTCCTGGAACTGCACACATATCTTTGTCGCCGACCCTCCTGCAGATTTAGTCGAAGGTAGAGTCCACGTTGCAGTTCCTTGGAATTGGGTACGTTCGGTCGGAGATGTTGTGGTCCTACGCTGGTTCCCCCCTACTCCAATCCCTAAGGACGAATAATCAGTAAATTTCATCGGAATTAAATGATATTTTTCCGAACGTAAATGCGATACGATTCAAAAGGCGAGCGTGAACCCCTGCGTGATGCAACGTAGTTCCGTAGTGCTGATGGTCTTGCTCCTATTGACCTCATCAGCCCCTGCAATTGACGCGGCTGGAAAGGGAGTAATTGGGTGTGCTCCGGCTGAATTAGACGATCTTCCATCCAGTTGGGATATTGATGACGGGGCTTGTGTTCGAATAGATCTCGGAGTCCTTTCCCCGGGTGACACATTGTCTTTCGACGTATCTGCTGATACTAATGTCGACATTTTGCTATTTTCCGCAAGTTCAATTTCAGTCTACCAGAATGAACAGAATTACCGTTTAGATTCGGTTTGGCATTCCGATTCAGTATTCGAGTCATTTCAAGGAGATGGTACTTGGCACTGGACGGCTCCAGACGATAGAGGAGATACTCGATGGTACCTAGTTCTCGATAATATGGCTCATCCACAGGATCAGGGAGAGGGTGCTCAAGGGGGCAGTCTCGCTACTGTAGTCCTAGATGTTCAAGAAGTCGATAGTCCCGTATTCGGAATAGTCGACACAATTGTCCGTCTAGATAGCGGAGAGCATTCTGTACTCGCTGGCCCACTAGTTCTCGATGAAGGAACTCAAGTCAACATATTCGTGACAACCATGCAAGGCGCTCCGGATATTTTCCTAGTGACTGGAACCCAAATGGAATTTTACGAACAAGGAACTACTGCTAATGGTATGAATGATAATAATGCAGATATGTTGTTGGTGTTGGAAGAAAGAAGTATTTCATGGTCAGTAAATTCGGACTACGCAGGTAAAGAACTGTATCTGATTGTGGATAATCGCCCAGGTCCTCCTAGTGGTGGTGCAGGTACAGGATTCGTGGCAACCACTGTAGTAATGGACCTGATTCCAATTTTACAGCCGACAATTACTAACTCCTCTGACCTAGCAATATTTGATGTTGGAGCAGAGGTTGTTCTCGATGCTTCGAACACTCCAAACCTATCAAACCAAATCGATAGCGAAACCGGCTTCCAATGGGATACCAACGGTGACGGTTTCTATGACGTCTCGGGTTCTTCAATCACAATAAGTTGGAACGAACCAGCTCAGTTTACCATCGGTCTTAGGGCAGTTTCACAGGACGGCCGAAGCGCCACTGTGTATCTCAACACCACAATTCAGGATATCAGCCCACCAGATGTTAGTCTGTCCGCTAGTGACACAATCCGCAAAGACTTCGATGACGAACTCTTGCTAACTGCCAATATTGACGATAATTGGGGGATTTACAGCGTCGAGTGGCTGGTTGATGAGACAGTAATTCAGAACTATAGTAGTTGGAATTGGGAGGATGGCAAAACATTCACTTTCCGTTTTGATTCAAGTTATTCGGCGGGCAATCGCGAGGTTACGATTCGGGTAACTGACAAAGAAGGACAAGTAACCGAGCGTACTGCAATCATTGATTTGTATGATTCAACCCCTCCCTTGGTACCTCAACAGACATTGGAGTTAACTGCTATTCTCGGCCAACCTATCCAGCTAACGTCTGAGGCTATCGATGCCGAGTCTCCAACTCTAACTTATTTCTGGGATCTAGACACCCAGACAGATTCCAATTCAGATGGAATAATGGATAACGATATGGATGCTAGTGGCTCGGCAATTACTCAGAATTTCCAACAAAAGGGAACCTACGAAATTGTTTGTACAATTGTAAATGAAGCGGGGGCTTCGACCCAAGTGACATACTTAGTATCAGTTCGCTCATCATCCGATGATAGTTCTGGATTAAGCCCAATGATGATCGGAATGATTGTAACTGTCCTGCTAATTATTATCATAGCCGGAATTGGTATGATTACCTGGCGTCGAATGTCGAACGCTAGGCTTGAGGCACTGCTTGAAGAACAAGCCGCTGCGGAAGAAGAGAAGCCCAGAGAACTCAGCGTTGAGGAACAAAAGGCAATGTATGGCGCAGGCTCTGCTACCCTTGACCAGCCAACTTCAATGTCCACTACATCGCAATTTGGCCAATATGCAACTGGTATGTCTGGTGCTAGTGACCCACAGGCAACAATTAGTGAGGATGCAGCGATGGGGGATACTGACCTAGAAGCCCTAATGAGCACTCCAGAACCGATTACTGAATCTAATCAATCAAGTCCTGCTTCGGAACTTCTTGCCGAGTTTTCAGAAGAAGATTCTGATGTGGAGGATGATTCAGTAGAATTTTCACATGATGACCTAGAGGGCACTTCAGAAGAGGTTTGGTCAGCAGATGAGGCTGAGTCATTCGATGAAGAGGAGGGACTACCTTCTCCTCCCCCTCCAGAACCAGAACCTGAAGTGGATACCCTCCTCGATGAAGAAGACCTTCCTGTGCCACCAGTACCAGAAAGTGACAAACCCTCCTCTCAGCCGGAGATAGAAGAAGAATCTGAGCCAGAAGTAATCGAAGAATCAGAATCTCCAGAAATTGATTCTGAACCACAATCAAGAATTGTCCAACAGGATTGCAGCCAGTGTCAGCAACGCTTTGAGGTGGCCTTACCAGAAGGTCATGATATCGCTCGAACTGCCTGCCCGTCTTGTGGGGCTATTGAGACCGTCCGTTTGTCCTAAATTGCGAATTTCTTTGCATTCTTTTCTCTCAATAGACGTACCTCTTCCTGCTCTTGGAGCCCAAGACCCTAAATCGCACCTCATAGAGGTGCGGCTATGGAGAATGGTTCAGTGCGCTTGATTCGTACTGCGCCAAAATCTAAAATTTCTCTACCGGTTCTACTTGTAATCCTCTTTTTTCTACCTACATTGGCCCCGTTTGCAACCGTTAGTGGGGAGGCTAGAATAGAGTCACAAGATTTTCAGAT
>DALV01000031.1:0-19289 GCA_002496905.1 Euryarchaeota archaeon UBA105 | reverse complement strand
GGTCCATTATTGGATCAGGTCCGAGTTGGGGTTCAGGATACTTCGGTAGCCGATCCTCTCCACGATATCGATGAGGCTTTAGATGATGTCTTCATAGTAGAAACCGCAGCTCCTGCAGTCACTCATCCTGAACCCTACACCATTCTTACCGACGAGAATAGTCGCCCTCCTGGTGAGGTCAGAACAATTTGGTCAACTCTGTTTAATCTGACAGATTATGTCATTTGGACTCGATACGTTGACACCGATGGCAATGTTGTTGAAGAGTTTGAGACCATTACATTCCTAACCAGTTTAGTTTCTCTTTTAGACCCAGAGACCGATTTCTTACTACACCAAATGGACATAGATGGCGATGGCGATGATGATATTCAAGTGGGCCTAACTGTCAATTTGAACAATATTGATCTATCAGGTACAACTCTTTCTGCATATGTCCAATTAAATTACCAAGTTAGCGTTCTTCCATCAAGCACGACTGATTCCGATTGGGATAATTTGCAAACTCTTGAGGTTAGTATCATGAAAGCGTTTGCATATTCAGACGGGGTTCTAAACGAGGGAGAATCATATGTCTGGGTTATTGATTCAAAATTCACTCACACCCCTTATGATTTTACATTGGGAGTAGGGCTAGAGAGATTCTCCTTCGATCTCTCAGGAGCGGGTGCTGATCTTATTTTATCGCTGGTCAACGCACTTACTTTCGGGGTATTCAATGGTGGAGATGAATCCGGAATTAGCATTGCATCGTTAGCCGCCCCATACCAAATTTCGATTGACAACTCAGGACAAACTGAATGTCCAGACCGTTATTCTCCAATCGAGTTGACGACTTTACCTTCAAGCGAGATATCCTGTGGAGTAACTGCGGGATTTGGATATGTTCACTTTTCACCACCGGATTCTCAGGAAAATAGAGAAGTCTGGGAAGTCGCTTATATCGAGGCTGCAATACATCCAAATAGACTTGCAACCATACTCCCAGATCAATTAGAAGTAACCATTCGAACCGACAGTACCCTTGCTGACGGAACTGGTAATTTAGGCGAAAATGGCTTGACTACGCTTGAGTATTGGGCCGATGAACGAGCCGATTTGCACATTCACTTTCACGAAAATCGGTCAGAGGCTCCTGAAGAAAATTCCGATGGCAATTATGGCAATGTTACCGACTCAAGTGGTTGGTTCCGAGGAATGCCGGAAGGAAGTCTGACGACAGAAGAGATAGATCGTACATTCACCATGCTGGGTTCTAAATCAGAACCAGAATTACCAGGAGGTCAACCAGACCGTCTAGGTTTGATTATTGCCGTCAAGAATTTCACGAGAGATACTTCTCAAAATGTCGATGACCCTTCTCTACCGGTTAATCCTGCGTATCCTCCTAAGACATTAGTTCTGGTTCGTTCGGTACAATCTCTAGAGTCTGTGGAATATCATTCTTGGATGAAACGAGGAGGTACCGACACAGACCATAGACGAATCCAAATTACCGCTAAAGAAATCCCCACTGCTATAGTTTTCTTTGGCTCATTTGAATTAGGAGGAACTGAGGATGCGGACACCAGTCTCGATTCTGGTCAGAATCTAGATTTCCTCTCTAGAATCTTAGATATCGTTCTGATAAATATAGTAGATTTATTCCTTGATATTGGTACTATTTTGAACGATATTCCATCAGCTACAGTCGATGTAATCAGTGGAGGTGTTGGCGGTTCTGGCGGTTTATCAGGTGAGACGCTTCACCTACAAATGCACAACAATTGGAGATTAGATAGGGAAGCTCGGTCAATCTCCGAGGTAGGTATCCAAATCGGCTCGAGCCCTCATCCAACAATGTCTGGTGACCACCTTATCTTGGCTAAGGATAGAGGATTAGAGACTGTGCAGGGTCGGAATGGACCCCAGACTCCTTTGGTGCAGGTTGCTGCAAGTTTACGATTTAGTGGACTAAGCTCGTTTACTCTGATAGATGAAATCGAAACTGACTCTCAGTCATTCTCTCTCCGTACCTCTTCAGAAAAATCATTCACATTCCTATACATCGATCATCAGCCTTCCAACCTTGAGGACGCTGCACATCAGGGATTATGGATTTCAGACATTCCTGACAATGTAACTGCAGATTTAACTCCAGAATTAGCAACATATTATGCCAGTTCCACCATCGATAGACTCAGTTATACAGGAATCGAAGGAAATCAGAGACAAGCCGCTCATATTTTGGATATTCCAGCAGAATTTACTGTTGAATTTGGAGATACCACGAAGTGGACAGCGTCTTCCCCTATTTCGACAATCCACGCACAGCTTACCGATGCCGAAAATCCAGTAACGATGAGCGGAGATCACTTCCTCTTCCATCACCATCCGGAAGATGGTACCTCAACAATTTCAACTAGAATTTCTGGTCTACAAGAGGTTGGTTGGATAGCTCCTGCTGTAGCTGGTGCAACAGGCGCAATGGGGCAAGGCACCGCCTTTATGTCCGTAGCAGGAGATCGAACGATGAGCATCAATGTCGATCACGCACCAACTCAAGATGAAGGAGGCCTTTCCGCGTTGGTCCTTATCGATCCTCTTCCGTCAAATGTTTCAGTAGATATTCCAACCGGAGCCGATGCGGGGAATAATTTGGTAATCCCAGAATTGAATACCTCCCAAGGGGTTTCTGGGGTTGCCTTTTTCCTTGGAGGGTTTGCCGATTTGGGTCGCTCTGTAAATACCGTACTTTCCGGAGTGACTAGCGAAATTTCTACCGGTACAGCCGGAGGAAACGGTTCCTTTTCTTATGGCTTGGAGTTAGATGCTGATAGCGAATTCGACCTAATCTTCGAGGCCAGTCAAGGTAACGGGACAGCGGATGAACCAGCATGGGTTCATGGGATTTCTATGAACGCTGCCCCAACTGGAATTTCTGACGGATTCCATATTCGAGGTTGGATTCCAAATCTACCGCCATTAATCGATATCACCATCAGTCGTGTGCCTAACTCAAATGGAGAAGATTGGATAATTATGTTGGGTATGGAAGGATGGCTTCCTGCACGAAGTGAATTCATGCTCAATGCTAAAGGCGTCAATGGACAAGACTTGATGCTGACGTTACAAGGTTTGACTGTTGGTGAAGCCACTACCTTGGGAATAGACTCTCAATTCACGATTAAGGAAACTAGTGGCGGAATTAATGAGGTTACTACCTCGACTCGTTTCGTACTATCAAATAGACTCGATTGGATTCATGCTGAGCTCATCAATAGGGAGGCCGGTGCAAGAACGGAGATACTAATCAACGATATTCCCGAATCAATTGATTTACTCGCTAGCCTTGGTACTTCAATTTCGATTGACATGATTGTGCCTGAAAAATATCATCGTGATGGCCCGGCGGTAGATTCCATCATGCTGCAACAGATGCAGTGGATGGAAGGTGCATGGTGGCCTGCTACTGTTTTCTTAACCGATGTTCCAAACTCGATTAATCTGACCACACAAGCAGATGTAGATTATGACATTACCAAAACCCTAGCATTCCAAGGTACTCCAGTCCTTGATTTCTCAGCATCAGATAGTGGAATGTCGTTGTATATTGAAGCAAATGGTAGAGCGATAAACAATCGCGGTGATATCATATTGCTCGCTGAAGGATTGGCAGATAAAATGGTGATTAAGCCAACCTCTGATTATGGTCTAGCGATTCGAAGCGGAGGTGACGGCGTTGAGAGAATTTACCTCAGAGCCTCCAATATGCCAACTACCCCTCCTGTGATAATTGAGGAAGTAGAGGCGCTCGGAGAAAATCTGAGAAGTGCAACAATTCGTGTTGTCGAGATTGCGGGGCCGTACAGTATCATCGAACTGGAGGATGTTCAAGGTGGGAGAATAATCGCTTCGGCCCGCGCCACCGCCGAGGTTGATGCGCTTGGCACCACCTTCGATCTTAGAGGAGTTCTACTAGATGCTCAAACCACAGGAGGAGTCCCTACTGGAACTAGTATTGGAGTCAATGGATTAGCATCTGACCTGTCTCTATTGAATTTGATTCCGGGCTTTGAGGGATCAACTCATCACATTATCGTCCCAGAACCATTTACTTCTGGACTTCTGACTTTAGGTGCAACTTTCTTGGGGGGTGATTGATTTGGGATTAATGGACAAAATTCGTTCTCAAAATGAAGAATTGGAAACTCCTGATGCAGCAACCGAACGCGCCCATGAGATTCTCCAAATCGTTGGCGAGCGAGTTGAGAAAGTTCGACCAAGTCGAGTAATTTTTGCCTCCGTGGCCGTATTACTGATACTGAGTGGAATCATGATTATTGGAACTTGGATTGTTCCATATGACAGAACTTCCGTAGATGTTGTCTATCTTCAGGGAGTTGGCGGCCATGTTGTTTTAGTTGAATTAGATAACAAAGGATCTCGGTCAATTACTGATGTCCAATTAGATATCAGATTCTTAGATGACGGAAGTAATGAAATTGCTAGGTCCACATTTGAAACCGATGAGATTGCCGCCCATACTTCGATTGCTGGCGATAATCTAGAACTAATTGCCCCAGGTGCATCAGTTTGGGAGAATTATACTATTGAGATTATCTTAGAATACACCTATGGCGGTACAGAATATAATGAAAGATGGACGTATAATGTAGGTGGTTGGACTATGGAGATGTTTACCTATGACGCACCGATGCACTTCTTCTGACACGACCTCCGGTCGTGGAATATTCGCAATACAGTTTACCCTAATGCTGAAAGGCGACCCAATTGGGGGCTGATTCATGGGACAGAGAATTGCGGTTGTGCTAATCGGGTTATTCCTAATATCTCTGATTCCGGCTGGCGATATTTACATCAACCAATCTGAAGATTCAACAGAGACTCTAGATTTGTCGGTTAAGCGTATAGAAATAGCCGCTGACCCTAATTCAGTTCAAGACCTTCAATCGCCAACAGTGACACAGGGATTTGAAAGGGTTAGAGACAATACTGCCGATTCTAGTATTGGAGTATACACCGAGTCTGGATTGATTCCATCCGTCCATCTGCCAAATTCCCTTAATCATCCACGTTGGGACTTAGCAATGGTCATAGTAGATGGAGGTGTTGGAATTTGGGATGCTCGTCTAGAGGTAGAATCATTAGCTGAAGTTGAGATAAGAACGACCATACCTCCCTCTGGTTTCTTGGTTCAAGGAACAACCGAAGAATTGGATAAGTTGGCGGCTAACTCTGTAGTTGTCGCAGTCCATCCCGTCCCAACCGGATTACTCGTTCACCCATTGCTAACGGTGGTCGATGAAGGCTCGATAATGGTAGAAATCCTCGGTTGGAAGGATGATAATCTACAGCGACATATGGAGCCAGGTCTTGGTTTGTCAAGTTCCCTCACGGATGTTGCAGGCGAGTGGCTGACCGACGGATGGAGTCCTGAGGAGGGAAGATATTGGGGTGAAATTGAACTTTCTAACTTAGCAGATATGATTGAAAATCCAGCTGTAGCCTATGTCGCCCCGTTACCGGTTCTAGAATTAAAGAACGACAATGCCCGAACCCATATGGGAATAAATTCGGTTGAATCTTTCTTCATCACAAACATAGATGGAACAGGCCAAACTGTAGCTGTTGGAGACTCGGGAATAGATCACGACCATGGAGATTTCAACAACCGTATTGCAGGTAGAACTTCAGTTACACCAGGAGATTCCTCAACCGCCGATTTATCTGATGGACACGGGACTCACGTTGCCTGCACAGTACTAGGTTCCGGAATGAGGAGTAGTGGTACCTATGAGGGAGTAGCACCGGGAGCCGACTTATATTTCCAAGCGATGGAGGATGATGATACTGGTGCCCTATACAGTTACGGAATCAACAGCATGTTGAATTCTGCTTACAACGCAGGCGCCCGCTTACACACAAATAGTTGGGGCGCAGGCAGCGGTTTCGGCTCTTACTCGACCCAATCTGAGGACGCTGATGACCGAACTTCTACTTGGGACCAATACTGGAATTATGATGGAATGACAGTTCTCTTCGCAGCAGGAAACGAAAGAAACGATGGTGTTTCTCCACCTGGCACAGCGAAGAATGTAATCACCGTTGGTGGACACAAGAACCGATACAGCGGCTCACCGGATGAGATGTACTATTGGAGTAGCCGAGGACCCACAGATGATGGTCGCCTTAAGCCAGATGTAGTAGGTCCTGGCGATGGAGTCCGCTCGTGTCTGTCACAAGAGGCCGAGCAAGCATCTTCTGGTTGGTCGAATAATTGGTACATTGAATACAGTGGTACTTCAATGGCAACACCTGCTGCAGCGGGTGCTGCAACCCTAGTGAGACAATATCTCATGGAAGTTGCAAATAGACCCGCGCCTCAAGGAGCACTAGTAAAGGCACTACTAATCCTAGGTGCTGAGGATATGGGCGCTAGAAATATTCCAAACAATGACGAGGGTTGGGGTAGGGTCAATCTTGTCAATTCACTTATTCCAGATAGCGATGAAGGTATTTTCGTCGATGACCGAAGTCGTATTTCTTCTGGTCAAACAAAGGAATACACATTCGATATTACAAGAGGCGCAGAACCACTGAAAGTAGTATTGGCATGGTCCGATTATCCTGGCTCCTCACAAAGTACCAATCAGTTACGTAATGATTTGAATCTAGAGGTGATTCATCCCAATGGAGGGACTTCCTTCAAAGGTAATGTTTTCAGTAGTGGAAAATCAATTGCTGGTGGTAATTTCGATGATAAAAACAACGTCGAAGTAGTGCTGATTGATAATGCCGGCGTCGGTACATGGACAGTCCGTGTGACCGACGATTATCATGGCGGAAGTAGGACTTGGCAACCTTATGCTCTAGCCGTAAGAGGTGTTAATGTAAACGATCTTTCACCCGATCCTTCATTTGCTCCCGATGTAAATATCAACCCTCCAATTCCTCAAATTGGAGACCCCGTAGAGATTGGTGTCACAGTCGAGAACCTCGGCGCTGGATCGGTATCAGATCTTGAGGTGATGGCAAGGGCCGATGGTAGCCTAATCTCCACCCAGACAATTTCACTGACTCCTGGAGAATCAGTTTATGTTCAATGGAACTGGACCCCGTCGACCGAAGGTCTAGTCGATTTGTCCTTCCACCTAGATCCAAATGATTTGGTGGAGGAATCAAATGAAGGAAATAACCTTCTTACACATACGATGATAATTAGCGCACCTGGAGTTAGGGTAACTTCAGATGAACCATTCATGACTTTGGGTGAAGCGGATGATAGTTCCACCTCATGGGACCTGGTTCTAACAAATACCGCATTATTCGAGACTAATGCAACAATCGTAGCAAGCTCACCTGTAAGGTTGAGTGATGGTGTTGAATTCGATTGGTATTCCTCACTCACTTCAAACACTTTCAATCTGCTCGAGGCAGAATCGGTTTCTGTAGGTCTCACACTTATCCATCCGGCTCCTCCAGAACCTGGAACGTATGTAATGACGGTCACCGGAACCGATATCGAGAATGACATTGAGTCTGAATTGGATCTGTATTTCGATGTGCCAATTTTAGCCTCAGCTGATGTGCTAATTTCATCAGGACAAATTCCAGTCAGCCCTATTTCCCAAACTCAATTGCAAGTATTCGTAACCAACGAAGGTAACGGACCTCAAACCTATGATGTGGAGTTAAGTTCGCCTGCTGGTTGGCATTTAGGGTTAGATACCTTAGGGGCTTTTGAGGGCTCATCTCACGGTTCAACGGGAACTCTTGCGGTGGGGCAAAGTCGAACAATTGACATCACCGTAAATCCTCCTGGTGCTATGATTCCAGCTGGTTCGATTTTCGATGCTGGCTTGACAGTTCACTCTAGAGTAAGTAGTGATTCTTGGTCGGTTCCTATCACTCTAGAGGTGATGGCAATCGACCAACTATCTGCAACACCGATAAGTGATGGAATTCAGTATGAGGTTGCTCCTGACGAATCTTTGAATCTAGAAATTGACTTCCTAAATACAGGAAACCGACATCTAACCATGACTCCATATCAGAGAGCTATACCTTCTGGCTGGTCGATTGTTGGTGGCCTCAACACATTGGAAGCACCGGCGGGTGAAACTACGACTTGGTCGGTTACTTTGCAAGGTAATGGACGAGCCACAAGTGGCGATTTCAAACTGCGATTCGCTACTGATGATGGTTTTTCGCTAGATTGGAATAGAACCATCGACGTTCTGTCCGCAGCGATTCCGAGCCTAGCATTCCACGAAGTTGTCTTGGCAGATGGAACTACATCTCAAACTCCTTTGGGAGTAGGTGCTCATCCAGTTGGAACCGGCTTTGATTTGGCATGGGAGGTTGAGAATGAAGGCACCTCAACTTGGCGTCCAACGACTTCAATTATCGTACCTGATAATGGCGATTGGGAAGCAAACTGTCCTTCCACTCCATCAACATTGGCTGCTGGAGCGAGCAGTATAATCTGGTGTACGATTACTATTCCTCTCTCAGAACAAGCGGGTTCCGAGCCAGTAGTCACTCTTAGGATGGAAGGAGAAGGAGTTGTAGTTGAAAATTCCATTTCGTTACTTGTAGATTCGGTTTCAGCTGTAGTTTGGGACCTACGCACTAAAGACCCGATTGCCCATCAAAACTATCCAGTTCAATTGACAATAGATGTTGAAAATGTAGGAAATTCACAAATTAATCACAAACTTGAGGTGAATGCACCAAGTGATTGGAATGTATACATCGATGATGAATTATTAGTAATTTTAAGCCCGGGAGAATCCAGATCAATAGTAATCCAATTTACTCCCGACAGCGGTAGTGACGGTACCATAGAGTTATTTTTGCTAAATGGAGAAACCATCCAAGATTCTTCCTTCAGTTTTGAGGTCGATGTATTACCTGCAAGAGGCGAGGGTAACAGCATGGCATCTACTCTGATACCTATTCTTGTTATTCTCCTAATTGTGATTCTTGCAGGAGGCGGATTCTATGTATTCCAACAAAAGGGTGGTAGCTTGGAATCAATAATGTCCAACGAGGCCGTAAGTAAGATTACTAAGTCCCTAAATATCGCTGAAAAAGAGAGTGGTTCAGGCATTGAATGCTGGGTATGTAGCGACGATATTATTGTCGGTGAGGCCCTAGCTTGCGGCAGTTGTGGAGCCCGTTATCATCGTCCAGGTCAAGTCGGGGGTTGTGATATTCTTTCTCTTGGTAAATGCCTACACTGCAATGCGGATTGGGATGAATTAGTTGACGCATAAATCGCGACCCTAAGGGGTCGCGTAGCCCGAAGCCCTTAGAGGGGCCCGTTTGTCGGCGATGCAATGAATCGTGTTGCTTCGGCTCGTCTTCTGACGATTTTGCTAGTAATCACGATGCTATCTCCATTCGTTCAGGCAGAGATTGATCCTCGTCTGACCGCAAGTCCAACTGCTCAAGAGGCAGATGCCGATAACCCAGCAGAATACACCATCACAGTTCACAATGATGGCGACGATGATATGGCGGTTAGCTTGAGCACTCAGCAGGACTCTTCTGGTTGCAATGGCTTCAGTTCGAACATAGAACAAGTATCTGGAACAATAGGTGGCGGCGAATCTGAACAAGTGACTCTTACAGTCAGTGTAAATGAACAGGCGAATGGAGATTGTGAGACCACAGTTCAGGCTACTGCAACTGTAGCAGGAGGAGCCCCAGGGTCTCCGAAGAATGCCGATGTAACGGTGACTACCACAGCAGGTGACGGTGGTGGTCTTTATGCGGTTAAATTAACCACTGATGAGACAGATGTCGAATTTGATGGAAGTGACTCAGTAGTTTGGGAAGTTGAGGTTGAGAATACTGGCGAACAACAGGCAAATGTGCAATTGGAGATGAACAGCGATAATGACTGTGAATCTGATGACCTAAGCGCTGAGGTAGATCCTGCTGTAGTTCAGTTGGATTCAGGAGATACAGAAACCGTCGAGGTTACAGTAGATGTCCCTGATGGCAGTTCTACCGAAGCGGGCGAGCATTGTTTCCTCCTCATGGCTACGGTAACCAATGACCCAAACGCTGCAGACAGAGCCGAGGATAACCTAAGCCTCAGGTTGAGTGTTCCTGAAGTGAAGGAGTGCGACGGCTCATTGCAGACATCTTCCCACAATCTCGATCCTGGTCAAACTGCAACAAATAGTTTCGAGGTAGAAAATATTGGGAATACTGAATGGACGGTCCAAACTCAAGCTCAATCCCCTGGAACAGATATAACCGGGTGGGTCGAATTTGATAGCCCCCGCTCTGCCTTATTGGCCAAACCAGGAAATTCAGATGATAGTCATACATTCACTTTTTCAGTAACGCCCGACGATTCAGTTGAGGCTGGCTCACAGATTGAAATCAAGATACAGGGGCGTTCCAATCAAGGCGTTGGCTGTGAGCAAATACTCACAGTAACCATCGGTCAGGTTCACGAAGCTAGACTTACCCTAAGCACATCGAAACTATCGAATGTTGAGCCTGGGACTTCTGATTCAGTTACTATAACTGTAGAAAATCGTGGCAATGGTTTAGACACGTTTTCTCTAACTACAATGGATCTTCCAGAAGGATGGCAAATTTCCTTTTCTCAATCTTCTGTGACCATAAACAGTAAGCATAATTCCAACAACGAAGAATCGCTAACCGCTACAGTAAATGTACCATCAAATGCGTTAGCGGGAGACAATACTGTTGAATTTGGTGTAACAGTGAGTGGTTCAACAACCATACTGCATAGCAGGGTGTTAACCGTATCTGTAGCAGCGAGGCACGACCTAACTGCAGACATACTTTCAACTCAGCAAACCGGTCGTTCTGGCCAAGTAGTTCAATTCCCAATTGACATTGTCAACACTGGGAATATTCGGGATACATTCAAGCTACAGGTTTGCGACCCTAATGATCAAACTGGTTGTAACCCTCCAATGTGGGCGGCGTCATATTCTGATACATCTGGAAACTCAATTACCCAAATTGTGCTCGATCCAGGGGAATCTAGGAGAGTTTTCCTCGATGTAACCGTTGAAGGTGAGGAAGATGCGGATTCAGTGACAATTCTATCTCGCGTGGCAATTTTTGGGACGAGTGAAAAGGTAGAACAGACGATTAGCGTGATAGTCTCGAATTATGATTATGGCATGGCTATTTCTCCTGAAATGCCGGGACCAATTTCGGGTCAAATGGATATTGTTCTTCCACCAGGAGGGACTAAAGAAATCAATTTCTGGGTAGAAAATACAGGAAACTTCCCAGGTGGCGACAGCGCAGTCATATCGATGACAGGAATGGAATCCTCGGTACTCCGAC
This sequence comes from Euryarchaeota archaeon UBA105, assembly GCA_002496905.1. Classification (GTDB taxonomy): domain Archaea; phylum Thermoplasmatota; class Poseidoniia; order Poseidoniales; family Thalassarchaeaceae; genus MGIIb-O1. The sequence goes on along the minus strand of DALV01000031.1, from coordinate 7,940 downwards.
GCGTCCTGGTCAATGGTGTAGCGGTAGATGGAAACATTGCAGTTCCTTCAGGTGATAGAGTTCTGATTACAATTGAATTGGAAGTTCTAGAAGGTGTTTCTAGCGGAACTACTGGCATTGTAAAGGTCAGCGCATCATCGGAGAAGAACGCTGCAGAAAGCACCAGTGTAGACTTGATTTTTGAAGTTAGAACAATCCATGATTTGCGATTCACCCTTGAAGGTGAAGATGAGCTAACTACAGATGAAAAGAACAGTGTTGAGTTTATTCTCCATGTTACAAACCATGGTAATATTGTTGAGACCGTCCAGATACTATCCAGTGACTCTCTCAGAGGCTGGACGGTCAATATCATCGAAGACGAGTTCCAACTTTCTCCTGGTAATTCAAGAACGATTACCGTGAGGGTGACTCCTCCAGCGGGAATGGTTCAAGATGATACCTATCGGTTTACGATTACAGTTCAACCAAAGGGTATGCCTGTAGCCGGTGAACCCCTTGACTTGGAAGTCACCGCAGAGGTGTCTTCTGGCCTAAGCTGGCTAAGCGAAGAAAACGAACAGATTCTAATCTACGGATTAACTGCTATTGGCGGTTTATTGGTAGTGATTTTATTCTTAAGATCCCGTGCAGAAAACCGCAGAATTCTCGAAGCCTTGGACAATGAATCGAGTGACTGAGCCTAGTCGTTGATTGAAGGCGATTCCAAACCGTCAATCATTCCAATGTATTGTCTGCTACCAGCATCCTCAATGAACGCACGGTTATGCTTATGACCGGATTTTCGGTGGCGAACTCTGCCGGTCCCTACGGGACCGTCAGGTGTCAGCGATGTCGACGGTTCCAGAAGCGTATCTAGCCCTAGCTGTGATGACCCTTGTTGGCATAGGATTCCCCGTGATGAGCTTCGTCGCTTCTCGCTTCCTAAGGCCAACTCCGAGCGCCCATGATAACAACAAGTTGCGCTCGATTTTACTCCCGGGTTATGAGACTGATCAGAGCCTATACGTGAGGCGAGAAAGCACTTACGAGTGCGGTGCGGATCCAGTGGGCGACGCTCATATCAATTTCCACTTCCAATACTATTGGTATGCTATTATCTTCCTTGTATTCGATATAGCATTCATGTTCCTAGCATTTGGAGGAGTAATCGCGATTCAAGATGCTGGTGGAGACATCGATATTTGGTCAGCGATGATTACCCTAACCGTATTCATCGTCTTGATGAGTCTTGGCGTATGGCACGTATTCCGCAAGCGTGGTCGAATTTACATCTGAGGTGATTGAATGAGCGAAGAACCCCAAAACTTCTCGGTTTTCAATAGTAGAATTCTCGTCGATACTGTAGGCGATGTAACCGACGAGGCTCTCAAGGCTAGTCGAATGAAGGAAGTAATCGGAGTACTTGGTGGTCGCCTATTCAACTGGGGTCAGCGAAAGTCCCTCTTCCCTCTTCACCTTGGAATCAAATGCTGTGCCTTGGAAATGGCAGCCGCAGGGGCCAGTCGATTCGATGCAGAGAGATTTGGTGTGTTCTTCCGCTCTAGTCCAAGGCAGTGTGATGTTCTATTGGTCAATGGGCCAATTTCCAAGAAGTTTGCAGATCCAATTGTGCGACTTTGGGAGCAAATGCCAGAGCCCAAATGGTGTATCGCAATGGGCGAGTGTGCAATATCGGGGGGACCATACTTCCAGTCGTACAATATTCTCGAGGGTGTTGACACAGTAATTCCGGTTGATGTGTATATTCCAGGATGCCCTCCACGCCCAGAGGCATTGATTGATGGCTTTGGAAAATTGCGTGAGAAGATTATCCGCATCGGTGGAGTGCCTAGTGAAGTTCGGCCGATGAGTGAAGCACCGCTAATCGTCGGAGACGAGTGAAGGAGGATTTTGAATGGGTAAGAAAATCTCGGCAGCGGCTCAGCAGAAGGCAGCTGAGGAATTAGCAAAGGCAATGTCGTCCTTCGATGGAGTCTCTGCTGAAATCGATAGCCGCTCAAGTGGAACACAGGTCCGCCATACAGTAAGTGCCACATCTACTCCCGAATCGTGGAGGCAATTAGCAGAGGCCCTAGCAACTGACCATGCTGTTGACTACTGTTCAATGATTACCGGAATTCATTGGCCGGAGGCAGCCGATAAGACATGGGAGGTAGTCTATCACCTAATGCGAACCGGAGTAAAAGACCCGGGAGCAATAGAAGGTGTAGTTCAACCAAATATCACCGATGCAGAAAATCTGACTGGTGCAGATATGCCGATGGAGATTCAAATTAGCATTTCATTACCTGATACACGAGAACCTATGGTCCCCTCTGTTCAAGACCTATGGGTTGGAGCTGATTGGAATGAGAAGGAAACTTGGGACCTCGTTGGAATCGACTTTGAGGGCCATGAAGGAATGCGCCGCGTCCTCAATCCACATGAAACTCCAGTAGGGTATCATCCATTACAGAAGCAACACAAGTTGCGCTATCATGGATTTGAAGAAATGTACGACGATGCTCAAGGATTCATGAGGAAACCAGCTGATGCTGGTAAAATCAAGTAAGGAGGGATATAGATGGCAGAAATGTGGATTTCGATGGGCCCTCAACACCCAATGACTCACGGGCTTTGGACTTTGAAAGTCAAAGTCGATGGAGAAACTGTAGTCGATACCGAACCAGATTTGGGATACATCCATCGTGGTGTTGAGAAAATCTGTGAGGCACGAGACTTCACTCAGATTACGACCTATTGTGATAGACTATGTTACGCTAGTGCAAACACTTGGTCACACTCCTACATCTACGCCGCAGAAGACCTACTCGGTGTGGAAGTCCCTGAGCGAGCCGAATACATTCGCCTCATCGCAGTCGAGTTACAAAGAATCGCTAGCCACCTAATGTGGCTTGGTGCCTACGGTCCAGACATAGGCAATCTCTCGATTATGGTATGGTGTCTGCGTGAGCGCGAGATGATGATGGATTTACTTCAAGAGTTGGGTGGTTCAAGAATGCACTACAACTTCCCAAGAATAGGCGGGGTAAAGCGAGATTTACCTCATGGATTCTCTCAGCGTGCTCAAGCCAAATTGAAGCTCTTCCTCAATCGAATTCAGGAATATGAGGCGCTATTTGATGAGAGCACAGTATTCCTTGTTAGAAGCCAAGGAGTAGGCTACGCCAAGCCTGAGGAAATGATCAATCACGGTGTCTCCGGACCTAATGTTCGAGCCGCCGGAGTTGATTACGATGTTCGCTGGGCTCACCCTTACTCTGTTTACAGCGAACTCGATTGGCAACCATCCGTCGAACGTTCCTCAATCAAGGGTGCAGACTGCTACGACCGTTATCGAGTCCGTGTGGAAGAGATGCGAATGAGCGCATCGATGGTTCTCCAAGCACTCGATAAGATGCCAGGTGGCTCTGAGACATATCACGAACCAGGAGATCCGAAGATTATCGCCAAAGCGCCATCAAGAGCCCCTGAGGGGACCTCCGGAAGCCATCACTTCGAAGATAGTAGAGGTGAATCGATGTTCTACATCGCAGGCGGAGGCGAAGGTCGAGGAAAGATGCCTTATCGAGTTTCAATCCGTTCTCCAATGTTCATCACAATTCCTTATGCTGCAAAGTGTATGATTGGCTACAAGGTGGCCGATATACCTGCGATTATGGGTTCATTTGACCCATGTATTGGAGAAACCGACAGGTGATTTACAATGGCAGGAACTAGCGATTGGTTAGACGTCCGTGGATGGATGGAGTCTATCGTCGGTTGGTCAATGGACCAAGTTCATGACTTACTACCTTCAAGTGAAATTGGTTTAGGCCCATTAGGTTCCGTAAATTTACAAGGAGAATTTGCAAGCATTCAGGGTGCTCTCGAAACTTTCCTATTCACCACTATAATGTGTACAATTGTCTTTGCTACAATGATGCTCACCTTGATGGTGGTTCCATACATTGAGCGCAAATTCATAGCCAGATTGATGGACAGACTAGGTGCAACTACCAGCCTCCGAAGTTTATGGATTGGCGAAGGCCATACGACCGCAGGTCAATGGTGGAATCAATTACCGTTCGGAATAGGGGCTCCGATTGGATGGGTAAACGGAATGCTGAACTCTAACTTTGGAAACAAATCGAAGCACGTAGCAGTAGATCGCGTTCACAATAGAGGTTACCACGGAATTTGGTTCCTATTCCCAGGTTTCTTCCAAGCCCTAGCCGACTTCCTAAAGTTCGCTACCAAGGAACACATGGTCCCAACAAAGGCCGACAGATTGGTTTTCGAAACCGCCCCAGTAATCATTATTGCAACCACGATCATGGTCTATGCATTCATCCCATTCGGTCCACACATATGGGCTGCCAACCCAGAGTTGTCATTGGTATTCATGATGGCAATATTCGGAGTCGCACCACTCGGTGTTTTCTTTGCGGGATGGTCGTCAAACAACAAATATACCCTCATCGGAGGAATGAGGTCCGCGGCACAACTTACCGCTTACGAGATACCTTTACTGATTAGTGTCCTAGCAATTGCAGTAATTTCAGGCTCCTTTAACATTCTAGAAATAGTCGATTTCCAAATCGAGACAAGTAACACATGGAATCTCTTCATCATGCCCTTGGGTGCTGCATTATTCCTAATCACAATGATCGCCGAAGTTGAGCGTATTCCATTCGATATGCCTGAGGCAGAGGCCGAATTGGTTGAGGGTTGGTGGACAGAATACGGTGGAATCCGTTGGGGGCTGATGTTCGCTGTCGAAATGATGCGAGCCTACGCGGCTTGCATCCTCTTTGCACTATTCTTCCTTGGCGGTTGGCAATTACCATTCGAAGACACTTTGGTTGGCCTTCCTTATGTCGGGGTCCTCTTTGACTTCCTAGCAAATGCAACACCTGGATTGGTAGTTCTACTCCTAAAGGCATACCTGATGTTTGCATTCTTCGTATGGGTTCGTGCATCCTTACATCGTGTTCGCACCGACCAAATTCTTGAGTTTGGATGGCGTTGGCTTCTTCCAGCCTCGATGGTCAATCTTGCCGTAGCAATCTGGCTTCGCCTCGAGGTGTGGGATAGTACTGCAGCAGGAGGATGGCCGATTTGGGCGGTCCCAGTTCTATTTGGTTCATTCATAGTCGCTTTCGTAGTCCTCGCCTTGGATGAGGATGAAGATGCGTTGGAACTGAACCGAAGGATGTACCACACGCAGACCTTGGAGAAGGCAAGCCCGGGTACTCACAGAGATTAGATTGGAGGTGAAGAAATGGATAAATCACAGCAGTATAACACTGGACACCCACACGCGGCTCCTAACTTCCGCAACCTGATTATCAAGCCAATGTGGATGACGATGAAAACGGCATTGCGAACCGTTCCTTTCCTAGGAAGGTTGGGCCTTTTGAAGAATAATTATCATGGTCAAGAAGTTACAATGACAGATGATTTTACCCAAGCTAGAATTGGGGGCGACCATCTTTCAGAAGGTCACACATATGCTGCTGATCGAGAGTCTACCGATCTACTTCCTTTCCTTGAAAGACCTGTTACGGTCATGTACCCCTATGAACGATTAGAGGATATGGAGCCATGGTTATTCGTTCCAGGAAATTACAACGGTAGGATTGGAATTGTTTGGGAAACTTGCACCGCTTGCAAGGCATGTGTCAAGGCATGTCCAAATGACTGCTTACACATGACCTCTGAAGTTAGAGTCAATGTTCTTGACCTAGCCGAGGAAGACGACGAGTGGCACGGCTATGGATCAGAATTCGAGGCAGGTGGGTACGCCGCAAAGCCAAAGGAAGAGTTCGAAGAAATCGAGGAATTCGACTTAGTGAATGAGCATACCGCAGCCCCGCAGCAATATGATTTCGCAGAAGTAATCGACATCTCCGGCGATACGGCAACCGTGCGTTGGATGGACGGATCAGGTATCGAAGACATTGCAACCACAGAACTCAAGCCGGCGGAGACTGATATCGTCAGCGGTAGAATCGATATCGGCCGCTGTATGTTCTGTGGATTGTGTGCGGAAGCATGTCCGTTCGAATCATTCTTCATGACCAATGAGTATGATGGAATGTCTGGATACTCTCGTGAAGACCTATGGTTCGACGCAGATAGAACTCGTGTACTACCAGCCGTCCACCAAGAGCGAGTCGATATGGAACTTGCAAAGCGCGCGAAGAAAGAGAAGAATAAGCGCGAAAGAAAGGCAGCTAGAGCTGCCAAGGAAGCGGAGGCTTGATTCCAATGGCCGTGGATTTCGAGGCGGTTGCATTCGTCATTATGGCGCTTGTTGCTATCCTCGGAGCTCTGGGATGTGTCTATGCAAGGAGAGTTGCTCACTCTCTTCTCTCGCTAATGATGACCTTCTTCGCCGTTGCTGGAGTAATGGTATTGGCTCACGCCGAGATGTTGGCGGCTATTCAGATTCTAGTTTACCTTGGTTCGGTAATGCTAGTGGTTCAGTTCGGAGTTATGTTAACTCGACGCCAAATACAGGAAGGTGATGTTGAATGAGGGCAATGGGAATCACTGCCCGCTTAGGGGTATTCGCTTTCGTCCTAATTCTTCTAAGAGAAGTAATGGATCATCCAATGTGGGGAGAATCCGCTGCCGGTGCTCCAACCACACTCGAATTTGCAGTATCAATACTCGATGATTGGGCGCTTGTCACCGTTGTTCTTGGAATCTTACTTTCGATGGCGATGATTGGTGCATCTTACCTAGTTCGCGACGAGCGCCTCGTCAACCTGCTCTACGATATGGGAGGCGATGAGTGATGATTGAAGCAAGTTGGATAGCCGGTCTTGGCGTCATTCTCTTTGGTATCGGTTTGATTGGAGCATTCAGCCGAAAGAATGCCATCGTGGTTTTGATGTGCATAGAGGTCATGTTGAATGCAGCCAATCTCAACTTTGTAGCCGGAGCCATGCATCATGGTTCAGTAGACGGATGGGTATTCACTGCTGTTGCAATCGCAATAGCTGCCGCAGAAGTTGCAATCGGGCTTGCAATTCTACTTTCCTTGTACAGTACACAGGAAACCATTTCGCTCGATGAAGCGACTTTATTGAGAAATTGAGGTGATGAAAATGGGAGAAAACAAGCAGGAGTGGGACAGACTACTCTTCATTTTGCCGTTTTTGGCAATCGTACCTTATCTCTACAGCACTGGGGAATCATCAACCGATTATTGGTGGCTAATTATCGCCGCACCTTTGCTTTTCTTCGCAACAATTGCGATAGCAGGTCAGGTTTGGAACGGTGATGAATTCTGGGTAAATCGCTTGAAGGAAGGCGGAATCTTAGGACTTGGAGCACTCAGCGTATCTCTTTCCGCTTCGATTTGGCTGATTTACGATTATCTCGATGCTCACGGTCATATTGAATCTGGAGATCCATTCAGTTGGTTGACCTTCGATGTCCTAACCTACGACTCAGAGGGATGGTCGATTGCCTCTTCAGGATTCAGCGGAATCGGACTAGGAATATACCTCGATGCAGTTAGCATAATGCTACTATTTGTTGCCACTTTCCTATGCTTCCTCATCTGTTGGTTCGCAATCGGATACATGACTACCGATTCAATCAATGATAACTCAAACCATCGCTTCTTCGCCGAGTTCGTTCTCTTCAGCATGGGTATGTTTGGAATGGTCCTCGCAGACAACTTCCTTTGGTTATTCATCTTCTGGGAAATTATGGGGCTTTGTTCCTATCTCCTTATCGGATTCTACTACTGGAAGGAAAGTGCTGCATACGCTGCGAAGAAGGCTTTCCTAACAACTCGCGTTGGCGATGTATTCCTAATGATTGGACTGCTAATGCTCTATGACATATATGGCTCTCTAGACTTCGCTGTTGTCTTTGATGATCCATCCACAGGTGTAGGTGGAGCAGCGGTGGATGCTGCTATGTTGCAAACTGCACTA
>DALV01000094.1:18040-43468 GCA_002496905.1 Euryarchaeota archaeon UBA105 | reverse complement strand
GCTTCCATTACGTCAGGAGGCGGGGGAGGTGAATCTTGCATTATGTCTCCTTCTTGTTCTAAGAAAGAGTATCCCTTTTCCTTTGGAGCTACAAGTAAAACAGGCAGTTTGAGTCCGATCATCGTATCTGCAAGTTCAAGCATATGCTTGCTTTTGTGAACAGCCCAATAATCGTAAATTGCCGCTAAAACCATGAAAATTATTACGAGTGTTGGAACGAAAGAGATTCCAATCATCACTATTACTCCAGAACCGACCATCACTCCAACTGAATTCACTACCCACCATTCTGGATAGCGATATAGTGTGACCATACTTCCAATGGTTATGGCTAGAGCGGATAATCCGACAGAAGCAGCCGTGGCGAAGCCAAGAATGTATAGAAGTAGCAAGGTAAATGGTTGAATGGCATAGAATAGGCTCAGTCCAAGGGCAAACATAACTATTCCCTTGATGAGGTAATCCAAACCCTTACGGGCCAACCAAATAATCCCCACTGTGAAAATTCCGATCATCAATAGTTCAAACAAGATAAACCCAGATTTCGTAGTCCCTTCTTCTCCGAATGCCCTAGCCTCTGGAATATCATATAGCGGTTGAATGAACATACCGATTCCTATAGTCACAACGAACATTCCAGCCATGCCAACCATGGATTCCCATTGCTCCATCATCATCTCGATGACACTTTCACTTCGGTCGGACACAATCTCCCCCAAGTTCAAGTTCCATATCACCTTGACCCGTACCCGCGCCCTATAGGGGCAGGGCGGTTGTGTAGCAATGGAAGACCGAGAATGGCTCATGAATAGGCGATTTGCCGGCATGAATCTCGGTTTGCAAAGAATAGAGTTGTTACTACAGAAGATGGATAATCCGCAATTGGATTTCCCATCGATTCATGTCGCCGGAACAAATGGAAAGGGAACTCTGTGTGCCTTTCTTTCCAGCGCTGCGTCAAATAGCGGATTGAAGGTCGGTCTGTTTACTACCCCACATCTTGTTGTCATTGAAGAGAGGGTTCGTATCGACGGAGAGGTAATCGATTCGCGTACTTTCGATCAGCATCTTTCAGCGGTTCGTGCTGCTGCTGTAGAAATTGGAAAAGAATTAGGCGAAGAACCAACCTTCTACGAATGTACATTTGCAATCGCCATGCTAGCCTTCTCTCAAGCCGGCATAGATCGTGCAATAATCGAAACTGGATTAGGCGGAGAAGGTGATGCGACATGTTTGGTCGATGCAGACTTATGCGTCATTACCACCATTGGCCTCGATCATACCGAAATCCTCGGAAATACTCGTGAGCAAATAGCTCGCGCTAAGGCGGGAATTCATCGTGAAGGTGTGCCAATGGTAGTTTACCATCCCGGAGATGAATCCGTTTTGGAAGCGATTGCCGAGGTAGTCGGTGACGACTTGTATGTCCATGAAGGATTAGCAATTGAAAATTATTGGGAAGATTGGTTCATTTTTGCAGGATATATCGCTACAACATTCGGATGGGAATTACCAACAAAGGATATCAATTGGCCCGGTCGCTCTCCAAATTGGCCACCAAAGGAATTGTTCAATTCCAAAATTAGGATTAGCGCTGCTCACAATGCCGATGGTTTGCAGTCCGAATTAATGTCTATTGGAGAGCCGACAATTCTTCTCATTGGAGTTACTCAAAAGGCCAATTTGGAAGAGGCCTTAGCCGATGTAACAAGCGAAGTTTGGCATATGCCAACATTCCGTCACATCATCGTTACAGAACCAACCACTGGAAGAAATCCAGCGGTTGATGCAGAGGAGCTGGCGGATCTTATTTTTTCAAATAGATTGGATGAACCAAAAATCGAAAGAGATCCGACAAAGGCCCTTGAGATCGCAGAGATCATGTCAAGACAAGCGGCTTGTAGCATCTCCGTTATGGGTAGTGTATATCTTGTCGGAGACTTGCTAAAGTTTGCTGTAGAAAGAGGCGATGGCGACCTTTGGGAGCACCTTCGCGTACATTGAGAATCAAAAGGGATGACCCACCTCGGAGGCCAAGTATGACATCCAAGGCAGAGGACAAGGTCGAAATTGTTGTCCAGGTTGAGTCCAAGGACACTAGTTCCAAAGTCATCCTCATTATGCTTATTATTGTCCTTGTTGGATTGGTAATTGCAGTAATGATGGGTGGCGGTCCAGATGCCCTTCTATCGAGTGATGAAGATAGAGGCGTTGGAAATTGCGGGGACGGTATGGACAATGACAAAGGAGGTCAAGCAGACCGCGATGATCCTGATTGCTATGCAAATCCAGAAGTTTGGGAGGGCTATGACCCGAGTCGTACAGAGGCCAACCGAGATAACGACCCTCCCGGTGGGCGACCCTGAGGTGGAATGATGAGTTTGAAGTGGGACGCACGATTTCTTGACCTTGCAAAACATATCTCAGATTGGTCGAAGGACCCCTCTACCAAGGTCGGCTGTGTTGTGGTTGGAGAAGATAGAGAAGTTCGTTCAACCGGTTTCAATGGGTTTCCAAGAGGAATCGAAGATACCGCTGCTAGGCTTAACGACCGTAGTCAGAAATATCCAATGATTTGTCATGCCGAAGAAAATGCGATTATGCACGCTGCTCGAATCGGTATTTCACTCAAGGATTGTACTGCCTACGTTACTTGGCCACCTTGCTCACGATGCGCTCGTTCTCTGATTCAAGCCGGCGTTAAGGAAGTAGTATATCCTGAAGATTGTGAGATTCCCGAGCGCTGGGAGGAAGACTTCGCAATCGCAACCAGTATGTTTACTGAGTCCGGAGTAAATTATCGCTCGGCCTGATCTATGCAGAAAGCATAACCCAGAGGTCCTCTAGGTCTGAATGTAAGTCCTCAAGGCTTCCATCGTTGACTAATACGAGATCGGCTAGGGCCGCAGTTGCATTGAGTGCTTGACCAGATTCATCTTTTGCAACAGCTTCTTTTTCTTCATTTGCGAAGAAAGTCTCTCTGTCAACAATATCCCCTGTTCTTGCACGAGTCTGTGCTCTTTGCCAGCGGGCGTCCATTCCTGCACGAACTTCGATTAGAATGAAGTCATCACGTTGCTGTAAGGCCTCTACTTCACCAGGTGTTCTAATTGAATCGATTACTGCATTCTTTCCGCCTAATCTCTCTAGTAGCATTTCTGCTAGAATTCCCGGTCCACCGCTTCTGCGTAATTCATTTCCGCCATTGATTAGATTCTCTCGAGATTCTTCGATTCCATTCTGTTTCAGATGAGCACGTATGGAATCCGAGCATGATTCACTTGCCAATCCCTTGGATACGAGAAAGTCCACTACGGTTGATTTTCCCGAGGCATAGCGTCCAGTCAGACCGATTAGCACATGACCCCGAAAGGTTGGCATTCAATATCGCTTTCTAACTCCAATAGCGCCTAGTCTTTGCATATTGCAGTTCTGCGTTATGTATAGCACGAAGTAATGCGACTCGATTTCCACGTGATAAACCTCTCAACAATCTAGTTGCGGTTTCTTCACCTACACCCCTTCCCATCAAGGCTAGAACGGCATCATGCCCGTGGGTTTGAATTAATTCTGCATTCTTCTGCATCCTTGCACGTTCCTTTTGGTCATCGCTAGTTACCCATCCGGTTAGCATAGATTCCATGCGCTCTGGTGAGCAAGCCCGCATAGTACCTCCACAGTTTGAACAAGGCTCGATACGCTGTTGCATGCGACCAACTCTGCTTCGTGACTTTTCTTTGCAATTGAGACAGATTAAGACTGCGCGTTCAGCCAGCAGCCGAGTCTCCAATCGCTCTCTGAGTTGTACATCAGACCATGCAGGAAGAAGTAAGTCACGTTCGGATTTCGGCGACAGCCCAAGTGGCCCATTCGGAGTGTGGAAAACCTCGACTTTTCCTTGTTGAATGTCTCGGATTAGATCCATTGTTCCCTCAATGTCCATCCTTTCATGGAATAATTTTGACAGGGCTTCCTCAACAACCGGAGTACCTCGATATCTCTGCATCAGACCTTGCATATTGACTCTACGTGGGTCTGCTGCCTTTTGCAAAACACCCATTTTTCTAGCAACTTGTACCATCCTCCATCGTAGTGCTCTGCCATTCGGAATTGTCATTCTGAGGATGGCTTCAAGTGCATCAGGGGAAGTTGTTGTCAACCATTCAATGACATGAGCAGCCGTTGTTCCTGGAACCTGGAATGCAATTCGATATGGATCGACCAGAGTAGTACCCATCTTTCCTTCCCGCATAGAACCCATTGCTTGGATAAAGTGCGCTAGAGTCTCGTTTATCCTGCTCCCTCTGCAGGTATTCAAGACGACAGCATTGTCTCTACTTTCGATAGTCAAGGTGGTGTCAGTAGGCAAATTTTCGGTTGCATCTATGTGTTCTGCAACCGCATTCAATAAGTCAGCTCTAGCGACTTCAGATAGAGGATAGTTTTCGAAATCGATATCCCCTTTCATCGCCTCCATCACTCCAATCGCAGTTGCAGCACTTCTCCTCAATTTGCCAACTTCCATAGCGACTTCAATCGGCACCGGAGGCAATTCTCCCGCCCATACCGGTGCCTCTCCAGTATCTTTTACAGGAGCAACCAACAATTCGCTTTGTTCAGGGTCAGCATCCACAATCATCCAAGTTCGGCCAGCCATAACGAATCTTCTTGGCCGCCCAGCATCGTCTTCTCCTACATCGTTCAGAGATAGTACGAAGGCTTCATCGACAGAACCCAAAACCCGCCTAGTTACAGCATCACGCACCCTGTAGGCGATTTCATCAGGAATCATTGAGATATGTTCGGTACGATTTCTGCCCAATTTTCCAGCAGGCGAAAACCATCCAGAATTGAGCGACTCCGGCAAGTGTTGAACCATTGCACGTCGCCAACGAGATTTCTGAGCCTCTTCGTGTTCTTCATCCCAAGGAGGTCTATCCTCCGGAACTATATCTGCAGGTCTTGCATCCACATTCGCTTTCTTTGCCAATCCCTGCCATAGTTTTGGATTCCAAATTGTGGGGTCTGATTGTCGTGGCTCTTCGATTAATCGCAGTAGCCACCTATCGTCTAAAACTCGAATAACTGCTAAGGTGTCTTCTTCTGTCCACTGTGGGAAAATAGACGAGCGCTTTAGTAATTCAGTGGCCAGATCTAATGGAACAACACTTCTCTCCGCAGCCATTTGTAGAAATTGATTTGCAGCGACAATGGCCGGATTGTATCTCCATTCAACGCCTTCCAATTCACCAGCCATAGCACGTCTTGCAATCACTGCACATTCTGCGATATCATCAATTTCCCAAGCCAAGACATCACCTCTTCCTGTTCCTCCTAGGTGATGCTCAGCCCTCCCGACACGTTGCAACATCCTGTCTACGGCCCTTGGGCTGTTCAACTGGTGAACTCTTCGAATACTTCCGATATCAATACCCAATTCAAGACTAGAAGTACAAATTAATCCGTGTAATTCGCCGGCTCGAAGAGCCTCCTCCATCTCACGTCTGGTTTCAGCCGCTAGGCTTCCGTGATGGACACCAACTTGGATTTCAGGAACAATCGAAGCCAACCTTTGTGCAACTGTTTCCGCACTAGATCTAGAGTTTACGAAAACAAGCGAAGGCGAATCTTCAATCAGAGTATTTGCAAGATGACGAAATGCGGCAATCGACTTTGGAGAAATCGCCCATTCACCTGCTAATAGGTCATCTTCCGCGGTCGGGGTTTCTCGATGAACGGTAACCTTGGTTGTTCTTGGGGCGGGGCCAAAAATTGGTTTTGCCCCCGCCGACATCCAATTAGCGACCTCGTCTGGATTACCCACAGTTGCTGAAAGTCCTACTCTCTGAAATCTCCCGCTAGTTCCGTCCAAGCCAGCAATTCTCTCGAGTCCAATCAATAGTTGTGCTCCTCTCTCACTAGCGGCCAAATCGTGAACTTCGTCCAAAATAACTGCCTTTACTCCTGCTAAATGTTTCCTCAATCGGCTTCCTAGCAACATAATCTGAGCAGTCTCAGGAGTTGTCACTAGCAAATTTGGAGGCTTCTTAGATTGCTTAGTCCTCTCTTTTTGACTGGTGTCACCGTGGCGTAATCCAACACTTATGCCAAGCGGTTCGAGCAAGTTAGCCAACCGTCTGTCAATATCTCGATTTAATGCTCTAAGCGGTGTAATATACAATATCGATAGAGAATTCCAATCTTCCTTCAGGGCTCTCGAAGCAATTGGAAGAACTGCCGCTTCAGTTTTTCCGCTACCGGTTGGTGCGACTAAAATCCGGTCCTTCCCATCAACCAAATCTGCGGTTGCGGCCTCTTGCACCGGAGTCAATTTCCAGCCTCGCTGCTCAACTAATCCCCGAACTTCTGGGTGTAGAAGTTCGAGAGCCTCGGTAGACATCGAGTCTGTGGCATAGCCCGACCAACATGAACCGATTGGTTAGATTGACAAATCTAGAATTCGAAATCAGATTCCTGGATGAGGGGGTATTTCGTCGGACCAATGTTCCATCTCATTTAGGGTAAGTGTAACATTGAGTATCTCTCCATTACTCCAATAATCAACAGCGATGAAGGTTGGTCTATCGTCAAAAACTTCCCAACATTCTATGGCTCTAGTCAAGAGGAAATCGTAAGCATTCACGTCAGATGATCTTACTGGATCAGCAAACCCCCAAGGCGTGCTTAGCCAGTTGTTTAGATGCCAAGCTTCTGCTTCGCCGCTCCCTCTTCCGACCGTACACGACATCTGACTTTCTTCGTCCTCTCCATATGGTGTGTCCCAAGAATGAGTCCAAGCATGATGTAACCATGGCCATCTCTCATCATCGGAATAATCCCAGAAGACCACCAGTGTTTTTCCATTCAGAACCATATCACCAAGCATTGGCCAATCTTCTCCCACTTGATGGACCCAAGTTTTGTCTCTCATTCCGGTGACATTGAACAGATAATCAACCTGTTCGCCGGGAACATAGTTCTCGATTAGTAGAGTAACAACGTCACCTGAACTATTGTTCATCAGCGAGTTTAGTTGACTTAACCAAGCAAAGGCATCTACTTCTGAATACATGCAAGGGTGAGGAAACGCATCTGGACTACCATGACAAAATCGTACATCTTCTTTTTCTGTATCATCATTGCTCAAATGATGAATGTCAATCATGAAGGCACGAATGCCTCCATCCCATTGTGCTTGTAGAGCAGTGTAGTGATTTACTGCCATCCAAACATCGTCTTCAAATGTTGAGAACGAATTATGGGTTTCTGGGAAGGTGTGATTGTCATATTGCCGCTCACAGAATTTTGCCTGACCTTGACAAATTAGTACATCTGATGCATTTCTAGGGTCAAAACCACGGTCTAATTCCCAGCCGTTTGAAAGCCCGTCTCCGTCCTCATCCTGCAAAGGGTCGAGGGGCTTATCAGTCTCTGAAGTACATCCCGAGAGAAATAGGCTGAATGCAATCAACACAGCACCCAAAGACCGATTCATGGATTCGCGAGACTTGGTTTCAAACATGAATCCATTGGAACGTCAGGCGACAAGGGAGATAATCCATGAGCGTGACGCAAATGGTGATGGCAGGTCCTTTCAAGCGACTGAGCAACACCTTTCGAAGATGGTGGACGGGCCAAAAAGACAACCATTTCCGAATAGTTTCGTCTCTCACAATTCTCTCTCTTGCAGCAACAATTTGGGGTCTACTTTTCTTGTTTGTCTTAGGTGGTACCACAGACGACTCAAAGGAAATGTGGGTTCCCTGGAGTTGGCTTGGTTTAATCGTTGGAGGAACTCTAGCCTTTTGGATAGTGCCAGAATTTTTTGTATATCTCGGTCACAAGGCGGCCCTTGACGAAATACTCCTACTTGATTCACGTCCAGAGGTCCTCAGACGGCGTAAAGAAGCCGAGGAAGCCGCGGACATGCTCGGTCCAGTATACCAATCCCATCTTGTGAGACTTTACAATGAATTGGGGATTAAAGTCGGCTCCAGATTTAGACACATTAAACCTGCAGGAGCAAGGTCAATAGAATCCATGACGGAGATCTCCGAAGATTCCGAAGAAAGAGTATCTGAACCTTGGGATGAAATTTCTTTAGAATCAAATTCAAACGATTCTTCCTCATATTCTGACACTTGGTGGAATACCACAAACTCTCGATTGTCGGTATTGCTTCCTGGGGCCAGGATTTTGAGTGATAGGGATGCAAATCGTACAATTCTAGGTTTCACATCAATTAGTGCCTGCCTATTGCTTTACAACATGATTTTTGGCCTCGCCAAACAGGGAGGAGGCCCTAGGGAATTCACTGTGGATCTAACCCTATGGCTCGCTGGAGATTCTTCGGTTCACTCAGCTGCCCCCCATTTTGATGGAGTTAGTCTCCTCCTCGCCACCGCCTCTTTGACGATGGTGTTTTTGACTAGACCTGCTAATCTAGAAGACTCGTCTGATACTGAAAGTAGCAAGGCTTCGACTCACATTGAGGAGGAGTGATTGTGGATATTCAAGTTATCAAGCGAGAGGCCAGTCTTGCAATAGGATTGGTCATACTCCTATTAGGTTCGATGACTATTGCAACCGGCACTTATCCACCCATGGTCGTGGTGGAATCTGGATCTATGATGCATGACCCTGAGCAAGGTTCCGTAGGAGCGATAGACCCAGGCGACTTAGTCCTAGTAATGTCTCCTGATCGCCACCAAATAATCACCTTTGCAGAGGCTACAGAAATTGGCGGCAAGCACGAAGGTTACGAAACTCATGGAATGCCAGGCGATGTGATAATATTCAGGAAGAATGGTGGTAGCGATACTCCTGTAATTCATCGTGCTCTATTCAAAGCTGTAGAGAATCCTAACGGAGGTTGGGATGTACCAGGGACAGATATTGTAGCCGCAGATTCAATTACCGTGGAATTGGATTACGATTGCTATCATGGTAATTCGAAACTAACGGTTAGTAATTGGGTGCCTCAACATGAGGGCTACATTACTACAGGAGATAATCGATGGAGCAACGGCTGCCAATACGATCAGCAATCACTTACTGATGAAAATGGTGAGTTGGTTACCGCAATCAAGGATGAGTGGATTATTGGTGTCGCTTCCTTGGAAATTCCTTGGATAGGTGCTGTGAAGCTCTATGCTAGTGGAACAGATGGTCAAGTCACTCCCAATTCTTGGAGCAATCTGGTGATTATGGTCGCTATAGTAATCGCCACTCCTGTAATCATTGAGATGATTACAGATCGAATAAATAGTAAGAATCAATCGCAATCAGATGAGGAAGAATAGCCCATTCTCTCAACTTACCAATCGAGGTAAAATGATTGGGATAATTACAATCAACAACACTAGAAGACTACTCATCGAACTCAACCTGTTTGCCGCATTCTCAATACGGATTGGGTCTCCACCACGCATAATGAATCGCATAGTTGAATGCGTGGCGTCTCTGAAGATATGGCCGCCATCGAATGGAATCATTGGGATTAAATTGGCGAATCCAAGTAGGAAATTAATCCAAGCCAGCCAGAAAAGGAAATCGAAAGCCGCCAACATACCTTCAGTTCCTATGTTTGAGGCAATTAACCCGTCTCCAGCAGTCAACATCGCCCGTTCTTCTAGAGGCATTGTGTGGCCATCATTTTGAATCGGAACCCCTAACAAAATCAACGGCGCCACCAGCAAAATCAATCCTTTCTGAAGCCCGCTCAAATCATCATCAGCTAAGAAGCTCCAACCATCCACTGCTGCTGTGTTTGAGCGGAGATTACTGACTCCAACAAAGGCGTCACCTTGTTCGATTCCTTGTACCTCCATTAACACTCTAGTTTCTTCCATATCACAGCCACTGGTTTGTTGGCATTGGTCCATATGATACTGCCAACGATCTGTAAAGGTGATTTCGATGACCCTTGTTTCTGAAACATTGGCTTGAGACGAAATTACTGTGAAACTGGCTACCTCACCGGATGAATAACCCTTCATTACCTCAGTAAAATCGTCACGATTAGCCACTACAGAATCGTCGATCTGAGTAATGGTTTCGTACGCATTTAACCCGGCATCCTGAGCCCCAGTTTCAGCAATAATCCCAGTTGCATGAACTCCGGGGGTTTTTGCAACAAATCCATTTGCTGTTGCGGATAACAAAACTAAGACAATAAATGTCGCAATCAGATTGATTGAAGGCCCAGCGGCGAATAATCGCATTCTTTCTCTTCTGGGTGCGCGGGACATTTCCTCATACTCGGGTTCAGCAAATGCCCCAACGGGAAGTAAACCGGCGAGAAGAAGTCCGAATGATCGCACTTGCATACCGTGTGCCCTAGCCTGTATTCCGTGACTATATTCGTGAATAACTAAGGCAAAAATCAGAGCAATAATTGGCCACCAGAATGGAACAAAACTAGTCACACCTGGAATCAGAAGAAGATCTGATGCAGGTAATACATCTTGTTGGGCAGGAGCCGCTGCGGTTGCCAGAGCTGCACTGATTATCAACAGTATAACACCGAACATTACTATGAAGCACAACCAAATCGAAAATTCTCCATATGCTCTCCAAAATCTGCGTGGTTTAGCCAACTGTTCAAGGGCAATCTTGCCCTTACCCGTTCTTAGCATCAATATGATTCCAAGCACTCTAGTTGCATTCCATTTGTCCAAGGATCCATTCTGTTCTAAATAGACCAAAGCAAAATACCATCCTGCAATCAATACTAGAGCCCAAATTGGAGCCCAGCCCCGAACTCCAGCCCAAGCCAGCAATCCGACAAAGAGAATCTGATTCAGGCTCAGGCCTCTTTCCATGACTATCCGCCTTTGCTGCCCCCACTTGAATACTCGTCAATGATTCCGCAACTGACTTGACCTAATGACTCCTCGGGATAACATGGCTGAGCGGGGAGATATTCCCGAACGCAAACAATCTCGAGAATTAGATAGCCTACGTCGTGACACAGCCGCAATTGCTAGATTACTAAGGCAGGCTAATTTGGATGAACTCCATCAGGAACTCGAACAGGCCAAGACGCAACTTGATTACGCCGAATCGAGACTATCTGGTGATTCCACAGAGAGCGAATAATCACTTGAAGGACTGGTCTCAGAAGGACTACCGGTATCCTGTATTCTGCGGCTAATTTCCTCGAAGTTGGTCGATTTTTCGATAGCCCTTGCACCATCTGATCGACTGATTAATGCTAGAAACCTGTGTAATGGCATACCATCGTGCCAATTTAGGTATGGAGAGCCATTTCTCGTAAGTGGAACATTTGGAATGCTTCTCGATAGTACTCGAAGTTTTCCGGTTAACCCTTCTACTGGTACTTTCATCACTCTCCAACTATCACCTCTAACGCCTTTTAGCCGGAAGGCATACAACGGTTGAAGACCGCATTTTTCTCCGGTTGTCTTCAGGGCATCATACTGGTCTTTGGTACGGCCAGAAAGGTAGATTTTGTCAGTTTTTGATGATTTTACCTCAATCGGCATGCACATATCGCCTCGAAGAGCGAGAATATCTCCTGTTCCTTCAGAACCACTTCCAGGCGCTCTTACGACTAAGAATGGCCTTTGACAGACTTGCATAGCCCGTGCTCGCTCAACTTCTGTACATGAGCGAGTTATTGCGACTACACCCTTTCTCTCGCCCGCGAGCACCGAGCGTAATTCCCGCTCGTAGACCCCAGTCATGTGCAAAGCGTATTGTCAGGGTTCTTGACGACATCGCTTGAGACAGCCGTGGAGTGTAACGTTTCGGGGTTTTCAAGATAATTCGATGAGTATTTTCCAAATGTAGGAAAATTGTAGAATTAGTGACCTATGAATGGCAACGATTGAAGACAGAGTGCGATTGTGTCTTATCGTGCCGGAGGTTGCCGTCCGTACTGATGATTTCCGTTTGGCCTACAGATTGTTAGATCGTTTGAGAGATTCTGGTATCGAACATATGCAACTCGACCCTGAACATCCCGTTCCAAATCGTGTTGATTTCTGGATAGCATCGCATGCCGAGATTGGGGACACCAAAGATGCAAGAGGAATAGGTTGTGCAGTAGAAGAAATCGATTCTGTAATTTCTTCCATCATAAATAGAATTGCAGTAGGCGAAAAGGTCCAACGCATATGTTTCGGTATCGATCCTGGCCCACGTCCGGGACTCTCTTGGATTGCTGATGGTCGTCCAGCGGGCTCGATTCAAATGGAATCAGTCGATGCTACAGTCGATCAAGTGATTGCTATTTTGAATGAATTCAAGCCACCTGAATCCGTAGTTAGAATTGGTAATGGTTCACCCACCATCTCTTCTAGAATCGCCAATGTTTGTTTGGCGAGGGGGCTTTCAGTACAATTTGTTGATGAGAGTTCGACTTCCATGGGATCGCGTCATGACCATGTTTCGGCAGCCCATGCAATTTGTAAAAAAGAAGGAGTCCCAGTTACAGAACGTCTGCAGGTAATCCCAACAGAGGGAGAAGTGCGCGAAATTCAACGGCGAAGTCGTAGTATTTCTGAGGGTAGATTGACGATTCCCTCGCAAATTGCCCGAGCCGTTGCTGTTGGTAGGCTAACTCTCTGCGAAGCTGTAGAACTTCACATACAGACTCTCGATTGCTGAGGGTCAAAATCAAGCATATTTTCCTTTTCTATATGCACGAGTCTGGTCAAGACCAGGAAATCGGTCCTCTGATTCTCGATATACGGTTTTCATATTGTTGAGGAAGTTATTGTCGTCGGTAACAATTAGCACTTGGTCGACACCAGGGTCTTCCCCTTCATCCATCCATGCAAGTACTATTTCCATGGTCATCCTAGCTCCCTCGCGATGTGGATATGCAAAGACATCCATACTTATTGGAGGCATAACTAGTGTTTTCCTTTTTTTCACATTTTCAATCCGCTCAAACATCGCTGCGTATGATTGCTTCAACAAATCTCGTCTAAAATTATCTTGAGTTGGGCGACGGCAATCTGGTCCAACAACATGGACTAAATTCTCAAATGGCAAATTAAATCCAGGAGTGGTTACCGCTTCTCCAACTCCGCATGGCTGCAAATTTTCCTTCCGTCTTTCTACTGCGATTCCATGACAGAAATCTCGTAGTTCAGGTCCAGCCTTTTGCTGTATTTTTTCATCCAAACCTTCTCTTCCCGCAAGACGATTATTGGCGGTTGTAACTAGAAGATCCCCTTCTACTCGTAGAATGTTACCATACAGGACTCTGACATCACCATATTGGCATTGTCGGACAATGACTGTCTCCGCCATACAAGTGCGAGATGAGGCCGTCCGCTTTCACCTCTTCGTCTGCCAATTCCCTAATTTCCCTATCGACAAAGGGTTCATTCCCTCTAAGCCCCTGCATCAAAATACAATGTCTGTCGGGTATGTACTAATCAATGTCGAACCAGGTGCCGAATACGAGGTTTTCAATGCGGCCTCAGAATTACCTTTTGTGGTTGACGCGAATCTATTGTTTGGAGACCACGATTTAATTCTCAAAATAGAGGCAGAAAATATGGGTTTAATTGCACGATTAGTAGTAGAAAACATACGCTCAATCGATGGTGTTCTAAACACAAAAACTCTAGCTTGTGCCGAATTGTGAGTTATTTTTTCCCTCAAGAAAGCCTCCCGGATTTATCCAAAAGGCACCCACAGCGGCGCAGTAATGCGAATATTCGCCTCAAACTTCATAATCCCCCCGAGTCGCCGCCTTTGCGGAGGTAGATAATTCAATGTCTAAGAAATACTTCGTGTTGATGGAAGGCGGAAAGGATACTGCTCAGGTGTTTGTAAGCAAGCAACCACGCGGCGCCGCTCTGAAAGCAGCAACACGTGGTCACACTGATATTCAGCTGCGCGAGCGCGGTACGAATAAGGTGCACATGTTCACAGGCTCGACCGCTATGGTCCCTAAGCCTGCGAATGGGCCAGCATGGCTTCCTGACAAGATCAAGAAGGCTAACGTGAAGAAGACCGGCATCAAGCACCTCTGATTAACTCAGAGTGCGCTGACTTACGGTCATCTGCGCTGATTTACGTAAACCCGTCCGTGACACCTAGCGGATGCGCGGACGGGTGATTTCAATTATGTCTTCAATCCCAACTTTCGAGCAATCATTGCCAATGGGTCATAATATTCTGTGACTACCCTCTCTTTTAGAGGAATGATTGCATTATCTGTAATATTGATTCCAGCTGGACATACCTCTGTACAGCACTTTGTGATGTTACAATATCCTATTCCAAAGTCTTCCTTGATTTCAGGAATGCGATTTTCAGTATCCAAAGGATGCATTTCCAAGCCTGCTAATCTAACGAAGAACCTCGGGCCAGCGAATTCGTCAAACTTCTGATGCTCACGAAGAACGTGACAAGTGTTGACACAGAGCATACACTCAATACACGCTCTGAATTCCTGTATGCGATCAGCTTCTTCTTGTTTGAATTCCCAATCAAGTTCTTCTGGTCCGTTAACTGGAACCATTTTCTTGTTCATTTCATATGCCCAAGACAAATCGGTTACGAGATCCTTAGTGATTGGAAAAGCCTGCATAGGCTTGACCGTTACCGGTTCTCCTTCAGGAGTCTCCTCCATTATATCCTCCATTCGTGTCATACACATCAATCGAGGCATTCCGTTGACTTCTGCGCTACAGGAGCCACATTTGCCGGCTTTGCAGTTCCATCTACATGATAGGTCAGGGGCATGTTCTGCCTGAATACGATGTATGACATCTAGAACAACCATGCCTTCATCCATTTCGACGGTATAGTCAACCATCTTCCCTAGAGCTTCTCCATGGGCATCTCCAACCCCGCGGAATACTCTGAAGGTAACTTCCTCTGACATCCTCAAGCCTCCTCCTCGTGTAGGTCATCTGCATCTAGTAGTGCTTTGAATTCTTCATCTATCGGCGGGTAGGTTGTGTGGTCTATTTTCATTGAACCATCTTCGGAGAGAGAAATCACACTATTCACCTTACCCCAATGGCTGTGGTCTGGGACAGGGAAATCATCCCGAGTGTGCCCCCCACGAGATTCTTCACGTTCAAGTGCAGCCAATGCGCACATACGAGAAACATCGATCATAGCGCCCAATTCTAGAGCTTGATGCCAGCCCGGATTGTATATCCTTGATCCTCCAGGGCTTGTTATCGCTGCCCGCGCCTCAAGTTCATCCAAATCTTTGAGAGCTTCTTGCAACAATTTGCCAGTTCGGATGATTCCGACTTTTTCTTGCATCATCTCACGTAGGTCTTCAACAACGGCGGCAGGGTTTTCTCCACCTTCGCGTAAGAAAGGTGCTAGAGTTTCAGAAATCACATCAGCAATTTCATCCTCTGGAATTTCTGTGAATCCATTCACTTCAGCTGCTCTAGAAGCCGCGCTCTCACCGGCAATCTTTCCGAATACGATAAGGTCGCTTAGGGAATTACCACCAAGTCGATTTGCACCATGCAAACCAGTTGCTGCTTCTCCAGCAGCATACAAGCCAGAAATAGTCGATTCTTGAGATTCGGGGTCGACTTTGACTCCTCCCATTACATAGTGAGCGGTTGGCCCGACTTCCATCTTGGTAGTTGTAATATCAACCGCAGCTAATTCCTTGAATTGATGGTACATTCCTGGAAGTTTTTTCTTGATATCTTCAGGACTTCTCCATGAGATGTCTAAGTAAGCGCCACCGTGCTCACTTGCTCTACCTGCATCGCGCTCAGAGTTAATTGCCTTAGCAACAACATCTCTAGTCAATAATTCAGGAGGTCTTCTCTTGGTTGCCAACTTACCGGAAATAACTTCATCAACCCATTCAAGGGCCTCTTTTTCGGTATCTGCGAACTCATCGGCATACATTTCGGGAATGTAATCGAACATGAATCTCTTTCCTTCTGAGTTGGTCAGCATTCCGCCTTCTCCGCGTACACCTTCTGTAACTAGAATTCCTTTCACACTGGGCGGCCAAATCATCCCGGTTGGATGGAATTGAACAAACTCCATATCTCCGATTTCCGCTCCGGCCCAATATGCTAGAGCGTGACCTTCGCCGGTATATTCCCAAGAGCCGGAACAAACCGCCCAGCAACGAGTAATTCCACCGGTTGCTAGAATAATTGATTTGGCCTTGAACAAATGAAGGGAGCCATCGTTTCTATCATATGCAAAACAGCCTGTAACTTCGCCGTCTTTTGTGAATAATCTTCGAACTGTGTATTCCATGAACACGTCCATTCCCATGTGTACTCCCTTCTCTTGTAAGGTACGAATCAACTCCAGTCCGGTAGCATCACCAATGTGTGCTAATCTAGGATATGTGTGGCCACCGAAATTTCTCTGACTTGTCAAACCCTTTGGGGTCCTATCGAATATGGCACCCCAAGTCTCAAGCTCCCGAATTCTATCAGGTGCTTGCTGAGCGTGGATCACTGCCATTCTCCAATCATTGAGGTACTTGCCTCCCTTCATGGTGTCTCGGAAGTGAACCTTCCAACTATCTCGAGGGTCCTTGTTAGCAAGGGCTGCCGCAGCACCTCCCTCAGCCATTACTGTGTGGGCTTTGCCTAGCATAGATTTGCAGACTAGGGCAACGCTTGCGCCCTCTTGACTTGCGGCGATTGCAGCCCTTAATCCAGCACCTCCTGCGCCTATGACAACGACATCGTGCTCATGAGTAGTGTAAGTCTCATCCGAGATATCGTAGCGCATTCACAACCCCCCCCAGATTATCATATCGTTCCAGCCAAAGAATGGATCGGTACATGCATAGATGTAGAAGTCAGCAAACATAACCCAGAATAGGGAATAAAGAGCCCATTCTTTGTGTTGCTCATTTAGTTTAGTGGATAATTTCCAGAGTTTGTATTTCATTCGATTCATTGCTGTGGAAGTCCAATCTTGCGATGCTCCCCCGACAACATGTCTGAATGCATGACATCCGAATGTATACCCAGTAAGCATGATTACGTTGACTAAGAGAATTAGGCTACCAACAGTTACTCCGTAAGCATGAGTGTCGCCTTCGTGGAAATTTACTGACATCCAAACATCAAACGAAAGGAGCGGAAGATAGGCGAGCATAACGTACATGAAATAACGATGTAGATTTTGTACAACTAATATTCCAGTCTCTCCCGAATATTCGTCCCAAGGTTTTGACACTGCACAACCGGTTGGTTGAGCCATGAAGGCACGATAGTATGCCTTTCGATAATAATAACAGGTAGCACGGAATCCAGCTGGGAAAATTAGGATGAACATTGCCGGACTTAACCACTGAAGTTGTTGAGGCACCCAAGAGTGCTCTCCCGGTACAATCAGAGGTGAATAAAGAGGGCTGAGTACGTGAGATCCTGTGTCTTCAATTGCCATAGTGCCAGCGCCGTGTCCAACGCCTGCTGAAAGTCCGAAATCTGAGAAAATCCAGAAGTCAGCCTCCATGAATCCTCTCCATGTTGCATAGAGTATCATGAATCCTAGATATGCGGCCATGGCCGTGGGTCCTTTCCACCATTTGTCGACTCTATCTGTTGCTCCAAATCCCTTCTTCATCGGGAGTGGGAAAGTGATGCCCTGACTCATCTCCGCACCTGATGGTCTAAACGCGCAGTTCGACAGCAATAAGTAATTGCATTCCACCAGTTCAAGAGTCTCTTACGGTTGTTGAAAATCCGTAGGTTCAATACACCCCCCCTTGCTGGCTAATCGAGGGGATTTAGCCAGATGATTGATGACCTAACCAGTTCTATTTGTCTCAATTGTGGATATATGCCTGGGGCATTCATGCCAGGGCTACCATGTCCCGAGTGTGGAGAGATAATTTTTCCTTAAACTACGAATTTTCAAAACACTCCTTGAAATGTCTGAGGTCCATCCCTAGGTCATGGATGCAATGACATGTTTACTGGTCTCTGACCCAAAAAGAAGAATGCAAAGATCTTCTGGGTTGAAGAGGGGCTTGCTCTGATTACCAAGGGTATTTCCAAACCCAAAGGACTCCATCATTGACGATTACTTGGATTGCTAGCATTGAGGCTCCAACAAACGGTAGAATTGAACTTCCGGATGCATCGCTCTGCCATGCGCTCCAACCAAAAGACATCAGTAGCAAGTTTCCAGTTACGACAAGCCAAAGACAACCGATAACTAACCACTGTGACCAAACTGCATCCGTCCGGATGTGAAGTGAAGTCAATTCAAGCCAAAACATAGAGGGTATCAGTACCAGTAAGAATGCTATCAATAGTCTCTGATGTCCACCTTCAGAAACCTCTCCGCTCCATGGCCAGCCTACACCTTCAACAACAGAAGATTCCCATCCGAACAGAAGTTGTTGGAAAACGATAAGAAATCCAATAGCGGATATGAACATACAGGTTACATTTAGGGTTCTCCAAGATTCAGGAATACCGCCCCAAAGTGCCATTGGATCATCAGCTCGACGTAATCCTATGACGTAGGATGCAAGTACCATCGGTCCTAGAATAAAGACAACCGTCCTGACAAATTCTCTCGAAATTTCCAACAGAATTACCTCCGACTAAGCAAGGGAGCCGTAATCTGCGTCGGCCTCTTCCATTTCGATTTCGTCAACATCCATTTGAGCAAGTTGTAACTTTCCAGACAACTCATCATTTACTGCATGCCAATATGAGTATGCTTCGATTACCCAAATTCCTGACTCGCGAGTTCCATTTCCGCTACCCTTGACTCCTCCAAATGGTAGGTGGGCTTCAGCTCCAGTCGTCGAGTTGTTAATTCCAGTCATACCGGCCTTGATGCCCGTCTTGTATCGGTAGGCCTCGAGTCTATCATTTGTGTAAATTGCAGACGACAATCCATAGGGCGAAGCATTTGCTAAGTGTAGTGCATGATCAAAATCACGAGCCCTGACAATAGTTACCAGTGGCCCGAAAATCTCTTCATGGAAACACTCCATGTCTTCTGTAACATCCACATAGACATGAGGCCACATGTAGATGCCTTCGCTAGCATCTCCATGGAAACTATCTGGCTTGTTGTCATTTGTGATTCGACCATCACCCCATATTTTCTTGGCACCGCTATTTTCACACATATCGACACCTTTCATGAAATCAACTGCGTATCTCTCGGATAGCATTGGGCCGTACAGCACTCCATCATGACGCATTGAGTCACCAATGGAAGTAGATTTCACCTTCTCCATTAATCGTTCAACAAACTCATCATAGATATCTTCGTGAATAATCAAATTTCCTAGGCTAGTACAACGCTGTCCGGCAGTTCCAAATCCTGCCCAGTAGGCTCCCTCAACTGCATTTTCCATATTTGCTGAAGGCATTATCACAAGTGGATTCTTCCCTCCTAATTCTAGGGAAGCGCTGACGAGATTACGACCGCAAGTTTCTCCAATCATCTTACCGACTGCTGTACTACCTGTGAATGAGATTTTGTCTACCATCCCTAAATCGGCAGAATCAACCAGTGCTTGACCTGCTCCGCTACCATTCCCGTGTACCAGATTAATTACTCCATCAGGCAATCCTGCCTCATGCATTACACGCGCTAGGGCGAAAGAAAGGAGGGGTGAGTCTTGAGGGGACTTCCACACACAGGTATTGCCGCACATAATTGCTGGAATCATCTTCCAGAACGGGACCGCTGAAGGGAAGTTGCAAGAATTGATTATACCACAAACCCCCAAAGGTCTACGGTAGGTGAACAATTCTTTGTTCGGTAACTCTGAGTTTACTGTCTGACCATAGAGTCTGCGTCCCTCTGATTGGAAGAATAGACATGTGTCAATTGCTTCCTGAATTTCACCACCGCATTCTTTCAATGTTTTACCAATTTCACGAGCTTGTAGGCGAACAAGATCGTCTTTATGCTCCATCAATAATCTACCCATGTTTCCAATTACCTGTCCGCGAGTTGGAGCAGGAGTGGCAGCCCAATCGGGGAATGCTGAACGAGCGGCCCTCAGAGCGTCGTGCACATCTTCTTTGCTTGAAAGCGGGAACTCACCCAGACAATCATCTAACCATGCAGGGTTTGTGCTTTCGTAAGTCGCACCATCGCTGGCCAGAGTTAGCTTACCGTTGATAATGTTGTAACCCCTAACCTTTGGCGATCCATTCGGGTTATTCGCTTCCATGTATTCGAATCCAGTCTCGAGAACGTGGGTCATGCTTCGTGCGAATCGAATAGTAGCAATGAAACCACCGCATCGCTATTCGTAATTCTGATAACTGAATTGCCAGATTTGACAATTCTCAATTGGGGGGTTTAACTACCCCCGATGTCGACACGATGTTACAAGGAGGGGGAATATGGCAGAGGAATCTGATAAAGAATTGAAACTTAGAGTAGCCAAAGCAATCCCGAGCGACGTCGGTCATGGCAGAGCAAGAGTGCCATTTGACAACGAATTGAACCTAAAACCCGGCGATATAATCGAGATTGAGGGCGAACGCTCTACCGCCGCAATCGTCTGGAGGTGCCGACCCGAAGATGCTAACCTCGGCGTAATTCGAATCGACGGAATTATCCGCAAAAATGCTAGTGTTTCTCTCGGAGATCGAGTTACTGTTAGGAAAGTCGAAGCTCAGCCATGTACACGACTTGTACTTAGTCCAGTTATGGCCAAGCAACAAAAGGTTAGATTTGGACCTGGAATTGAAGGATTTGCTCGCCGTGGACTGAACAAGAGACCAGTAGTATCAGGCGATAGAATATTCATTCCTGGTATGACTCTGTTTGCTGAGGCATTACCTTTCCAGATTGTCCAAACAAGCCCCAAGGGAACAGTTCAGGTCTTGCCAGATACTGAGATTATTATCAAGGAAGAAGCGGTCGATGAGGATGAAGATGCCGAAATATCAAGTATCACTTACGAGGATATTGGAGGCATTGGAGAACAATTGCAAAAAGTTCGCGAAATGATCGAACTTCCATTGAAACACCCAGTTCTGTTCCGCAGACTCGGAATTGATCCTCCGAGAGGGGTTCTATTACACGGTCCTCCTGGTACTGGGAAGACACTGATTGCGAAAGCAGTAGCATCAGAAACACAGGCACATTTTACTTCGATAAATGGACCTGAAATAATTTCGAAATATTATGGAGAGAGTGAAAAACAACTGCGGGAGATATTCGATGAAGCCACTGCTAACGCTCCCGCAATCATATTCATCGATGAATTGGATTCAATCGCTCCAAAGCGCGAAGACGTCTCAGGTGAAGTTGAACGCAGAGTTGTCGCACAACTTCTCACACTTCTCGATGGAATGCAGGGTCGTGACAATGTTGTTGTAATCGGTGCAACAAATCGACGAGACGCAATAGATCCTGCTTTGAGGCGCCCAGGTCGATTTGACAGGGAATTGGAAATTGGCGTTCCTGACAAAAATGGTAGAGAGGAAATCATCAACATACATACCAGAGGTATGCCAATAAGTGATGATTTCGATATGGATTGGCTACTCGATAATTCCTATGGATTCGTCGGCGCAGATATCTCTGCTTTGGTCCGAGAAGCAGCCATGAAGGCTCTGCGCCGCTACTTGCCAGAAATCGATTTGGACGAGGAGCAGATTCCTGCCGAAGTTCTAGAAAAGATGGAAGTAAAAATGATTGATTTCCGTGAGGCAATAAAGGAAATTGAACCAAGTGCTCTGCGTGAAATCTACGTAGAGGTGCCCGAGGTATCATGGGAACAAGTTGGAGGTTTAGAGGAGGTCAAGGAGCGCTTGAAAGAAAGCATCGAATGGCCACTAACTCAACCAGAAATGTTCGAACATTTCGGAATCAATCCTCCTCGTGGGATCGTGCTATTTGGAGCCCCTGGTACTGGAAAAACATTGATTGCAAAGGCAATTGCCCACGAGGCTAAAGCCAATTTCATATCAATCAAAGGTCCTGAAATGGTCTCCAAATGGGTCGGGGAATCAGAAAGAGCGGTCCGTGAGGTCTTCAAGAAGGCCAAACAATCCAGTCCTTCGATTATTTTCCTAGATGAATTTGAGAGTATTGCAGGAGTTAGGCGCAATATGTCTGGTGAAGGTTCAGATGTGATGAATAGAGTGGTCAATCAATTACTATCCAGCATGGATGGTGTAGAAACGATGGAGGGTGTAATCGTAGTTGCTGCGACAAACCGACCAGAGATGATTGACCCTGCTCTTCTTAGAAGTGGTCGCTTCGAAAGAGTATTACACATTCCTCCACCTGATGCAGATTCACGAAAAGAGATACTCCGCATTCACACCAAAGATATGCCATTGGGCAAATTCTCTCTCGATGATTTAGCCGGCCAACTTGATAATTACACTGGAGCCGATATCGAATCTATTTGTCGAGAGGCCGCACTAATCTCTATGCGAGCCGGAAAGAAATCAGTTTCGAAGAAATCCTTTGAGGAAGCAATTGCTAGAGTTAGACCTACAATTACCGATGAGATGATGGAATACTACGGTCGCATGGAAGGTATGCTAACAAGTGGTCTCGAATCTGTACGTCGCCGGCCAGACAGACTTTCTGGAATTGAAGCAGTTTGAGGTGAAAAAATGCCGACGACTTTCGGCCGAGAAATCCTTGGAAGAAATGTCGTCGATCAAGCATCCGACAAGCTTGGAGTTCTAGCGGATTTTAGAATCGATATGTCCAGTGGAAGAATCACTGCTCTACTGGTAGCTCTCGAGAATGATTTGGATCCAGCAATGCTACCTTGGCCGACCGTAGAAGGCCTACTCTCTGTTCCAGTTGAAGAGATTGCAGAGGTCGGAGTGAATATCCAACTTTCCCGTTGAGTCGATGCAAGCCCCGTTCAGCGGTGAATAACGGTCTTAAGTCGTAGTTGAGGCTCGTCAGACGTTCCGTAGGAACGGTGGCTTGCAGTATGGCGGATTCTCGCGTATGGATGAGGAGACTAACTTCGAGGCAAACTCGACGTCTTGCAATCACCACCGCGTTCTGGTTAATGTTAGGAATTCTTCTCTTTTCAATTCTACAAACATACATCATCACCGGTGAAAAACAGCAATCTGCTTACGGTGACGATTGGAATGATTTGAACGGATTTAGAGACGAAGTATCGAATCTAGGAATTGAAACCACGGCATTAATCTCAAGTCCATTACTACTTACAGAAATAGATGACCCTGAACAGGCAATTTTCGTCATCTCAGGGGTTGAGAGGGATACTATTTCTTTACCCAAATTTACTGGAGATGAAAGCATTGTCGATTTCCGAGAAGCTGATGGATACACCAGTTCAGAAATTTCAGCAATTAGAGATTTTGTTGACGCCGGCGGTACTCTTCTGTTGATGGATGATTTTGGTTACTCTGCGAGTCTCGCAGATGACTACGGCTTGACCTACTCGGGCCATCACCTCTACGATGGTGAAGCATGGGCTAGAGAACTGGACTTCAATTTCGTTTGGGTAAACGAAACCTCTGCATTCAATTTCACTTCGACCTCTGGTTCAGTCGCAATGTCGATGCATCCATGTTTGCGCGATGTGGACCTTGATGGAGTAATCGATTTACTTGACGACGAACCATATGACCCGAATGTAGGTGGTGTAATAACAGAGCAAAATGTTGGGCTTTGTGCACACAGATGGGATCAAGAAACCGGTGAATGGGACTTTACAGAAAACTACAATCTATTGACAAATTCTCCGTCAGCGTTTGAGAAGGATGGAGCATTCAACCCCGCTGAGAATCGCTATGCCATTAGTGCAAGTACTCTTGATTCATATCTAGATACCAACGATGATGGTAACCTAACAGTCGGTTTCGAGGCGGCAGGAATAGCAGGGGATGAACAAGGTCCATTTGCTGTTTATGTCAGATATTGTGTAGATAGAATGTGTCTAGATTCAGATTCTGGCCGAGTTCATTTTGTCAGCGATGGTTCGGTTCTAATCAATTCACTATACAGTGCAGGGCCTGATAGCCCGTACGCTGACTCAGTCCCGTTAAACGATAATCGTAAGTGGGCTCTAGATATTATCGCTGAAGCTCTACTTCTAGGGAATACAAGCACAAATGCCGGTGAGGAAGCAATCATAATTTTCGATGAATCTCGACATCAGCAGGAAACTCCAATGGGCGATACTTACAATCTACTATACTACATTCTAGTCTACTTTACTAACGATTGGATGGCTATGCTGATTCTATTCCTAACTCTCTTTATCATCCTAGAGGCGGTCCTCATTCGCAAGGACGATCCAGAGGATTGGCGTCATGTATTCCGAATCATCTACTATGGATTCGGTGATGCTCGAAGGTATGATTACTATCAGAGACCTCAGAAAATTCGGCAGGTGTTATTGACTAGAGTTCGTAATCTCAATACCATGTCTCGAGAAGAATTCGATGCCCTACCTGCCGCGGAATTACAGCGTATAGTCGATGATCAAGTGTTAGTCCAATTCATCTTTGAAGATAGACGATATAAGCCAGATGAGTTAGTTGGAATAATCAAACGAGTCAAGGCATGGGGTCAAACTACAGAGGAGAGTGATGCCTGATGTGGACACGCAAGGCAGCAATCATGCTGACCAGTGGTATTTCTCTGATATTGATTGGAATGATGATATCTCATTTCCAATTGATGATCATTGGTCTAACATTCATCGCTTTCTTGGTAATTAACGGCTGGGTGACGGGCCACTCAGACCTCGAGATTACTCGAAACATTTCAGCACAAAATGTGTACAAGGGTGACGATATCTTAGTCGAAGTCAGCGTCACCAATAACTCCTATCGTCGAACTCAATTGCTCGAAGTATTCGACAATGTCCCTCATGAGATGAAAATGAGGCGAGGAATCAATCAGATGAGAATGAATCTTGGTCCAGGACAATCTGCTACAATGCGATATACGGTTCGTTGCCCACTGCGTGGTCATTACACCGTTGGGCCAGTTTCTGTCCGTCATCGTAACGCGTTCAATCTCTTCGTCAATGAATCAAAAGTTGACGATCGAACCGATATTACGGTATTCCCACAAGTTCGCGAAGTTGAGGAAGCCCTACTTCGGTCCAATGTGCCAAAAATGTATACCGGGGCAACTACTCTGAAAACTCCCGGTCAAGGAATGGAATTCTATTCTCTGCGTGAGTATCTGCCAGGAGATGCGTTCCGAATGATTAACTGGAAGGCATTTGCTAGAACTGGAGAATTGATGGTCAATGAAAAGACTCGTGACGCTGTTACTGACGTGTTCATCATTCTCGATACTAGAGACGTTGCGAGAATAGGAACAGTCCTCAAAAATCCATTGGAGATGGGTACTGTAGCGGCGGCTTCGATTGCAAATTATTTCATTCGCCGCCGTGATTCTGTTTCGATAGTCACCTATGGTGATAGGATGAACTACCTACCACCAGAAACCGGTGACAAGCAGTACTACAAGACT
>DALV01000094.1:2056-17740 GCA_002496905.1 Euryarchaeota archaeon UBA105 | reverse complement strand
TGACAAGCAGTACTACAAGACTCTGAGTATGCTTGCTGGTGTAACTTCCAAAGGCAGTATGCCATTGCAAGCGGTGACCAATGCGATGAG
The DNA here is from genome assembly GCA_002496905.1 of Euryarchaeota archaeon UBA105. GTDB lineage: Archaea > Thermoplasmatota > Poseidoniia > Poseidoniales > Thalassarchaeaceae > MGIIb-O1. The sequence goes on along the minus strand of DALV01000094.1, from coordinate 17,650 downwards.
TTCTCGAATCAGTCGAGGGTCTCCGGTATTCATCATCAGTAGCCTCGAAGGCGATGGAACAACACTCCCTGCAATCCGAAACCTTGCAGGTAAAGGCCACGAGGTCATCGTTCTGTCACCATCAAGCATCGATCTTGAGAGATTGGTAAGTAGAATACCTAGAATGTCTTATGAGGTACTCAAGCTAGAGAGACAGAACAGATTAACGGCAATTTCAGGATATGGAGCAAAGGTCATCGATTGGATGCCTGATATTGAGTTATCACAGGCTTTGCTACAGGTTAAGTCGGCATAAGGAGGTGAAGATATGGCAATGGAAACAGTACCGCCGAGTCAGACATTACATCTTCCTCGTTTACGCCTTCGCTGGCAAATTCTATTCCTACAGATAATCGCTACAGCCGCTCTACTCGCTTTATTGTTTAGGATGACTGAAGTATACGGACCGTGTGATGATGGATTCCTGGAAGATGGCAACAATTGGTGTCCTTCTTACGAGCACACTAGAGGTCTAACGTGGGTTAATGATCAAGCTTCTTTCCAAAATAATGCACTCTCGGGAAGTGATGGTTTGATTATACCCCGAGAATTGACTGGAATCGACTCAACTGGTTTTGCTAGTCAGGTTGCTCCACTTACTATGTGCTTCCTTATTGCAGGATTGTGGATGCTCTATCAAGCTAGAGATGAAAAGGTAAAACTGTGGACTCGCAGAGGTTTTACCGGCGCTATTGTACTATGGGCCCTTGTACCATTCATTCTAGATTGGTTTGATGAGATTGGAGTAATCGGTTTTCATCTTCCATTGCAACATCTAGGTTCTCTATTCCAACCACTACAATTAGCAATTGAGTTATTCTTCGTTGGGATTGTCTTCGCGCCTATATTGGCTGGATTAATCGGTATCTGGAGCCTATCTCGAAGGGCCCTTACTTGGTCAGTTGGCTTCTTCTTGATGGTTATCGGAGTACACGCATTACTTACCTTCCAAGGAATAACAGATACAGTGGCCGGTATTGGCCTAAAGCCTCTGCCAGCGCAAATTGGCGAAGCTACCCTGTATGGTGGGCTAATTTCTCCATTAGCACTTGATTTACTTGGAATTGCAATTCTGATACTGCTATTCCACGAGGCTGGCAATGCCGTTATTGGTCATCTCGAGTATGCGGTTATGTTACCTGATGCTAGTAAGTCAGATCCAGAATATGTACGTCAATTCAACAATGTAGTGAATAGCCATGTTTTGCATACAGTTGCAATTATTGGCGGTGTCGCCATTACTACTGCACTCGCACTCGAGTTTGATGCACTAATGCTCGATATAGTGGCTGTAATGGAAGGTGGGCAATGGAGTGGACAAGTTTCCGAGTCCCTTGAGTTGCAATTGACATACGGGAAGGTTATCTCAGCTGGATTATTCCTATTGGCCGTGGCTGGAATGAGATATGTGGTCCCTTGGCAGAGAGTTAGTGGTCTACTCGAAGCTGGAATTGCTAGTCTACGGGGTACAAGGTCGGAGTCCTGAACTCCTCATCTAATTCCTAGTAATTTCTCAAAAAATAGAACTATTTGACTAGAAATATAGAGGGTGGCCAATCCAAGCATAATCACAGCAACTGGATTAGCCCACCAGCCTAGTTGAGGTTCTATAGCAGAAATCACCTCATTACTGATTTGCCAAGCCCCGAATATACAAGCAAAGAGGACGAATCTATCCATCCAAGGCGAGGTCTTCTTTCCGGCTGTATTTGCCCTCTTGGGTAGGTTGCCAACCTCGCTCATGGTAAGGTTGTGAAAAATATCGCCAATATATGCACCGATTGGCCTTATTCACATTCTACATGCAGTATCAGTTGGGTTCAAGCCACAGAGGTCAGCCCGCAGGTCATGGCCGCAGGTATCGACATAGAGACTTGCAGTCGCTGTGATAAGCCTGCTATATTGCATCAAGAATACAGTGGCCAACACTTCTGCGCCTATCACCTTAGGCAATCGATTAGAAAGAGAGTGTCCAAGGATTTGCGTAGTCAACTAGTCTTGCCCAAAAACGCCAATCATGAGGATGGTCGGCCATACACAATCTTAGCATGCATCTCCGGTGGCAAGGATTCAGCAGTCTTATTGGATATGCTGGTGGATATTATTGGAAAGAGACGCGATGTGAAAATCATCGCCGGTTGTGTTGATGAGGGAATAGATGGATACAGATCACCTTCATTGGAATGTGCAAGGGAATTAGCCGAATCCTTATCAATCGAATTTGTTACTTTATCTTACGAAGAAATGGGTTACGAAAGAATGGACGAGGTTGTACAAAGAATGCCGATTATTGCCAATAATCATGATGAGGCAAAAGGAATGATGCCTTGCTCATATTGTGGTGTTTTTCGTAGGCAAAGTCTCAACGCCCTTGCCGAAAAGGTGCAAGCAGATGTTATGGCACTAGGGCATAACCTCGACGATATGGCTCAATCAATATTGATGAATTTGCAGAAGGGTGAGATAGAAAGAAGTGTTAGACTCGCCCCACACACAGACACTCCAATCGAAGGACTAGCACCGCGTATAGTTCCTTTACGTTGGGTGCCTGAACAGGAAATTCATGCTTATGCCTTCTCCAAGGGTCTTCCAATTCATCACGGAGATTGTCCTCATGCACCTGGAGCAATGAGACAACAAAGCCGCGCAATAGTAGCCTCTTTGGAGGCCCAAAGTCCGGGGGCACGTCACGGATTACTGCACGCTTTGGAACAGATTAGGGAGTTACACCGAGAGGCAAGAGGGAGCCATCAGTCGGATATAACAAACTGTCAACAATGTGGAGAAATAACAAGTCGTCCAATCTGCCAATCCTGTATTATGAAAGAATGGTTAGCGGAATCCTCTCTATGATCCATCAACTGTGGAATCGATGAGGGCTGGATACGTGATTTATTCCTGCGGTAGAATCTAACATGCCTCTTTCGATAGAATGTGGATCAGATAATGCCTTTTTGATTGAATTTACAGGTGCGCATGGAATACCATCGAGTATAGCTTCCAATTCACTAGATGTGAATTCAATTACAGATTTTGAAATTAAATCATCTACCAATACTCTATCTTCGACACGTTGGGCATTTTTGGACCAATTAGAATCTTCTGGAATTTCTAATCCCAATGCTTCGACCAACTTAATCCATTGCTCATCTGAGCCGACTGCAATAACAAATTCACCGTCTAAAGTTGCATAGGCTCGATAGGGTACTAGATTTGGATGAGAGGTCCCCATAGTTGTAGGATTAATTTCAGAAATTATCGCGTTCTGGGCTTGATTAACTAACAAATCCAGAGCACAATCCCATAGTGATAAGGTCAGTCTGGCACCTATTCCTTCTTTCTCCCTTCTGTAAAGGGCTGCAAGAATTGCAGAACTAGCATGCAATCCGGTTGCAACATCAATTACTGCAACTCCAACCTTAGCGGTATTTCCATTTTCGTCACCTGTAATCGACATCAATCCACTACGGGCCTGCATCACAATGTCGTAACCACCTTCTCTAGATCTCGGTCCGTCATTTCCGTAGGCGCTAATGCTGCAAACAATCGCATTTTCAGGCCATGGCCTAAACCATTCTTCGGATTTACCAGGGCGGAAATTTTCGATAATTATGTCTGAATCGGAAATCAATCTTCTGACATCTTCCAAATCGGTTTCAATCTTGAGATTCTTTCTAATTACTGATTTTCCTAAATTCACAGAAGTCCAATATGCTGCAACCTGTTCATTTTCAATTTCCGTAAATGGAGGTCCCCATCCTCTGGTATCATCACCCCAAGGCGCTTCAACTCTCAGAACCGTTGCTCCTAAATCAGAAAGTAACTTTGCAGTATATGGTCCAGCTAATACTCTGGATAAATCGAGAACCCTTACACCCTCTAAAGGTCTAAACATATATCCCGCTTGATGATAAAGTGCATCAATAGTTGTATGATGATGGCTTGTAAATGCACTAATTTTCAGTAGAATTTGACTTCCACTTCCATTTCTCGACTAACCGATTTGTGAACAGGACAAGCCAAGCCTCGCTTGATTAACCACGCTCGGTCTTCACTATTCAGGTCTGTAGGTAAGGAGATTTGAACTTCCAACTTCGATACTCTACGGGGGCCTGAAGCCATATGTTTCTCTACTGAACCACTCATTCCGCTAACGTCTAATTTTCTAGAATCTGCGGCTATAGCAATAATCGTCATCATGCAATTCAACATAGATGTAGCCAAAAGGTCAGTCGGAGAAAAGGACTGACCCTTTCCCATGTTGTCAACCGGAGCATCTGTGACCAATGTTTGACCAGAGGGTATGTGTGTTGCAGAGCATCTCAGATTGCCGTCATAGACCGCTTCTATTCTGACCATTCGGAGGCCTCATAGGATTGATTCGGCCAATTCTTCAATCGATTGAGAGCGACCGCAATATGAGCACCTTAGGTCAAGTGGATTAGCGGAAATCACTCGCAACTTGTGAGGTAGTGGTTCTCGTGAGTTTTGGGTTATACAATTCCAGAATGAACATCGAGCGATATTTACCAATTCTGAACCGAGCTCGATTTGGCGTTTTTCAGCCACGCTGTAATTTCGAATAATCGCAACTGAAGCGTTTGGAGCAATCAGTGCGAGTCTATCCAACTCTTCCTGAGTTAATTCGCGGTCTTCGATTTTCAATACATCCTTTCGACCAGCCTTTCCACTTGGAACATTCATTACCAAACTAATTGGATTAGATCGGCCTATGTCCACTCTCAGCATTTGCATTACTTGCAATGCCTTTCCTGCTGGAATGTGGTCGACTACGGTTCCATTGCATATTGCAGTAACTCGTCTCATCTCACTCATTCGCCAACCTCCTTTGGAACTTCAACGCCGAGACTTCTGCAAAGAAGAGCCATTCTTGTTGGAACGCCATTGAAGGCTTGTTGGAAATATCTCGCGTGTTGGGTCGAGTCGACGCTCGGGTCTATTTCGTCGACTCGAGGAAGTGGATGCATTACAATCATCCCTGCTTTGGCTACAGCCAAGTCATCCGCAGTCATTTTGTAGATTCCTGCGACCTTTGCATACTCATCTTCATCAGGGAATCTCTCCTTTTGTATTCGGGTCATGTAGATGACATCCGCATCTGCAATCGCTCCAGCCAAATTCTCACTTTCGACAACATCAGAACCGTGAGATTGCAAATCGCCGATGATTTCAGTCGGCATCCGTAGACTTTCGGGTGAGACTAGGGTTAACTTGGCCCCGAATCTAACCAGTGCATGGGATAAGGAGTGAGTAGTTCTTCCAAAGCGAAGGTCGCCTACTAATACAACATTCAATCCTTCCAGGCTTCCATGGGCTTGTCGAATCGTGAATAGGTCAAGCATTGTTTGAGTTGGATGGTTTCCCGCTCCATCGCCTGCGTTTAGAACTGGGATTCCAATCGCGTCTGCACTATATTGTGCAGCGCCTTGTCGAGGATGACGAATTACTGCTATGTCTGAGTAACCATCAACCATTTGCATGGTATCGTACAGCGTCTCTCCCTTGGCGACACTTGAGCCTACAGAACTAAGGTTTACCACTTCACCCCCGAGTCTCTTCATGGCTGATTCGAAAGACATTCTAGTTCGGGTAGAATTCTCAAAGAATAAGTTACCAAGTACCTTTCCTTGCAGTAATGGAGCGTATACATCTCCATTTGCGACTGGTAACAACCTTTCAGCCGCATCGAGTATTTCCAAGATCATGTCATTGCTTAGATCGTCCATGGTAATCAGGTCGCTCATACCTTCTCCTCCGACGAATCCCAACGCCGCCATTTGATAGCCCTTACCCTTGGTTAAATTAGCCCAAACCGTTCTCCGTCGTCTTGAAGTCGGATGATTGCGCCGAATAGTCGATGATTATCTCGCGTACGCCAGTGCGGGTGTCTTTCTGCGGAGGTGGAACCGATCTTGATTGGTTCGCTAATTCAGAGGAAAACGGTGGACGTGTCACCTCTTTGGCGTTAAACCGTTACATCCATGTAACTGTAAATGCTCGATTTGATGATATGGTCCGAGTATCTTACTCAAAAATGGAATTAGTCGATAATTTTGAGGAAATTGAACACGAATTAGTCCGTGAAGCCATGAGAATGACTGGAGTAACCTCGGGAGTCGAAATCACCACCATCGCCGACATACCATCTCGCGGAACAGGTTTGGGTTCCTCATCCACCGTAACTGTGGGCCTTCTGAACGCTCTACACAATTTTGCTGGAAGAGAAGTCTCTGCAAGGCAATTAGCCGAAGAAGCTTGCAAAATTGAGATTGATATTCTTGGCCAACCAATAGGGCGGCAAGACCAGTACGCAGCAGCTTTTGGCGGTGTCAATTCGATTTCATTTGGGTCTGATGGAGTCCTTGTCGAACCGCTCGATTTGGCAGATGATGTCCTCGAGCGACTTGAATCAGAATTCACTCTTGTCTTCACTGGCATGAGTCGTCGGGCGAGTTCGGTGCTGTCGGAATCACCCGAAGATGAAGCAGATAGACTTGCGAGGCTGCGCGCCATTCGCGCACAAGCAGACGAGGCCCAAGCCCAATTAGAATGTGGAGACTTGGCTGGGCTTGGTGCGCTACTCGAGGCCGCTTGGCAGGCCAAGCGTGGAATTACTGCCAGTGTTTCAAACGAGGAACTTGATGCTCTACACGACAGAATACTCGCACTTGGCGCCAGCGGAGCAAAACTCCTCGGCGCCGGAGGCGGGGGATTCTTCCTCGCTCATGGCGATGCTGGATTACGAGCCCAACTCACAGCAGAACTAGGCGATAGCCACCGAATTATTCCACTCGCCGTCGACTTCGATGGCTCAACAATCATCAACCCCGGAAGTGAATGAATGAATCGAACCACACTCGCAATACTGTTGACGATGTTGATGTTGACTCCACTCATTCCAATCGTGAGCGCGGACGCACACGGTATTCCAGAGGACCTCGACCCATACGACGGTTGGGCGACACTGGAAATCCATGACCCGCTGATGATAAACTCAAACATCACAGCGACTTGGACTCTCAACCTCTCCATATCCGATTACCACGGAACAGGACATCTTGTCCATCCAGGATTAGGCATTCGTAAGCAAATAGATATGTATCTCGGAGATGGCGATGACTATCTTAACCAGAGTGAAATTGACCTATTCACCCCATATTTGGAGAATCGCGCATGGAATAATTCCGAGCGCGCGGGATGCTGCATGCTTGACCACGAAGCATTCGAACCAACCAATATCACAATCATTGCCAACCCACCAAGTCCCGGTCCTGTGATGTTCCGAAATGGTTCGTGGGGCTGGACCGAAATAGTAGAGCTTGCAGGCGCTACTGACGGTCGTAGTACTCGCCTGCTCGACCTACCGCGCACTGGCGCGGGAGTGGAAGAAGTCCCTCTCACAATCTTCCTGCCAAGCCCATATGAATACCGCTACTCAGCGATGGCAGATGTAATCGAGGGATCGCCCGGCGAGTTCACAGTCAATCGCTCTGCCGTTCCAGTAGCAAGCGATATCAGAATCAGTTTGGGTGAAAACTCGCCACCGAATATCGTCGCAAACCGTTTGAGTAGCAGTACACAAGTCGCACTAGATAGATCTACGACTTACGAGGTAAACTGTGTTGATAGCCACCTAGATGATACTGTGATAAGTTGGGCATTCAGCAATAATGGCTCAATTGTGCTTAGCAGCGACCAGCCTTTTGTTTCCATTACTCCATCTGAATTCAATTTCAGTCATGGGGATGTACTAAGCACAGTGGTAAAATGTACAGACCAATTTGGTTCAACTAGTCAGTGGTACGAAAATGTCGTAATCGATGGAGAATCTCCCATCTGGGAAGCATCCTTTGTTGCCCAATCTACTGAGAATGGAGAGGTTGCAATCGATATTAGCGATGGAATTATCGAAATCGGAAGCGAGGATATTTTACAGATTAACATCTCTGCTTCAGATGAATCAGGATTGGATACGACAATTGAGATTACAAGTAATCGAAGTAGTGAATGGAGGCATATAGATTGGAATCAGATGTTCGCTCAAAGTCGCTTCCCGCAAGGTGAAAATGTAAACAACATGAATCTAGAGATTACAGATCGCCATCAGTCAAAACCTGCAACAACTTACTCACTTCATCTGATGGTTGCAGATGATGCAGGCAACTCCGTACATCAGGATTGGGTAATTTTTGTCCTTGACGGTGCAGGCCCAACAATTCTCCCAGACATTTACTCAAATGATGTTATGATTTCTGCTGAACAACCCGCTAGGGCTGATGAACTAATTACTGTTAACCTAAGCAATTCTTACGATGATTTGGATTCTATTTATGGCACCAGGTGGACATTCATATTGAACCAAGAAGCACAATTTGAAAACCAATCATTTGCGGATATAGAAACTTTTGAAATCGAACCATTGGAAGCCGGTAGTCACTGGTTTATCTTGATGGCCTGGGATTCAAAAGACAACATGAACGTGCTCTCTTTTTCAATTGGGGTACAACCATCTCCGGGCGCCAAAATCAGCATTTGGAACGTAAGCTACGATGGCACTCCGACAGTTGGCGAAACTATCGAATTATACGCAGTAGTACAGAATATTGGGGGGGATCCAGCGGTAGGTAGACTGTGTAGCGGAGAACTTTGTTCAGATTACGTCAACATACCCTGGGCAACTTCCGTAGGTCCAGGTGTGGTTGGAATTTCATTGGTAATTCCACTTGAAGGGGCCGGAGAATTACCCCTTCGCTTAGAATGGGAAGATAGCGAACAGAAGGACAAATCAATTACTATTGATTCCAATATTATCGTCAATCCTGACTCAGGACCTCTTCAAGTGATTCTTGGTGTTTTTCTAGTCCTCGCAGGCTTAGCCATCGGTGCTCGAATGTTGTGGGGCCCACAGCGTTTTGAAGACTAAATTAACCTCATAGTAGGTTTTTCTATGAGTACAAACAACCGCTCGACTCTTGACCTATGTGCCTTGGTCTAGGGGTATGGTTCTACCACCCGACCACGCTGATCGGGTAATCACCCAGCATCGCTCAAGGGTTGAAAAGGTGGCAATGGCAGGAACTTTGTTACTGATTACCTCTGCTGGTTGGTGGTTATTTCCAGCTATGGACGGTAGTGTAGAACTCCTGCCTAGAATGGGTCCTGTAATCGCTATGTTCGTTGCGGCTCTAATGCTGATGGATCTAATCGACCATGGGCCAGTAGAGCGCTCTAGAATTGCCATCGCCTGCGGTCTTGCTTGGCCGATGGTTATCGCTATGGCAATCGATTCATTTGGAGATGGAGACAGAGCTCTTGCTTCTGTCATATTGATTCTTGTTGCAACAAGTCTTCTGCTACATTGGCGAAACGCCCTAGGTAGTTCACTTTCCACGAGGAGATTACGAGCGTTTTCTGGTCTAGCAGGAACTGCTCTAGGAATTGCAATAATAATATCTCTAAATCTTGAGTTAATGATTGCTGGAGCATTTGCAGTTGCTTGTATTGCTATGGTGTTTCCTGACTTATTGGCTAAAGACGATGTTCACGAAGAAAGGAAAAAATTTGCTAATGAATTAGACCAAGCCGAAGCAAGAATGCTTGAGTTACGCTCAAAGAATTCTGGCTTAGAACAGGCCTCCTCTTTAATTCAACAAGCACGTGATGAGGGTTGGAAAAATCCAGCCAGAGGAATGGTGCTAATCGAGGAGGCGGATAGAGAGGCAAAGCGAATCATGGAAATGGCAGTAGATATCGACGCAATTCGAACTGATTCGCTTTCAGCAGTCGAAAAGTCAGAAGAAATTGCCCCTGTAGTCCAAGGCCCCCGCAAGGCTTTCGAAATGGGGGATAGAGAGGCGGGGCACGGTTCCCTTAGAGAGGCAGAGACCCTTTATCGCCTAGCAAAAACAAAAGCAGCAGCGATAGAAAAATATTGGCAAGAAGCAACGAATTCTATAGATGCCGCTGAGAAGGCTATAGCGGCTAAATCAGGTTCTGGTTCCGATGCGGTTAGAGGTATTCTGAGAGCAGCAAAGGAAGCGATGGATGCAGAGGAACCTGCAGAGGCACTGCATATTGCAAATTCGATTCCAGCTCATATCGACAGTCTTGAAGCCTCTAGCGACGAGGCAGAGATTGCAATTGCGGATGCTGAAGCTGCACTAAATTCGGCAGAAGGTGAATTGACCTTAACCAATGCAGAACGACTAGCTGAAGCCAAGGAAGCCTTCGCTAAGGGTGACGCGCCTCTAGCCAAGGGTCTTGCAGATAGTTTAGCACGCGAAGTCAGAGAAACTTCGGATGCTATGCAAGAAGTCCAGCGGGCATTGCGACAGAAGAAACAGATTTCAGATAGATTTCCAACAGGCCAAGCCGGTCAAGTTTGGCAATCAAGGCTTGAGGAAGTGGAAACTGCTGCATCATCTGGCAAATGGCTTAACGCCTCACAATCTCTAACTTCGTTAACCAACGATTTAGCATCCTATGAGTCAGAGGCTAGTGAAGCCAGAGAATTGTTAGACTTTGTCCAATCTGAATGGTCTGAACTTCGACGCCGTCTCGATTCGAGTTCTATTGGCCCCACTGATGATTCCCGAAGGGCAACTGAGGCGGCTGTGAAGGAAGCGGCTGAAGCTTTAGATTCCGGAGAAATCCAAGAATGTTTGACAGCTTTAGGAAAAGCAGACGAGTTACTTGAGAACCTACGTCGTAGGGTAATCTGAGATTATTCCGAGGCTGGAACTAGCCCCAAGTCTCTCTCTCTATTCGTAATTTCTGCGAATAAGTCAGACACGAATTGATCCAAAGGAACATCGTTGCACTGGTCGCCATTTCGTGCCCGAATCGAGACGGTTTGATTCGCTGCCTCATCCTCACCAAGAATCAACATGTAAGCGGGTCGCATTTTTCTGTGCATTCGGATTTTCTTACCAATGGTAGCATCAGAATCATCAACTTTGACACGAACTCCGGCAGATTCCAAAGCAGTTTTTACTTCAGCCGCATATTCAATTTGCTTTTCTGATATGGTGATTACCTGAACTTGTATTGGCGATAGCCAAGTAGGGAAATTACCAATCCAATGCTCAGTCAAGAAAGCAACAAAGCGTTCGTGAGTCGATAGAGGCGCGCGATGAATTACGAAGACCTCACCATTTTCCTCGCCATTTTCATCCTTGTAACTCAATTCGAAGCGATCCTTCGCAGCGAAATCCAGTTGGATCGTTGACATCGATTCCTCACGCCCTAGCGCGGTGGTAAATTGAATATCGATTTTCGGACCGTAGAAAGCCGCCTCGCCGACCTCCTCGACGAAAGGTACACCCATGTCGACTAGAATCGATCGCAAGTGTTCCTGAGTGGATTCCCAAATATTGGCATCGCCGATATACTTCTCAGTATTCTCAGGGTCCCACAAGGATAGACGCAAGTGGAAGTTCTCGAACCCGAAGGTTCGGTAGTAATCGTTGACCATCTGAACGTTCGCACGCACCTCATCTCCTACCTGGTCAAGCGTACAGTAGATGTGAGCATCATTCATCGAAAGCATGCGAACTCGGAGCAGTCCAGCGAGGGTTCCGGATAGTTCGTTGCGATAGACGGTACCATACTCAGCAATTCTCAGAGGCAATTCTCGATAACTTCGCTTTTTGCTGGAGAAAACCAAATGATGCATTGGACAGTTCATCGCCTTCAGATAGTATGTTCCGTCATCCATTTCCATTGGTGGATACATTCCATCTGCGTAGTGAGGAAGGTGACCACTAGATTCGAACAATTCTTGCTTTGCTAAAACTGGAGTGGTAACTCTTTGATATCCATAAGCCTCCTCAGTCTCGACGGCATAGCGCTCGATTTCTGATTTGAGAATCTCCCCATGAGGTAACCATACGGGTAATCCTTTACCAATCATCTCGTTAATCATGTAAAGTTCCATTTCTTTGCCAATTTTCTTGTGGTCTCGTTTTTCTGCTTCCTGAATTTGTCTTTGACGTTCTTTCAGACCTTCTTTGCTAGCATAGCACATTCCATAGATTCTGACAAGTGATTCTCGCTTGCTATCAGCCCGCCAATATGCGGTACTTGTGCTAGTGAGTTTGAACCAACGCAGATGAGAAGTCGAAGGGACGTGAGGACCACGACATAAGTCTACAAAGTCACCTTGTCGATAGACTGAGGAGCCAACATCATGGCCTACCTTGTCATCCATTATTTCGATTTTGAATTTATTTTCTGAGAACATTTCTCTCAGGGTTTGATTGTCATATTCCTCACGGATCATCGCGTGATTAGCTCGAATGTGTTGATTCATTTTTTTCTCAATTGCCTTTAGTTCTTCATCACCAATCGGGTCCATATGGAAATCGTAGTAGAATCCATGGTCGATTGGTGGACCAATCGTCGGCTTAGCATCAGGGAACATCTCGACAACCGCTTGCGCCAGAAGGTGAGCGCAAGAATGGCGCAGAATGTACAATCCTTTCTCGCTCTCACCGTTTATTGGCTCAAGGCTACAATCAGAATCTAGAACGTGAGAAAAGTCGCGCTCGACACCGTCGATTAGTGCCGCAACGGCTCCAGAGCGCTTTCCATGAACGTTGAGAATAACCTCTCCTGCAGTGATTCCAGAGGCATATTCGTGGGTTCCATCTTCACCCAACTCTACCGTAATCATGCTCATGGCGTGTCTCTCCGTCGGCTACGCCGACGAATCGCCGGTATGAAGGGCTTGGCCTGAAAATAGGTCATTCGATGACGAATTGGGTCCCTGCGACTCCCGCCACCATCTCCGGTAAATCGGCTAACGCCCCTATTACTGCCCGCTGCCCAGTTCTTCTCACAAAGTCGCAGGCAGCCTCTACTTTCGGGCCCATAGAACCCGCCTCAAATTCATGCTTCTCAATCTCATCTGGAGTGGTGATCGATATTTTCTCAGCAGAATCAGTCCCCCAATTTAGGTAAACTCCGTCAGCATCGGTAGCCATGATTAGCAAATCCGCTTCTAGTTCGAAGGCGAGCAGAGAACTCGCTCTATCCTTGTCAATGACGACCTCAACTCCCTCTAGATTTCCTTCGCTATTGAAAATCGTAGGGATACCGCCTCCACCCGCACAGATGACAATCGTTCCTTTTTCCAACAACCAATGTATGGGTCTCATTTCGAAAATTCTGTGTGGTTCGGGAGAAGGCACAACTCTTCGCCAATATTCTCCATCAGGTTTCATTGTCCATCCCTTCTCAGTCTCGAGAAGTTTAGCATCTTCATGGTTGTAGATAGGTCCGATTGGTTTTGTTGGATTTTGGAAGGCTGAGTCTTCTGGATCAACTTCAACCATTGTAAGGATTGTAGCAAATGGTACTTCGATTGGAAGCAGGTTTCCGAGCTCTTGCTCGATCATGTAACCAATCATTCCCTCAGTCTGTGCACCAAGCACATCGAGAGGGTACGCCTCAACTTCTTCGTAGGCGGCAGATTGTAGTGCAAGAAGTCCAACTTGTGGCCCATTTCCATGGCTGATGACCAATTGATTACCGTCTGTAATTGGTTCCAAAGCCTTGGCTGCAATTCGAACATTTTCTCTCTGGTTTTCAGCGGTCATCGGTTGCCCTCGCCTAAGCAGAGCATTTCCTCCTAGTGCCACAACGATGCGCATTTCACTAATCGCTAGGACTGTGGAGATATTAACGCCTGCCTGCTGCGAGAGGTATGACCCGCATTGGGCTACTCGTCAACCCTGATGCAGGGCTTGGAGGCCGATTGGGTCTGAAGGGTTCGGATGGACAGGCAGAATACGCCCGTTCACAGGGTGCAGAGGACAGAGCAGGACCCCGAGTCAAGGATGCTGTGGCACATTTTGCAAGGTTAAGAAAAGACACCTCAGGTTTGCAATGGGTAACTAGCGAGGGCCGTATGGGTACGGATTGGATTGACTCAGAAATTGGTAATATCTCCACAATACATAAGTCATCTGGATTAACTTCCGCTGAAGACACAGCAGGTTTAGTTCAGACCTTGTTGGACGCTGAAATCGAGTTACTGGTCTATGGTGGAGGAGATGGAACTACTCGAGATATTGTAGCTGCCTTACAGAAAGCAGGGCGGGGTAAATTACCGCTGATTGGAGTTCCTTGTGGAGTAAAGATGCATTCAGGATGTTTTGCGTCTTCACCAAAGGCTGCAGCCGAAGTTCTCTCCGCATGGCTAGATGGAGAGTTATTAGTTGCAAATACCGAAGTCCTAGATCTCGATGAGGAAATCTACCGTGAGGGACGTTGGGTTGTACGAATGTTTGCAGAGGCGATGACTCCTGCAAGCCCCCGATGGATGCAAGGAACTAAGCAACGTGTGGAAGCATCCGGTGAAGACGAAATCGTTGAAGGTTTAGCAGATCATATTCGTGAAATTCTCATGCAAGAGAATCGCTTACTCATCTGGGGTTCAGGTGGAACACTTCGAACGATAGGACAAATGGTGGGGATGAAACCTACCGTTCTTGGAATTGATGCAAGTATTGGTAGTGAGCAAATAGGAACAGATTTGAATGAATCAGATTTACTCAAATTGCTTTCTGGACACGATGGTGATGTAACTATCCTACTTTCTCCAATGGGTGGACAAGGCTTCCTAATTGGTAGAGGAAATTTACAACTCTCACCCGATGTTTTGAGAACTGCAGGCATTGATTCAGTATTGGGAATATGTACCCCAGCCAAGCTGCTAACAGTGCGTAGACTACGCATAGAAACCGGCGATTCAGAATTGGATGCGGAATTTGCTGAAAAGCGCTACATGAAAGTATTACAGGGATATCGTACAACAAGAGTTCTACCTGTTTCAGTCGACTAAATCTTTATTCTGTGATACGTAACTCATATTGTATGAGTTCCACAGAGAGGCTGGTTGAAGACGCCGAAAAAGAATGGCTTGAAATTTGGGTAGCGGGACCTGGGGAAAAGCGATCAAATCCACTAGAAAAGGGCACTAGAGCGCCTGACCTTGAGTTGCTCGATCATACTGGGTCCTCGCGTAAATTATCCTCTTTCTGGTCAGATGGCCCCGCTCTATTCATGTTCTGGCGCCACTTTGGTTGTGGATGCGGTCTGGATAGAGCATCACGACTTAGTGAGGAATACGATGCCTATCTTGATGCTGGAATAACCCCTGTAATCATAGGTCAAGGAGAGCCAGAGAGGGCTGCAGAATATCGGGAAAAATACGAGATTGATTGTCCAATACTTTGTGATCCCGACTACGTGGTCTACAATGCATACGGTCTGTTTAACTTCGGTGTGGAACAAGTGTTGTATGATGCGCCTGAGGAAACTTGGTCTCATTCGAAGGAGATAGGTCTTGATTTTCAAAAGGCTAGACGTTCGATTAATCGCCCCTTAGTTGACAATCCGTGGATGTCGACCGCTGAGTTTCTCGTAGGGCCCTCTGGATTGATTCGCAACACCTACACTTACCAATACTGCTCGGATTATCCTGATGCTAGGGTATTTACCACGGCTGCTAAGATTCTCTGAATCAAAGGG